>NZ_JBEOSF010000023.1:0-120716 GCF_040302725.1 Kitasatospora sp. NPDC097605 | reverse complement strand
GCGGAAGGCGGCCGAGCCGGTGGTGTGGCTCGCACCGGCGCTGGTCATGCTCGTGGTGGGCGCGTACCGGCTGGGGACGCCCACGCTCTGGCGGGCGGACCTGGTCCGGCGCCCCCTCGGGGTCTGTGCACTTGTGGGTGGAGGAAGAAGCCGCTCGGCTACTTCTTCTTGTCCTTGCCGCCGCCGAGCGGCAGCGCGGCCAGGCCGCCGATGATCACGAAGGCCGCGATCGGGAGCAGCACGTACAGACCGAGGGTCTCGGCGACGCTCAGGCCGCTACCCGGGTCGTCGCCGTCGTCCCGGGTGAGGGCCATGGCGGGCGACGACAACAGCATCATCAGCGTGACCGTTGCGGTGACCGCGCCGGCTCGCAAAGCGTTCCTCTTGTCCACGGTGCCAACTTACCCGTCACTTACGCCGCGCCGCTCGGCGGGGTCGGCCTTTCGGGACCGGCGCCGGCGGCGGTGCCCGGCCGGACGCCCACGGAGCGCAGCAGCTCGGCGAGGGTGCGGACGTCCGGGGCCGTGGCCAGGGCGTCCAGGGTGACCGGCGTCCCCGAACCGTCGGCGACCGGCAGGCGCCAGTTCGGGTACTGGTCCCAGGTGCCCGGGAGGTTCTGCGGACGCGGGTCGCCGACCACGTCCGGCAGCCAGACGCCGACCAGCCCGGCCGGGGTGGCGGCCAGGAAGCGGTGCAGCGCGAGGGCCGACAGCGGCTCGTCCGCGCCCAGCAGGCCCAGCCGGACCAGCTCGGCCCGCCAGTCGGCCAGCTCGGCGGCGGCCTGCGCCTGCTCCTCGCCCAGCGGGCGGGCCAGCAGGCCCAGCCGGTGGCGCAGCTCCACGTGCTCGCCGGAGAGCCGGGCGGCGGTGGACGGCAGGTCGTGCGTGGTCAGGGTGGCGAGGCTGCCCGCCCGCCACCGTTCCGGCGGCAGGATCGCGCCCCCGGCCGGCCAGTCCCGCTCGAACCAGAGCACCGAGGTGCCGAGCACCCCGCGCGCGGCGAGTTCCTCGCGGACGCCCGGCTCGACGGTCCCGAGGTCCTCGCCGATCACCGCGGCGCCGGCCCGGTGGGCCTCCAGGGCGAGCACGGCGAGCATCGCCTCGGCGTCGTAGCGGACGTACACGCCCTCGGTCGGGGCGTGCCCGGCCGGCACCCACCAGAGCCGGAAGAGGCCCATCACATGGTCGATCCGCAGCGCGCCGGCGTGCCGGGCGGCGGAGCGGATCAGCTCGGCGAAGGGCGTGTAGCCGGCGGCGGCCAGCGCGTCCGGGCGCCAGGGCGGCAGGCCCCAGTCCTGGCCGTGCGCGTTGAAGGCGTCCGGGGGCGCGCCGACCGAGATGCCGGCGGCGAGGACGTCCTGGAGCGCCCAGGCGTCGGCGCCGTCCGGGTGGACGCCGACCGCGAGGTCGTGCACCAGGCCGACCGGCATCCCGGCGGCGCGGGCGGCCCGCTGGGCGCGGTCGAGCTGGCGGTCGGTCTGCCAGGCCAGCCAGCGGTGGAGGTCGACCCGGTCGGCGAGCTCGGCGGCCTCGTGCCGCACGTGCGGGGAGTCGGGGTGGCGCAGGCCCTTGGGCCAGCGGTGGTGGTCGGCGCCGTGGCGCTCGGCCAGCGCGTTCCAGACCGCGTACCGCTCCAGCCACTCGCCCTCGCGGGCCCGGTAGGCGTCGAAGGCGGCGGTGCGGACGGCGCCGTGCCGGGCCGCGTACCGGCGGTACTCGGCGTGCAGCAGCTCCAGGGCGCGGCGCTTGAGCGCCCAGACCTCGTCGCGGTCGATGAGGCCGTCGTGCTCCAGCACCTCGGCGCGCAGCCGGGCGGCGCGCACCAGCAGCTCGTCCGCCTCGGCGCGGGGCCGGCCGGTGAGGTAGGCGTACTCGGGGATCTCCTCGACGCGCAGGTGGACCGGGTCGGCGAAGCGGCGGGAGGAGGGGCGGTAGGGGGACGGGTCGGAGGGGACGGCGGGCAGCGCGGCGTGCAGCGGGTTGATCTGGAGGAAGCCGGCGCCCAGCGAGCCGGCCCAGGTGGCGAGGTCGGCGAGGTCGGCGAGGTCACCCATGCCCCAGGAGCGGTCGGAGAGCACGGAGTAGAGCTGGGCGAGGAAGCCCCAGCCGCGGCCGGGCAGGGCGGGCAGGCGTTCGGGGGCGACGATCAGGTGGGCGGTGGCGGCGGTGCGGCCCGGGAGCTCGGCGTGCAGGGTGTGCCGGCCGGGCGGGAGGTCGTCGGGCAGCCAGTGGGCGTGGCCGCGCGGGAGCTCCCAGCGGCCGCCCTGTTCCAGGGCGACGGCGAGCCGGGTGTCGGCGGGGAGGTCGAGCGCGGTGCGGCGGCCGGCCCGGGCCACGACGGTCGGGGGCAGCAGGCGGGCGGGCTGCTCGGCCCGGTGGCGGGCGAGCGCCGCGCGGGCGGCCTCGGGGGTGGCCGCGTCCACGCCGAGCGCGGCCAGCACGGCGACCAGCGTGCGGGCGCCGGCCGGGACGCCCCCGGGGCCGCAGCGGGTGTCCACCCCGTGGGCCTGCGCCAGCGCCACCAGCTCGGGCGGGGGCGGCGGCGCGTCCTGCGCCGGCACGTCCAGGCCCTCGGCTCCGTCACGGTCGAGATAAGCGGCCACTCGCGGCTCCTGCGATGTCTCGGCAACGCCCAGTCAGGACAGCCACAGTCCTACCCGGGTGACGCCCCGGCGACCCAGCGGACACACAGGGCCGAAGGGGTGGGAGAGGGAGGGCGGGAACCTCCGGCCGGAGTGGAGAGTCCCCTGTTAAAGGGGCCTTAACTCTGACGTAAATCGGACAAAATCGGCATACCCGTCGACGGCGTTGACACCGGGAAACGTAGCTGGTGGGCTTTGCCGCGATGTGGTTCCGGCCTGGCGAGGAGGCCCCTGTGCAAGCCCGAGTGTCCGAGGTGGCCGGGCGGCGGCTCCGTCAGCAGCTGGAGCAGAGCCCCTCGCTGCGCGAGGTGTTGCAGCACCCCGCGGCCCTCGCGGCACGGCGGGCCACCGCGCGGACGTGCCGCCAGCTGGCGCCGCGCACGGCGGACCGGCTGATCGCGGACCTCAAGGGCACCCGGCCGCTGCTCGGCTCCGTCCGGGCCGAGCGCGCGCTGGCCGCCCGCCCGGGGGCCCCGAGCCGGCGCACCCTCCAGGTGGCGGCCACCCTGTCGGCGGCGGCCGTGGTCGGCGGCCTGCTGGTCAGCGGTCCGGCCGCGTACGCGCAGGGCCCCGGGTACTCCCCCGGGCCGGACGTGGTGAGCACCGCGAGCGGCGCCCCGCAGACCCCGCTCGGCAGCGTGAGCGACCCCCAGGTCTTCCCCCGCCCGCAGGAGCGGAACGTGGCCGGCAAGCCGGTCACCGTGCCGGGCGCCGTCACTCTGGTCACCGCGCCGACCGCGGACCACGGCGCGGTCGCCGCGGTGCGCGAGGTCCTCGGCGTCGCCGGGGCGACCGCGGTGACCCCGGTGCCGCAGCCCGCCGCGCCGGTCGCCGGCTCGCTGGTGGTGTACGTCGGAGGCCCCGCCGAGGGCGCGGGCGGCGCGACCGACCGGATCCTGCGCGAGCTCACCGTCGCGGCCGGCGGCAAGGACACCGCGGCGCCGACCACCGCCGGAATGCCCGCCGGCGGCTATGTGCTGGCGGCCGGTCAGCTGCCGGTGGCCGGCGGCGGCAGCTACGGCGCGGTCGTGCTGGCCGGCGCCGACGCGGCCGGCACCTTCTACGCGGCGCAGTCGCTGCGCCAGCTGCTGGCCGCCGTCCCGGCCGAGCAGGGCCAGGCGCCGGGCGCGGCCGGTCTCGGCCTGCCCGGGATCACGCTGCGCGACTGGCCGTCCGGCGCCCCGGTGCGCGGCACCGCCGAGGCGTTCTACGGCACCCCGTGGACCCAGCAGCAGCGGCTGGACCAGCTGGACTTCCTCGGCCGCTCCAAGCAGAACTTCTACCTCTACGCCCCGGGCGACGACCCGTACCGCACGGCCCGCTGGCGGGACGCCTACCCGCAGGCGAAGGCCGACGACCTGCGCGCGCTGGCCGCCCGCGCCGGGCGCAACCACGTCACGCTCGGCTACGCGATCGACCCCGGCCAGTCCTTCTGCTACAGCTCCGGCAAGGACGCGGACGCGCTGGTCGCCAAGCTGGACGGGCTGCGCAAGCTCGGCTTCACCGCGTTCCAGCTGCAGTTCCTGGACGTCTCCTACGACGAGTGGCACTGCTCCGACGACCGGGCCGAGTACGGCACCGGCCCGGCCGCCGCCGCCCGGGCGCAGGCCGAGCTGGCCGCCAGGGTGCAGAGTCGGCTGGTCGCGCCCAACCCGGGCCTGGCGCCGCTGTCGGTCGTCCCCACCGAGTACCACCAGCAGGGCTCCACCCCGTACCGGGACGCGCTGGCCGGCGCGCTGCCGCGGCCTGTCCAGGTGGCCTGGAGCGGGGTCGGGGTGATCCCGGAGCGGATCACCGGCACCCAGGTCGGCGACACCGCGGACCTGTACCGGCACCCGCTGGTCACGATGGACAACTACCCGGTCAACGACGCCACCCCGGACCGGCTCTTCCTGGGCGCCTACACCGGCCGCGACACCGAGGTGGCGACGCGTTCGGCCGTCATGCTGACCGGCGCGATGCAGCAGCCGGTCGCCTCCCGGATCGCGCTCGGCACGGCCGGGGACTTCGCCTGGAACCCGGGCGGCTACAAGCCGGAGGAGTCCTGGCGGGCGGCGCTGCGCTCGCTGGCCGGCCCGACCGGCGCGACCGCGACGCCCACCGGGGAGACCCTGCCGGCGCTCACCGCGCTGGCCGGCAACAGCGTCTCCTCCCCGCTGGCCAAGCAGGAGTCCGACTACCTGCTGCCGCTGCTGGAGCGGTTCTGGGCGACCGCCGAGCCGACCTCGGGCGCCGCGCCCGACCTGGCGAAGCTGATCGAGGCGGCCGCCCCGCTGCGGGAGGCGTTCACCGCGATGGCGGGCGCCCAGCAGACCCTGGCGGCCTCCCCCGCCACCGCCCAGCTGGCCGCCGAGGCCGCCCCCTGGCTGGCGCCGCTGCGCGACTACGGCCTCGGCGGGCAGGCCGCCCTGGACATGCTGCTGGCGCAGCGCGGCGGCGACGGCGGGGCCGCCTGGAAGGCCCGGGTGGAGCTGAACAAGCTGCGCGAGCAGCTCGGCCAGAGCCCGGCGACGGTCGGCGCGGGCGTGCTCGGCCCGTTCCTGGAGCGGGCGCTGCGGGCCGCCGACACCTGGGCCGGTGTGCAGGGCGGCGGCATCACGGCGACCACCACGCTGGGCACCGCGCACGACCACCTGCCGGCGCTGATGGCCGACGGCGTCGCCGACACGTTCTACTGGAGCTCGGCGCCGCCGCAGGCGGGCGACTCGGTCGGCCTGGACCTCGGCGGCGGGCGCCCGGTCGGCAGCGTGACGGTGCTGATGGGCTCCTGGGGCAGCGGTCCGGACGGCCGGAGCGCGCTCGACGACTACATCCGCGACGGCGTGCTGGAGTACTCCACCGGCGAGGGCGGCTGGAAGAAGCTGGCCTCGGTGAAGAACCAGAAGTCGGTCTCCGCGCAGCTGCCCGCCGGGACGGTCGTGCGGGCGGTCCGGCTGCGGGCCACCGCCGCGCAGAAGACCGCGGTCGCGGTGCGCGAGTTCTCGGTGACCGCGCCGGACGAGCTGCCGGCCAGCGTCTCCGGCGGTCCGGCCGCGCTGCCCGGCTCGTCGGCCGCCGCGGTGCTGGACGGCAACCCGGACACCGCCTACCGGGCGGCCACCGCGCCGACCGCGACGGACGAGCCGCTCACCGTCGAGCTGGGCGCCGCCCGGCCGCTGGACCGGCTGACCGTCCTCACCGACCCGGGCGTGCGGGCCTCGGCCACCGTCGCGGTGCGGCACCCGGACGGCTCCTGGACGGAGATCGGCACGGTGCAGCCGGGCTGGAACGAGCTGTCGGCCGGCGGGCTGCCCGCCGACGCGTTCCGGCTGGCCTGGAAGCCGGGCGGGGAACCGCCCGTGGTCAACCAGGTGATCCCCTGGTACGCGGACGCCCCGGCGGCCCGGCTGAGCCTGGCCGACGCCTCGGTGGACGCGGTGATCGGGGAGGCCGCGCCGGTGCAGGCCCAGGCGACGGTGGAGGCCGGGCGGCCGGAGGGCGTCAGCGGGGAGCTGCGCACCGAGGTGCCGGCGGTCGCCAAGGGGCTGACCGTGGCGCCGGTCACCGGGGTGAGCGTGCCGCGCGGCGGGAAGGTCGGCGTGCCGCTGCTGGTCACCGCCGGGCCGGAGACGCCGTCCGGGACGTACCAGGTGCCGGTGGTGTTCGTGGCCGGGCAGACCAGCGTCCGCCAGGTGCTCCAGGTGCACGTGGTGCCGCCGACCGGCGGGCCGGACCTGGCGATCACCGCGGAGGCCACCTCGTCGGCCGACGAGACGCCGAACTTCCCGGCCTCGGCGGTGGCCGACCAGGACCCGAAGAGCCGCTGGTCCTCGCCGGCGGCCGACGACGCCTGGGTGCAGCTGGAGCTGCCGCAGGCCACCCACCTGGGCTCGGCGGTGCTGCACTGGCAGGCCGCGTACGCCGCGTCGTACAAGCTCCAGGCCTCGGCGGACGGCCGCTCCTGGACCACGGTCGCGACGGTGGAGGACGGCTCGGGCGGCAACGAGACGGTGCGCTTCGACGCGCCGGGCGCCAAGTTCCTGCGGATGCAGGGCGTGGCCCGGGGCACCAAGTACGGCTACTCGCTCTGGGGCGTCGAGCTGTACGCCGTCGCCCCGGCGGACGGGACGGCGCCGGCGCCGGTGACCCCGCCGGTCACGCCGCCGGTCACCGCTCCGGTGGAGCAGCCGGCCGGGACGCCGGGCGGCGGCCAGCAGGCGGGCGGCCAGGCCGGCGGCGCGCCGGCGACCACCGCGCCGACCGCGCCGGCGCCCTCCACCACCCCGGCCGGCCCGACGCCGCTGCCCTCCGGCACCCCGTCGAAGCAGCCGTAGGGGCCCGAAGGGGCCCGGACGGCGGGCCGCCGCGCTCCCCGAGCGGGGTGCGCGGCGGCCCATGAGGCGTACCGGGAGATATGACGGGCAAGCCCTTGTGGTGCGGTGGTCAGGCGGAGAGCGGCTCGGGCTGTTCTCCACGGCGGGCGGGGGCGGGGTGGGCGGCGTGCGCCCGGCCGAGCGGCACCGGATGGGCGGCGTCGGTATGGTCGTGGTGTTCGTACTCGCCCCACTGCGGGGCGCGCAGCTGGTCGGATCCGCCGTACGGCTCCAGATAGGGCCGCCAGCGCGGGTCCTTGATGCCGGTGCCGATGATCCGCCAGGCCAGTCCGGTCGGCGGCGCCGGTGGTCGCTTCATCCGCCAGCCGAGTTCGGTGAGGTGGCGGTCGGCCTTGGTGTGGTTGCAGCGGCGGCAGGCCGCCACCACGTTGTCCCACCGGTGCTGGCCTCCCCGGCTGCGCGGGATGACGTGGTCGACGCTGGTGGCGGCGGCCCCGCAGTAGACGCAACGGCCGTGGTCGCGGGCGAACAGCGCCCGGCGGGTGAGCGGGACGGGCCCGCAGAACGGGACCCGCACGAAGCGGGTCAGTCGGACGACGGAAGGCGCCGGAAGGGCGCTGGTGGCGCTGTGCAGAGTGACACCCGAGTCCTCCAGGCTGACCGCCTTGTGGTTGAGGACGAGGATGAGTGCGCGGCGCATCGATACGACGCCGAGTGGCTCGTACGACGCGTTGAGGACCAGGACATGCGGCACGGATGCCTCCTTGGACGCCTGCGGCGCGTGGCTCGCGCCGGGACGAGCGGTTGGATCGCGCAACGGGTGCGTGATCTCCCCCAGTGTCGCCTTACGCCTTCGTACGGCGCCACCACTCCTGTGTAACGGACCTGACGTGAACTCCGGGTGTGGCTTCTGTCATACCCGGTATGCCCGGGGGAAGAGCGGGTTGCACGCCGGTGCCCCGGCGGGGTACCGCTGGGCCGGTCGGAGCAGTGCGGAAACGGCGCTCGGGTGCGCGGCCGGGGCGTTCGCGCGGATCCGCACGCCCTCCTAACGGCCGGTCGGCGTGTCAAGGTGCAGGCCGGTCGGCGGCTAGGGTATGGGGGACGGTCCGCAGGCCAGGGGCGTGCCACCCGGCTGTGCCCCGCGCCGACGGGCCGTGCCACGACCCCAGCAGGAAGGTCCCGCACGTGTTCCGGTCCGGTGCCGCCGGCCTCCTCGCCGACGCGTCCGCCACGACGTCGGCCTCGACGCCCGCCCCGTCCCCGACTCCCACGGCCCCGGAGTTGCCCGACCTGAGAATCCCGACCAGCGCGCAGGAGGTCTCCGACACCACCCGGCAGGCCGCCGGCTGGTTCGACGAGCACTGGCAGGACTGGCTCGCGAGCGGGATCCGGATCGTCTTCATCATCGTGCTGGCGCTGGTGCTGCGGGCGATGGTGCGCAAGGTGATCACCCAGCTGATCACCCGGATGGTCCGCCCGGGCGAGAGCGAGGACGAGCCCAGCCGGCTGGGCGGACTGCTGGCCAACACCGGGGTGGTCAACCCCGAGCGGCGCCAGCAGCGCGCGGAGGCGATCGGCTCGGTGCTGCGCAGCGTCGCGTCGTTCACCATCCTGGGCACGGCGGCGCTGATGGTGCTGTCGGCGCTCGGGATGAACCTGGCGCCGCTGCTGGCGAGCGCCGGTGTGGCCGGTGTGGCGATCGGTTTCGGCGCCCGCAACCTGGTCACCGACTTCCTGTCCGGGGTCTTCATGATCATGGAGGACCAGTACGGCGTCGGCGACGAGATCGACACCGGGGTGGCCTCCGGCACGGTGCTGGAGGTCGGCCTGCGGGTCACCAAGCTGCGCGGCGCGGGCGGTGAGATCTGGTACATCCGCAACGGCGAGGTGAAGCGGATCGCCAATATGAGCCAGGGCTGGTCGACGGCCTCGGTGGACGTCCAGGTCGGCTACAAGGAGGACCTGGAGCGGGTCGAGGCGCTGATCCAGGAGACCGCCGAGGCGATGGCCAAGGAGGCGCCGTTCGACGAGCTGGTCTGGGCGCCGTTCAAGATCCTGGGCGTGGAGTCGGTCGCGGCGGACTCGGTGGTGCTGCGGATCGAAGCCCGGACCGCCCCCGGCAAGTCGCTGAGCGTGGCCCGGGCGCTGCGCCAGCGGGTCAAGCGGGTGCTGGACGAGGCCGGGATCAAGGTCAAGGAGGAGGTCCCGCTCCCGGCCGCCGCAGGCACCGGGACCACCGCCGCCACCGCGACCGTCCTCGCCACCGCGTCGGCCCCGGCCACCGACCCGGCCCCGCCGTCCGCCCTGTCCGACCCGGCCTCGGCCGGCTACAAGGCCGCGACCCCGATACCGGCCCCGGTACGCCCCGCGGACGACACGGCCAAGGCCCCCTGACCGGCCGCACGCGTTCCCACCGAGGCCCCGTTTCCGAACTGCTCGGAAACGGGGCCTTTCCCTACCGAGGGGCCGGCAGGAGGTTCGTGAGCGCGCGAAGAGCCTGATCACGCGCACGGAAGCCGAAGCTGACGAGGGTGGCGCTCTCTCCGGAACCGAGCGGCGTCCGGCCGTGCGGCGTGAGCGCGCCGTCGAAGACGACGCAGTCACCCGCGCGGAGATCGCATTCGAAGTAGCCTTCGGCGTTGATGAAGACGGTGGTGCTGGCCGTGAGTGCCCCGGTGGGGCGTTCGTCTTTGAGGCAGAGGATCAGGTTGGCCTCGCCGAAGCCGAACTCGTCCAGGTGGAAGTCGAGGAACTGCGCTTCCTTGTAGCCGATGTAAACGCCGGTGTGCGGCTGCTCGACCTCCAGGCCGGTGGACCGTGCTACGACTGCGGCGAGATCGACTTGTCCGGCGAAGCGGCTCGCGGCGTCGCCGACGGCCGCGTTCCACTTGCCGTTGTGGAGGTGTCCGTCAGCGGCTACGGCCTTCTCGGCTTCCTCCGCCATGGCAGCGATCAGCTCGACGGGAAATGGCTGATCACACAGGTGGCGCGGGTGTACGCGCTGGAGTGCGGTGAGCCCTCGCACAGCGCCCCGGAGAGCGGGGAAGTCCTTCGCCCACCGGGCCGGCGTCCGGGCCGTGGTGCGGGCTTGGAGCCATGAGGTCCACCTGCGGCTCCACTCGCTCGGTACCTCGCCGAGCAGCAGCTCCACCCGGTCGAGTGCGGCCTGCGTGGACTCGACCAGCTCGGTGTTCCCCTTGGCGATCCGCAGCCGCAGGGCTTCTCGCAGATGCGCCCGCGCCTCCGCGAGGTCGCCGCGCTCCATCAGGTGCTTGCCGGTGTGCTGGAGGGCGAAGTCGACGAGTTCCGGGTGCCGGCTGCGCGCGGTGGTCAGCGCGCTGCGGTAGAGCGCGTCCGCCGTCCGCACGTCACCGGAGTAGCGGTGCGCGTCGGCGAGGTTGAGCCGGGTGGCGATGACGGCCCCGGTGTTGCCGCTCGCTGCGGCCAGGTCGAGCGACTGCCGAAGGAACGTACGGGCGTCCTCGTGGTTGCCCAGGCACATCAGACCGATGCCGATCCACCTGGTCAGGACCCGAGTGCGAGCGGGGTCGATCCCCCGGGGCAGGCCCCGCAGCTCCTCCTGGAGTCGACCGACCGCGCAGGCCAGCTCGTTCCGGTCAGAGCACTGTCCGCGCCTTCCTCCCGCAGACGGGTCAGATCCGGGTCCTTCCGGCCGAGGTCGAAGAATGAGCAGGCGGGGACGCGGGTGGCGATGGTGGTGGTCTTCACTGCGGTCTCTCCCTGGTTGGTGTGCGCGCCGCCGAACGGCGGGTCGGCTCGGATGATCACGGAGCCGACCCGCCATGCCGGCAACTGGCTGGCGTCGGTTCGGAGCTGCGGTCAGACCTCGGTACCCACCGGGGCGAAGTCGCCGTCCGGGACCGAGTGGTCCAAGCGACGGGTCAGGGACTCGACGGACGCCGCCGGGACGAAGTCGCCGTCCGGGACCCAGTGGTCCAGGCGACGGGTCAGGTTGGTGACCCGCGGGTCACCGGACTCCGTAGTGGTGTCGCTCACGTGCCTCTCCAATCGGGTTGGCTCTGCTCGCCCGGGAATGGACGAGCAGAGCGTCTGGTGAGAGACGGTAGGAAGCACATGGGTGCACGGTCGACGAACTTGCTTGAGCTTGCTCGAACTCACCCGATCGCGTTGATGGCTCCAGTGATGAGCGACCTTGCCTCGGGACCGTGGACAGCGATGCTGGCCAGCTCGGAGAATGCCTGACCGTATTCGGAGATCTCGGTCGGCTGGGTGATGGTGAGGTGGGCGGAGACGAGCTCGACGTTCACCTGCGCATCGTCGTAGACGGTGAAGGACTCGACCGGCCAACCGGCGCCTCTGATCGAGCCGAGGGGAATCACCCCGAGGCTCACCGAGGGAAGTGAGCCGACAGTGATGAGGTGGCCGAGCTGCCCGACCTGGATGGCCGGAGTACCGATGACGGTTCGCAGCACCCACTCCTCGATCAGGATGGCGAACCGGTGGTCTCCCGTGTGCAGCACCTTCTGCCGCTCCATGCGCACGGCGACAGCGTCGTCGACATCGTCGGGAGTACTGCGCAACGAAACGATCGTGCTCAGCACCGCACGCGTGTAGGCCTCTGTCTGGAGCAGGCCGGGGACGACCCACGACTGGTACATCCGGAATCGCCGCGTGCGCTCGAACAGGGGACGCACGGACTCCTGAGCCCGTTTGAGGCCGGGGCGCTCAAGGCGCCGCCACTCGACGTACATCCCGTCGATGTTCCGGGCCGTCGCAATGAGGTCCGCCGCCTGATCCGGGACGCCGCAGATGACCGCCCAGGCGCGCAGGTCGGTCTCCGAGGGCATCACCCGGCCGCTCTGGATCTTGGAACACTTCGATTCGTGCCACCCCGCAGCCTCGGCCAGCGCCCGCGCGCTGAGTCCGGAGTCTCGCCGGATATCGCGCAGACGCCGGCCGAGGGCCTGCTCGGCTTGCTGAACGCTGGACGACGCGGACACGGTCAGTGCGGCCGGAAGTCCTCGTGCGGAACCGCCCGTTCCCAGACCGCCTCGAACGCGGAGGCGCAGAGCATCACGGTCTCCGGATCGGTGATGACCTCGTCATCCATGAAGTCGCCGTCGCCGCTGAAGTGGTGGATCAGGAGAAGCTGTTCGTCGATCAGCCAGAAGTCGTTTCCCGGAAGCGCCAGGCCGGTCGCCTGCCGACGGGGAAGCCACCTGACCTGTTCACCGGAGGCGATGTTCCGGAACGTGATCTCGTGCTCGAACCGGATGTACTCGCTCACCGGTTCCGAGACGACCCGCGCGCGCCGCACCTCGACGCCCCGGCTCGTGGTCTCCTCGATGAGCTGCAACCAGGGGCTCCACCACGACGGGCGGTCGGCAGGGTCGTCGCGCTGCCCACCGAGCCAACGGAGAAAGAGCGGGTCGTCCCGCATGTATCCGTCGCGCATCTCCAGATGGAGAGCCGAGCGGGTACAGGTCCGCAGCAGATCCTCAAGCGACGGGACCGCTGCCACCGTTCACCTCCAGGAAGAACTGCATCATGCGCCTGGGGAATTCGATCACGGTCTCGTGCGGGTCCGGACCCTACGTCAGCGGCGCCTCACCCACAAACCCCCGCTGAAGCACACGGCCTATTTCAGTGAGGTCGCCCTTCTACTGAAGGGCGACCTCGACATCCTCGCAGGCCAGATCCGCAACGCAATCAAGGTTTCGGAGTTCGATCACGTCACCCTGCGGATGGTGCCGCTGGAAGCGGGACGGCGGGGCGTCCTGGCCTCTGGGCTTGTCCTCATGCGATTCACGGAGCCCGCAGCACAACACGTATTCCTCGAAGCTGTCGGCGGTATGCTCAACCGCGGTTCGGGGCGGGAGGTGCGCCGGGCGGAGCGCGCATTCGAGCGCCTGGACCGGCTCGCCCTCTCGGCCCAGGACACCATCGCCGCGCTGCAGAAGAAGCTGGAAGAGATCTCGTGACCACTCCGCACGACCCGTACGCCCACGACCCCGAGACTGCCTTCTGGGCGGTCTCCCAGTTCTCTGCGGACAATAGTGGATCCTGCGTCCGCATTGCCCACTTCGACAATGGCGATGTCTGGCTCGGCGACGACAAGCATCTCGACCGGCCGCACCTCGCGTTCCGTCCGGACGAGTGGGCCGCGTTCGTGAAGTCCATTAGGAACGGCGACCCGAACTTCCCGGCCGCCTGACCTCGTCGCGGGTGAACCTGAGCCCCGCCGCCCGAGCAACTCGGGCGGCGGGGCTTCGTGCTTTGATCATGGAGGCCGCCGAGGCGACGGCCGAGGAGGCGACGGGCAACAGGCCCTGCGGCAAGGTCTGTTCCTTCTTCGGGGCGGCGGCCTCCTCATCCGAGGAGGCCGCCGCAACCCCAGTTTGTGATGCGGCCCCTCGATGAGCCGAGGGGCCGCATCACAACTCACCTACTCCCCATCCTCATGAGTCTCATCTTCTCTTCAAGGTCGGCCGGTGGAAGGGCCGCCGGCTGGGTGATGACGAGGTGCTCGGAGACGAACTCGACGTTCACATGCGCATCGTCATAGGCGATGAAGGACTCAACCGGCCAGCCGGGCCTGAGCGGGCCCGCGTCCAATAGCGCGGGCCCGCTCTGCTCATCCGCTCCCTGTCCGCGTTGCGTGACATTCCGTGCCCCGCCGCGAGCACGATCGCGGCGGGGCACGGAGAGCCGGCGGCAAGATCACGGACACCCCTGCCCCGGTCTCCTCCTTTGCGGCACGTTCGCCGGGCTGCGGCCTCCTCTCCGGAGGAGGCCGCAGCGCCTGGGATCCGCCCTTTGGCTCCGCCCGCCCCGCCGTTCGGGGGAGGCGGGCAGGACCAGTCGTGTGGTGGTGGGACCGGGGCCGCGCGCGGTCCGGTAACGAGTCGGCATCCTCCGGCGGAAGGGCCATTGACACCCCGATGACGGGGCCCGTACGGTCCTGTTCCGAGCGACTGGAAAGTTTCCTAACAGTTCGCCGCCAGCCACCGGGCCGCCCCGAGGAGGAGGATCTTCGCGTGACCGGAAGCAGCGCCAAGGCCCCCCTCGCCGGGACACCCAGCCTGTTGCGCGCCATCAACGACCGCGCCGCCCTCGAGCTCCTGCTGGAGAACGGGCCGCTGTCGCGCACGCAGATCGGCACCCTGACCGGGCTCTCCAAGCCCACCGCCTCCCAGCTGCTGGCCCGGCTGGAGGCGGCCGGGCTGGTGCTGCCGGTGGGCACCACGGCCGGCGGCCCGGGGCCCAACGCGCAGCTGTACCAGGTGAACCCGGCGGCCGGGCACGTCGCCGGACTGGACGTCACCAACAGCCACGTCCGGGTCGCGATCGCCGACATCACCGGCTCCACGCTCGCCGAGCACGTCGTCCCCACCAAGGGCTGGGCGGCCGCCGAGACGGTGCCCCGGGTCGCCGGCGCGGTCGCCGGGGCGGTCCGCGCCGCCGGGCTCGCCGAGGGCGCCCTGCACACCGTGGTGATCGGCGTCGGCGGCGCGCCCGACCCGGTCACCGGCAAGCTGCGCTACGCCTCCCACCTGCCCGGCTGGCACGCGCCGCGGCTGGCCGAGGGCCTGGCCGAGGCGATCGGCGCGCCGGTGACGATCGAGAACGACGTGAACCTCGCCGCCGTCGCCGAGCAGTCCTCCGGCGCGGCCCGCGGGTTCGAGGACTTCGTGCTGCTCTGGGCCGGCGAGGGCATCGGCGCGGCGATCGTGATCGCCGGCCGGCTGCACCGCGGCTTCACCGGCGGCGCCGGGGAGGTCGGCTACATGCCGGTGCCCGGCGCGCCGGTGGTCAAGGACGTCCGCCGCCGCAACTCCGGCGGATTCCAGGAGCTGGTCGGCGCCCCCGCCGTCCGGGCCCTGGCCAAGGAGCACGGGCTCGGCGCGCCGACCGCCGAGGAGTCCGTGGCCAAGGCGCTGGCCACCCCGGGCGCGGGCGACGCCTTCCTCGCCGAGCTCGCCGCCCGGCTGGCCGTCGGACTGGCCGTGATCGTCGCCGTCGTCGACCCCCGGCTCGTGGTGGTCTCCGGCGGGGTGCCGAACGCGGGCGGCGAACGGCTGCGGGCCCTGGTCGCGGAGGAACTGGCCCGGATCGCGGCCGCCCGGCCCGAGGTGCGCGGCAGCGCGCTGAGCGGCTCCCCCGTCCTGCTCGGCGCTCTGCAACGCGCGCTGGCGGCCGCCCGCGAGGCGGTCTTCTCCACACACTGACGCTCCACCGCGCACCACGCCCCGACGCTCCACCGCACGCCCCTGCACCCACCTCTCCCCCATCCCCCGAACGCGGGACCCGAGGCAATGACGCCTGCCCGCGCAGCCCCAGGAGGACCTCGAAGTGCACCCCACCACCTCCCGCTTCCGCAGAAGCCGCCGGACCGTCGCCGCCGTGACCGGCAGCGCCGTCCTCGCCCTGCTCGCCACCGCCTGCACCGGCAGCAGCGACGGCGGCGGCAGCGACGACTCGGCCAGTGGCAAGGACGTCACCATCACCTTCTGGCACGGCTGGAGCCAGGACGCCGAGGTGAAGGCGATCAACGACAACATCGCCGCCTTCGAGAAGGCCCACCCGAACATCCACGTCAAGGCGGTCGGCAACATCGCCGACGACAAGGTCAACCAGGCACTGCGGGCCGGCGGCGACGACGCCCCCGACGTGGTTTCCTCCTTCACCACCAACAACGTCGGCATGTTCTGCTCGACCAAGGCCTTCGTCGACCTCAAGCCGCTGCTGGCCAAGGACAACATCGACGCCGCCAAGACCTTCCCGGCCGCGATGCTCGACTACACGCAGTTCCAGGGCAACCAGTGCTCCCTGCCGCTGCTCGGCGACGCCTTCGGCCTGTACTACAACAAGAAGGCCTTCACCGACGCCGGCATCACCAACCCGCCGAAGACCTTCAGCGAGTTCGCCGACGTCGCCAAGCGGCTCACCGTCGCCGAGGGCGACGGCTACAAGCAGCTCGGCTTCATGCCGCTCTACCACGGCTACGAGTCCACCACCGAGCACTTCCTCGGCCAGTACGGCCCGACCTACTTCGACGGCTCCGGCAAGTCCACCGTCGCCACCGACCCCAAGGTCGCCGCGATGCTGAACTGGCAGAAGGGCCTGGTCGACCAGCTCGGCGGCTACGACAAGCTGGAGAAGTTCCGCGCCGCCTTCGGCGAGGAGTTCAGCGCCAAGAACCCGTTCCACACCGGCCAGGTCGCGATGGCCATCGACGGCGAGTGGCGCACCGCCTCGCTCGCCACCGACAAGCCGGACTTCGAGTGGGCCACCGCGCCGTTCCCGGTGCCGGACGACCAGAAGGACACCTACGGCCGCGGCTACCAGACCGGCACCATCGTCGGCATCGCCAGCACCAGCAAGAAGCAGGCCGCGGCCTGGGAGTTCGTCAAGTTCCTGACCACCGACACCGACGCGGTGGTCTCCTTCGCCAACGCGATCCACAACGTGCCGAGCACCTTCGCCGCGCTGGAGTCGCCGAAGCTGATCGCCGACGAGAACTTCAAGACCTTCGTGAACATCGCGAAGAACGCGCACTCCACCACCACGCCGGCCGTCGTCAACGGCGGCGGCTACATCGTCTCCCTGCAGAACCTCGGCTACGACTACGAGTCGGGCAAGCAGGGCGATCTCGCGGCCGGCCTCGCCGCCACCGCCAAGGAGATCGACGCCGCCATCGCCCAGGCCAAGTAGCGCTCGGCGCGAAGCGTCCGGCCCCACCACGGAGCTCCCATGTCACTCGCGTCCGCCACCCGCAAGGGGGCCGGAGCGACCGCCCCGGCGGCGCCTCCCGTGCAGCAGCTGCTGCGCCGGAAGCGCCGCCGGGCGGCGGCCCGCACCCTCGCCTTCCTCTCCCCCTGGCTGATCGGCTTCAGCGTCTTCTTCCTGTACCCGCTGATCTCGACGATCTACTTCTCGTTCACCAAGTACAACGGCTTCGGCTCGCCCACCTTCACCGGTCTGAAGAACTGGGACTACGTCTTCAACGACCTCCCGGCGTTCTGGCAGGGCCTGCGCAACACCCTGTGGCTGGTCGTCGTCATGGTGAGCCTGCGGGTGCTGTTCGGTCTCGGCATCGGGCTGCTGATCACCAAGATCAAGAGCGGCGTGGGCCTCTTCCGCACCTTCTTCTACCTGCCGTACCTGGCCCCGCCGGTGGCCGCCACCGTCGCCTTCGCCTTCCTGCTCAACCCCGGCACCGGCCCGGTCAACCACTTCCTCGGCGAGATCGGGCTGCCGCAGCCCGGCTGGTTCTCCGACCCGGACTGGTCCAAGCCCGCGCTCACCCTGCTCGCCATGTGGGGCGTCGGCGACCTGATGGTCATCTTCATGGCGTCCCTGCTGGACGTCCCGAAGGAGCAGTACGAGGCCGCCGAGCTCGACGGGGCGGGCCCACTCCAGCGCTTCCGGTACGTCACCCTGCCGAACATCTCGCCGATCATCATGTTCGCGGTGGTCACCGGGGTCATCCAGACCATGCAGTACTACACGCAGGCGATCGTCGCCGCGAAGGTCGCCGGTGGCAACGCCGGCAACTCCGGCCAGCAGTTCGAGCCCGGCTACCCCTCGGGCTCCACCTGGACCCTGCCGCAGATGGTCTACAACCTCGGCTTCCAGCGCTTCAACTACGGTGCGGCGTGCGTCGTCGCCCTGGTGCTGTTCGTCATCTCGATGGCCGTCACCTCGGTGCTGCTGCGCCGCCGGTCCGGCTTCATGGCCAGCGACGACTAGCGGCCCAGTGAGGACACGATCATGACTCTCAGCTCGACCCTCCCCGCCGAGGCGCCCGGGAAGCGGCCCAGCCGGGGCACCGCCCGCGGCCCGGTCACCGCCGCAGCCCGCACCGCCCGGCGCCGCGCGCTGCTCAACTGGGTGGCCGTCCACTCACTGGCCGTCGCCGCCGCCCTGTTCTTCCTGCTGCCGTTCGTCTTCGCCTTCCTGACCTCGGTGATGTCGGACGGCCAGGCACTCACCACCGACTACTGGCCGACCTCCTGGAACTGGGGCAACTACGGGAAGGTCTTCAACACCCCCGGGTTCCTCACCTGGTGGCGCAACACCCTGCTGTACGCGGGCCTCGGCACCGTGCTGACCATCGTCTCCAGCCTGCCGGTCGCCTACGCGCTCGCCAAGTTCCGCTTCCGCGGCCGCAACCTGGCGCTGACGGCGGTCATCGCGATGATGATGCTGCCCCCGCAGGTCACCATCATCCCGATGTACCTGTTCTGGGCGAAGCAGCTGGGCCTGGGCGGCTCGCTCTGGCCGCTGATCATCCCGATGGCCTTCGGCGACGCGTTCTCGATCTTCCTGCTGCGGCAGTTCCTGCTGACCATCCCCCGGGAGTACATCGAGGCGGCCCGGATCGACGGCTGCGGCGAACTGCGCACCCTGCTGCGGGTGGTGGTGCCGATGGCCAAGCCCGCCATCGCCGCCGTCGCGCTGTTCCAGTTCTTCTACTGCTGGAACGACTACTTCGGTCCGCAGATCTACGCCAGCAACAACCACGACGCCTGGACCCTCTCCTACGGCCTGGAGTCCTTCAAGGGCGCCCACCACACCAACTGGAACCTCACCATGGCCGCCACCCTCCTCGTGATGGCCCCGGTGATCGTCCTCTTCTTCTTCGCACAGAAGGCCTTCATCGAAGGCGTGACACTGACAGGGGTCAAGGGCTGATGTCCGCACTCAAGCTGGCCATCGTTGGCGGCGGTTCGACGTACACCCCGGAGCTGATCGACGGCTTCGCCCGGCTGCGCGACACCCTGCCGATCGGCGAACTCGTCCTGGTCGACCCGGCCGCCGACCGGCTGGAGCTGATCGGCGGGCTGGCCCGGCGGATCTTCGCCAAGCAGGGCCACGGCGCGCTCGTCACCACGACCACCGACGTCGCGGCGGGCGTCGCCGACGCCGACGCGGTGCTGCTGCAGCTGCGGGTCGGCGGACAGGCCGCCCGCAACCAGGACGAGACCTGGCCGCTGGAGTGCGGCTGCGTCGGCCAGGAGACCACCGGCGCCGGCGGCCTCGCCAAGGCGCTGCGCACCGTCCCGGTGGTGCTCGACATCGCCGAGACCGTCCGCCGCGCCAACCCCGACGCCTGGATCGTCGACTTCACCAACCCGGTCGGCATCGTCACCCGCGCCCTGCAGAGCGCCGGCCACAAGGCCGTCGGCCTGTGCAACGTCGCCATCGGCTTCCAGCGGCGCTTCGCCAAGCACCTGGGCGTCGACCCGGAGCTGGTCCGGCTCGACCACGTCGGCCTCAACCACCTCACCTGGGAGCGCGGGGTCACCCTGCTCGACGCCCCGGGCGCGGCGGGCGGCCGCGAGGTGCTGCCGGAGCTGCTCTCCGGCTTCGGCAAGGAGATCGCCGAGGACCTGCACCTGCCGCAGCGGGTGATCGAGCGGCTCGGCGTCGTGCCGTCCTACTACCTGCGGTACTTCTACCAGCACGACCTGGTCGTGGAGGAGCTGAAGTCCAAGGGCTCGCGGGCCGCCGAGGTCGCCGAGATCGAGCGGCGGCTGCTGGAGATGTACGCCGACCCGGCCCTCGACACCAAGCCGGAGCTGCTCGCCAAGCGCGGCGGCGCGTTCTACTCCGAGGCGGCGGTGCAGCTCATCGCGGCGCTGCTCGGCACCGGCGGCGGCACCTCCGTGCAGGTGGTCAACACCCGCAACGACGGCGTGCTGCCGTTCCTGCCGGACGACGCCGTGATCGAGGTGCCGGCCGAGGTCGACGCGGCGGGCGTGCGCCCGCTGCCGCAGCGCCCGCTGGAGCCGCTGTACGCCGGCCTGGTCGCCGCCGTCACCGCGTACGAGCACCTCGCCCTGGACGCCGCCCTGCGCGGCGGCCGCGACCGGGTCTTCGACGCGCTGCTCGCCCACCCGCTGGTCGGCCAGATCGAACTCGCCGACCAGCTGACGGACCGGCTGCTCGCTCACAACCGCGAGCACCTCCTCTGGGCCTGATCCGCCCGGCCCCCGGTCTCCGGCCCGCATTCCGTGGGGGAGTGCGGGCCGGACCACGGGCGGAGCCACGCCACCCCCGGCCGGGAAAGACCCCCGGCCGGGCCACGTACCACGAGCCGCGGGAAACCCGATGACCCACCAGCCCGAACCGCACCTGCCCGGCGTCCTCGCCATCGACGCCGGCAACTCCAAGACCGACGTCGCCCTCATCGGCGCCGACGGCTCCGTCCTCGGCTCGGCCCGGGGCGGCGGCTTCGTCCCGGCGACCGTCGGCGCCGCCGCCGCCGTCGACGGACTCGCCCCGCTGGTCGCGCAGGCCGCCGCGGCCGCCGGCATCACCGGCTGGAGCGGCCCGCTGACCGACCACGTCAGCGCCTGCCTCGCCAACGCCGACCTGCCGGTCGAGGAGGAGGCGCTGCGCCTCGCCCTGGAGTCCCACCCCTGGGGCGCCGGCAACACCGTCGTCAACGACACCTTCGGCCTGCTGCGGGCCGGCACCGACGGCCCGCGCGGCGTCGCCGTCGTCTGCGGCGCCGGCATCAACTGCGTCGGCCTGCTGCCCGACGGCCGCACCGCCCGGTTCCCGGCCCTCGGCCAGCTCACCGGCGACTGGGGCGGCGGCTGGGGCCTGGCCGGCGCCAGCATGTGGCACGCCGTCCGGGCCGAGGACGGGCGCGGCGGGCCGACCGGCCTGGCCGCCGGCATCGCCGAGCACTTCGGCCTGCCCAGCACCGGCGCCGTCGCCGAGGCCGTCCACCTCGGGCACCTGCCGTCCGCGCGGCTGCACGAGATCGTCCGGGTGCTCTTCGCCGTCGCGGAGACCGGGGACGCCACGGCCAGGTCGCTGATCGACCGCCAGGCCGACGAGATCACCCGGCTCGCCGTCGTCGCCCTGCGGCGCCTTGATCTGCTGGACACGCCCACCCCGCTGGTGCTCGGCGGCGGGGTGCTCGCCTCCGGGCAGCCGCTGCTGATCGACAATGTGACGGCCCGGCTGGCCGCGGAGGCCCCGCTCGCCGAGCCCCGGGTCGTCGTCGCCCCGCCGGTCCTCGGCGCGGCACTGCTCGGGCTCGACCACCTGGCGGCCGGACCGGAGGCCCAGGAGCGGGTCCGCAAGGCCTACGACCCGGCGCAGCCGGTCGCGGCGTAGCGCCCTCCCCACCACCCTCCCCGCCACCGTCACCGCTTCCGCCCCCGCCGGGTCCGCACGCCCGGCGGGGGCGGTCGTCCGGAACCGGTCCCGTGGATTCCGCGTGTAGGAGGATGTCTCGTCCGGCCATGCTCCTGGGAGACTCACCCCATGACCGCGCCCCGCCGCCTCCTCCTCGCCGTGCTGCTCTGCTGCGCCGCCACCGCCGGGATCGCCGCCTGCACCCCGATCGACGAGGACCCGACGCCGGCGATGGCCTCGGACGACATCGGGGACCCCCAGGGCGTCGAGGACCCCGAGGACATCGGGGACCCCCAGGACTTCGAGGATCCCCAGGACTTCGAGGTCGAGGTGTTCGGGGCCGCCCCCGACTCCTTCTCCGCGGACTCCCTCTCCCCCACCCCCTGCGCCACCGGCGCCACCCACCGGACCGTCCAGGTCCTCGGCGTCACCGGCGGGCGGCTGACCGTCCGCCCCGCCTGCGCCCCCGACGCCGCCCCGGCCGTCCACCCGCTCGCCGCGCACGCCACCGCCACCCTGGTCGACCTCCCGCACGAGGAGCCGGCCAAGGAGGTCCAGCTCCCGGTCCTGCTCGACCACCTGGACAGCTGCCTGGACGGCGGCGAGCCCGCGCCGCCGTACGCCTGCTACGGCAACACCTATGAGCTGACCCTGGACGCCCGCGGCCGGATCACCCGGATCCAGGAACTGCGGCGCTGAGAACGCCGGACCGGGCCCCCGCCGTGGTGCGGCGGGAGCCCGGTCCGTGGTGTCCGCCCGGGGCTACACCAGGTCGTGGACCTGGCCGAAGCCGGTGTCCGGCCACATCGCGTAGCCGCTGCCGGTGTTGAGGGTGCCGTTGCCGTTGCCGGTCCACAGCAGCAGCGCGCCGTCGGACAGCTTGCCCGCGACGTCCGTCCGGCCGTCCCCGTTGAAGTCGCCCGCGACCAGGTCGTGGACCTGACCGAAGCCGTTGCCCGGCCACATCGCGTAACCACTGTTGGTGTTCAGCCGGCCATAGCCGTTGCCGGTCCACAGCAGCAGCGTGCCGTCGGACAGCTTGCCCGCGACGTCCGTCCGGCCGTCGTTGTTGAAGTCGCCCGCGACCAGGTCGTGGACCTGGCCGAAGCCGTTGTCCGGCCACATCGCGTAGCCGCTGCTGGTGTTGAGGGTGCCATTGCCGTTACCGGTCCACAGCAGCAGCGTGCCGTCCGTGGTCTTGCCGACGAGGTCGATCCGGCCGTCGTTGTTGAAGTCGCCCGCGACCAGGTCGTGGACCTGGCCGAAGCCGTTGTCCGGCCACATCGCGTAACCACTGTTGGTGTTGAGGGTGCCATTGCCGTTACCGGTCCACAGCAGCAACGTGCCGTCAGGCAGCTTGCCCGCGACGTCCGTCCGGCCGTCCCCGTTGAAGTCGGCCGCCACCAGCTCGCTGACCTGGCCGAAGCCGCTGTCCGGCCACATCGCGTAACCACTGTTGGTGTTGAGGGTGCCGTTGCCGTTACCGGTCCACAGCAGCAGCGCGCCGTTGGACAGCTTGCCCGCGACGTCCTCGCTCCCGTCACCGTTGAAGTCCACCCGCACCGGGGCGGCCGGGCCGGGCGAGCGGGAGACGCCGACGTCGAGCATGTCGTGGTCGATCTTCAGGGTGAATCCGCCCCAGGTCTCCGTGACGTCGGCCCGGTACTGGCGGGCACGCTCGTGGTTGACCCACATGCCGGTCGGGATGTACGGGTCGGCGGTGGTCTCCTGGCCGTTCCAGTTGGCGCAGAACAGCACGTCCGGGATGGCGTAGCCGGCGGACACGTTCTTGACGATGTCGTTGATGCCGCTGGAGCCGCTGCTGTAGACGCCCGACTTGTAGCCGCGCTCGTGCAGTCGGTTGGTCCACGCGGAGAGGAAGCTGAGGACCGTGGTGGTGTACTGCGGGACGCTGTACGCCTCCATGTCGTAGTAGAGCACGCTGCCCGGGACCAGCCCGAGCGCCGCCGCCTTGGCGATGGCGTTGTCCGCCTCGGTCACGCCGTCGGCCGCGGGGCTGGTGATCCGCGAGGCCTGCCGGCCGACGTAGATCGGCATGAACCGCCAGCCGTCGGCGGCCTGCCGCTGCATCCAGTCGGGGGTGAGGTTCCGCTGCTGGCAGAACATGGCGCTGCCGCCGATGTAGATGCCGATGGCGCCGTACGGGGAGGCCGTCTTCCAGGCGCGCATGAGGTCCGAGCCGGGCGCGTCGCAGGCGTCGAAGCCGCGGCCGGCGAAGTTGGTGACCTCGGGCGGCAGTGGGGTGACGGCCGCGGCGCCCTGCGGCGCGGCCGCCAGGCCCTGCGCCGCCGAGGGTGCCTCGCCGTGGGCGGTGGGCTTCGGGTTCTTGGCGGCGGTCGGCAGGCCGGCGGAGGCGATGACGCCGCGGACCAGCTTCTCGTCCAGGTCGTAGGTGCCGGTGACCCGGATGCCCGGCGCGGTGGCGGTGAGCTCGTGGTCCACGGGGTCGGCCGTGAAGCCCCGGGTGGTGTCGGCCGGGGCGGGCTCGACGAGCACCGCCTCGGTGCGGCCCACCCGGCCGGGCGGGCAGAGCGCGCCGTCGCCCGGGGTCCCGAGGTAGACCACATGACGGTCGAAGCCGACACAGGTCGTCGGGTCGGCGGCGAGGTCGACCACCGGCCAGTCGGCGGGCACGGTGAACCGGTGCCCGAGGTACGTCACGGGCTTGGTGTCAGGCGATGCGGAGGGCGCCGCGACGGCCGTCCCCACGGTGGTCGCTCCGAGCGCGAGGCAACAGCCCACGGCCAGGAGGATGTTTCGCATACTGATCGTCATCACCCTTTGGGATCCGGAGGGTTGGTCCGCCTCACTCAACTGTGGACGAACGGGAAATGCTAACGCGCCACTCCGAAGAAAAGCTGTCACTTTCGAACGGCTTGACCTCAACCGCGGTTGAGGTTGTCGGATGGGGTTCCGGCGGTGACCACCGCCCGGACGACACCGAGATCGGGGAGAGGGGCCGGCCATGGCGGGCGAGGTACTGGTGGCGGGGGACGTACCGGCGGCGGTGCGGGAGGCGGTGACCGGGGTGGTCGCGGCGCTGGAGGACGCGTTCAACCGCAAGGACGCGCAGGCGCTCGGCGCGCAGTTCGGCGAGCGGGCGTCCTGGACCAACGCGGCGGGCCGGCGGCTGGACGGGCGGGCGGCGATCACCGAGTTCAGCGGGCCGGCGATGCGGGAGTTCCTCAAGGACTCCTATGCCCGCTACGAGGTGGTGAAGCTCCTGGCGGTCGCGGACGGCGTGGTCGCCGTCAATGTGGCCCAGACGCCCACCGACGCCGAGGGCACGCCGGTGGAGGGCCCGCACGGCCGGGCGCTCTACGTGGTCGCCCGGCAGGCCGACGGGTGGAAGATCGTGGCCGGTCAGAACAACGCGGTCGATGCCCAGTCCGCGGCGTAGGTTCTGACCGGTCCCGGACCGGGGCCGCCTCCCGATCCCGTGATCGTGCCGGGGAGGCGGCCCCCTCGTCCGTCAGGACGCGGGGCGCACGGCGATGGCGTCGATCTCGACGAGCATCCCGGGCAGCGCCAGGGTGGCGACCCCGCTGAGGGTCTGTGCGGGCAGGCGCTCGCCCCAGGTGTAGCGCAGGGCCTTGTTGAGGATCTCCAGCTTCTGCGGGTCGTGGTCCACGATGAACGAACCGAGCCGGACGACGTTCTCGAAACCGAGGCCGACGGAGGTCAGCGCCCGGCGGAGGTTCTCCAGGGAGAGTGCGACCTGGGCGGCGAAGTCCTCCACCGCCACCTGGCCGTCGGCGTCGGAGGCGTACTGCCCGGCGAGGTAGACGGTCTCGCCGGGGGCGGAGACGACGTGGCTGTAACCGAACGGCCTGGGGTCGTGCAGGTCGGCGGGGTTGGTGATGGTGCGGTTGTCGGTCACGAGCGGTGCCTTCCGGTGCGGTGTCCGTCCTCTGGCCGGGACAACGCCGGTCCGCCCCCGGTTCATCCGCCTCCTGACGGAACGTCACCCATTGGCACCAATCCTGGCGGCGAGCGGGCGCGGGAGCGGATACGGGCGCTCCGGGGGCAGCAGGCGCTGCGCCTGGGCGGTGCGGCCCTGCTGGAGCAGCCCGGCGATCCGCCGCACCTGCGGGGTGAGGTCGGTGATCCCGGTGATCCACTCCTCGGCGAAGGTCCGGATCAGGGTGCGGCCCACGCCGACCTGGATGCTGTAGTGGTTGAGCGCGGCGCCGCGCAGGGAGCGCTCCGGGTCCCACTGGACGTGCACCTCCGCGCGGGCGAGCAGCGCCGGGTCGCCGGTGGTGAGCACGGCCCGCCCGAGCGCCTCCTCCCAGCCCGCCCGGGTGATCCGGACCGCCAGCACGCGCTCCTGGCCGGGCTTGCGGGCCCAGTTGCTGCGGTGCATCAGCCAGCTGAACGAGGGCTTGATCCATGTCATCCGCCCGAAGGAGAACGGCGCGACGAACCGCCCCGCGGCGAGGGCCGGCCCGGCCACCGCGGGGGCGTACGCCTGGTAGACGACGACGGTGTCGGCGTCGAAGTCGGCCCGGATCCCGTAGAGGTTCTGCATGACCGCGGACTCTTCCGCAGCGCGGCGGCCGGGGCGAGCGGTTTTCCGCCCGCCCCGGCCGCCCGGTGTCAGGCCGCTCAGGCCTCCCGGGGGGCGGTCGGGTGGCCGCAGCGGAAGAGCGGGTCCTCGGTGTCGAAGGGCACGTCCTCGCGGGCGGCCTCCACGGCGGCGTCCGAGCGGGGCAGGTCGAACGGCAGCGAGCCGGTCATCAGGGTGCGGCCGAGCACCGCGTCCAGGACCAGGTCGTCGGCGGCGCCGAACTCGCCGACCAGCAGCGCCGCGTGGGGCGCGAACGGGGTCAGCACGGCGGGGCGTTCGAGCTGGGCGACCACGGCGGTCGGCACGGCGGCGGCCAGGGCGGCGACGCGGGCCGCCTCGGCCGGCTCGAACTCCAGGGAGCCGGAGTGGAAGTGCTGCTCCAGCAGGCCCTCGCGCTTCTCGTACGGCGTGGCGAGCCGCAGGACGGCGAGGTCGGCGTCCTCGGGGCGCTCGACGACCGTCCCGTAGCGGGCCGCGACCTCGGCGTCCACGCCCTCGACGTAGATCCGCTCCCCGCTCAGCGGCCCGCCGGCGAGCCGGACCAGCGAGCGGGACTGCGCCCGGCGGCCGAGCTCCCGCCCCTCGGGCGCGCCGACCAGCTCGACGGCGGCCGCCACGTCCACGTACGGGTCGTCGAAGAGGCCGAGCCGGAACTTGTCGCGCAGGATCCGGCGGACGGACTCGTCGAGGCGGGCCTCGGTGACGGCGCCGGAGCGGACCACGCCGAGGATCAGCTCGGGGTCGGTCTCGCCGCCGAGCTGGTCGGCCCCCGCGTGCAGGGTGAGGGCCACCTGCTCGGGCACCGACAGCTCCTCGACGCCCCAGTGACGGGGCGGCAGGGAGACGATGCCGGGGATCTCCATGCCGGTGATGGCGTTGAAGTCGGTGCAGACGACGCCGTCGAAGCCGTACGTGCCGCGCAGCAGGCCGGTGATGACGTCATGGTTGAAGTTGGCGCCGACCTCGGCGAGCCCGGAGCCGGAGGGGATCGCGTAGGCGGGCATGATCTGCGCGGTGCCGGCCTCGAACGCGGCCTCGAAGGGGCGCAGGTGCCGGTCGAGGGCGCCGCCCGGGTAGACCAGGCGCCGGCCGGCCGCGAAGTGCGAGTCCTCGCCCCGGAACTGCGGGCCGCCGCCCGGGAAGTGCTTGGTCATGCAGGCGACGCTGTGCGGGCCGACGGACTCGCCCTGCAGGCCGCGGATGTAGGCGGCGATGATCCGCGAGGCGCGCTCCGGGTCCTCGCCGAAGGTGCCGCTGATCCGGGCCCAGCGGGGCTCGGTGGCGAGGTCGGCCATCGGGTGGAGGGCGACCCGGATGCCGACGGCGCGCAGTTCGCGGCCGATCACCGCGGCGTACTCCTCGACGAGCGCGGCGTCGTCGGTGGCGGCGAGGCCGATCGGCTCGGGGCCGGTGGAGAAGCCGCCGCCGGTGAAGGCGGTGGCGGGGTTGGAGGTGAAGCCGTGCCGGGGGTCGGAGGCCAGGGTGACCGGGATGCCGAGGCGGCCGGCGGCCGCGAGGTCCTGGACGTGGTTGTTCCAGGCGGCCATGGTGCGGGCGTCGGGGACGGCCGTCATGGCGAAGGCGGTGAGGCCGCGTTCGGCGATCAGGTGGTCGCCGGACGGGAAGGGGCCGTTATTGCCGGGGAGCATCCGTCCGTGCAGCATCAGCGCGGCCTTCTCCTCCAGGGTCATCCGGGTCAGGAGGTCCTCGACGCGCTCCTCGACGGGCAGCCGCGGGTCCTCGTAGGGCTCCATGGTGCCGTTGTGGTTGAGGTCGCGGAACGGCGTGCCGTCGGTGTGGCGCAGCACGGTCCTCATGCCGTCACCTCGGCGGCGGGGACGGCGGCCTTGACGCGGAAGGCCTCGACGGTCGCGGTGTCCACCCCGCAGTGGGCGAGCAGGCCCTCGGTGCCGCCGTAGCGGGCGTCGACCAGCTCCAGGAAGGCGGCCATGGCGCCGGCCGGGGCCTCCAGCAGCGGGCGGGGGACGGTGAACGAGCCCGCGTGGTAGTCGTTCAGCGCGTTGCGGTTGCGCTCGGCCAGGCCCTCGAAGATCTGCGCCAGCGCCTCGGTGGTGCGGGCGTAGTCGGCGACGATCTCCTCGGCGGGCACGCCGAGCAGGTCGAGCAGCAGCGCGGTCAGGAAGCCGGTGCGGTCCTTGCCGGCGGCGCAGTGCAGCAGCAGGCCGCCCGGGCGGGTGGCGGCCTCGACGGCCAGCTTGACGGCGGCGGGGTCCGACTCGGCCATCAGCAGGTAGAAGGCGCCGAGCTCGGCGTCCTCGGTCATGGTGCGCATGGCCGCCTCCAGCTCCGGGTTGGTGGGCTGGATGCGGGCGGCGACCACCTCGATGCCGGCGGCCCGGGCGTGCGCCCAGTCGGCCTCGTCCGCCTCGGCGTCACCACGCAGGTCGATGATCGTACGGATGCCGGCGGCGTTCAGCTGCTCGACGATCGAGGCGTTGTCGACCGGGAAGGGCTGGGCGGAGCGGTGGACGACGCCCGGGCGCACCCAGCGGCCCTCGGGGTCGGTGAGGGCGGCGGGGTCGCGGAAGTTGACCAGGGTCATGGCGGGGGCCTTTCGGTGCGGGAGAACGGGGTGGGGGGACTGCGGGAGCAAGACATCTAGACGTCTAGATGTCTACCTGGCAAGGGGGGCGCCCGGCAAGCGACGACGAGGTGAACTTCCGGACAACCGGGGACAGAAGGCGCCACCCGGCTCCGTAGGATCTGGCCCGTGGCGACGCACCGAACCGAGACCCCGCTGTACCGCCGGCTGGCCCGGCAGCTCCAGGAGCGCATCGACGCCGGGACGTACCCGGCGGGCTCCCGGCTGCCCAGCGAGCCGGAGCTGAGCGCCGAGTTCGGCGTCAACCGGCTGACCGTCCGGCAGGCGGTGGCCGAGCTGGAACGGGCCGCGGTGCTGGAGATCCGCCGGGGCGTGGGGACCTTCGTCCGCCCGCCGGCGGTACGGGTGTCGATCACCGTCGACCCGCGCAGCCAGCGCTTCGACCTCGGCAGCGTGCACACCGGGCTGCCGCTCGGCGCGCAGGCGCCGGAACAGGCGCAGGACGGCGAGTTCGTGGTGGCCGCGCCGCCGGTGACCGGGAGCCCGGAGGACGTCGAGGCGGCCCGTCAGCTGGGGTGCGACAACGCGGAGCTGTCCCGGGTGGACACGGTGATCCGGCTCGGCGGCCGGCCCCGGGTGGTGAGCAGCTACTGGGTGCCGTCGGGGCCGCTGCCGGCCGACCTGCTGCGGCCGGGCCGTCCCGGCAACATGGTGCTCGACCTGGCCCGGGCGGCCGGGGTGGAGCTGGAGTACGACTGGCGGGCGTTCGGCGCGGTCGGCGCGGACCTCGCCGACGCGGAACTGCTCGGGGTGCCGCCGGGCACGGCGCTGCTGGTCCGCGAGGGCGTCAGCTGCACGCCCGACGGCACGCCCGCGCTCTACCTGCGGCGACGGATCGACGGCAGCAGCGCGCGGTTCGTGCTGCACTACCGCGAGCCGGGCGGCGGATCGGGGCCGGCGCGGTAGGCGCTCACCGGGCGGCTCCCGCCGGGGCCGGCGCGTCGAACTGCGCGAGCAGCACCCGGAAGGCCGACGCCCAGTCCTCCAGCGACCGCATGTCGTTCCCGTCCACGACGTGCCGCCGGGTCATGCCCGCCAGCAGCGCGGCGAGCGCCTGCGGCCGCAGGTCGACGACCGGGTCCACGCCCAGCCGTTCGGCCGCGATCGCCGCCGCCCGCTGCGCGAAGTTGTCGATCATGATCAGCGCGAAGTCGTGCACGCTGCGGACCTCGATGAACCGGCGCCGCAGCGCCCGGCGCCGCACGGTGTGCTCGGCCGACTCCTCCAGCTGCCCGTCGATCGTGCCCCCGGCGCGTTCGAAGGCGGCCCAGAGGTCGAGCCCGGCGGGCGCGGCGGCGAAGGCGTCCAGGACGGCGGCGCCGAAGTCCATGCCGAACAGCAGCGCCTCCTTGCACTCGTAGTAGCGGAAGAAGGTGCGGTGGGCGATGTCCGCCCGACGGCAGATCTGGTCCACCGTCGTGCTCTCGAAGCCCTGCTCCTCGAAGAGGTCGAGCCCCGCCGTGCGGATGGCCTGCCTGGTCCGCGCCCGCTTGCGGTCGCGCAGCCCGGGCTCCGCCCCGGTGTCCGTCCCCTGCCCCTGCATCCTGCTCGCTCCTCGTCAACTGCTCTGCCGCACACGGCCGTGGTCGTACCGAATCACGCCCGGCGTGGCCCGCTCAAGCCGCGCGCCAAGTCGTCGACATTTCGTCATCCGGAGTTTGCACAACTGCCAGTTGGCAGTTGTGCCACTTCCAAAAGGTGGTGTCCGGCGGCCACCGGTCCGGCTGCGCCCGCCGGTCTCCCCCTCCCCCGAAGCCCCCCGATCCCCCCGAGGAATCATGAAGCGGCACACCCTCGTCCTGGCGTCCACGGTCTGCACGGCGGCCCTCGCCCTCACCGCCTCCGCCTGCTCCGCGTCCGACGACACGGTCTCCGGCGGCGGCGCGGCCGCCTCCGCGCCCAAGGACGACGGCCCCGCCGTCGACGGCGGCACCCTGAGAATCGGCCTCGACCGGCCCTTCGCCAAGCTCGACCCGGCGGACAGCGGCCTCACCTCGATGCCGATGATGATCCTGGCCAACGCGCTCTACGACCCGCTGATGGTCAACGGCGACAACGGCGCCGTGCAGCCCTACCTGGCCAAGTCCTTCACCGCCGCCACCGCCGACGCCACCGCCTGGACGCTGGAACTGCGCGAGGGCGTCACCTTCAGCGACGGCAAGCCGCTCGACGCGCAGGCCGTCGTCGACCACGTCACCCGGCTCGGCAAGCCCGAGGCCAAGTGCTCCTGCGTCACCGACGTCGCCACCATCGGCGCCATGACGGTCAACTCCCCCACCTCCGTCGGCTTCACCCTCAAGGGCGCCAACGCCGCCTTCCCCAGCATGTTCACCCGCTCCCTCGGCTATGTCTCCGAGGCGCCGACCGCCCCCGACGCCCCGGCCGTCGGCTCCGGCCCGTACACGGTGGAGAGCGTGCAGCCCGGCGTCTCCGTCACCCTCAACCGCAACCCCTCCTACTGGGGCGCCAAGGGCCACGCCGACAAGCTGGTCTACAAGGTCCTGCCGGACGCCGACAGCCGCTACCAGTCGCTGCGCTCCGGCGACGCCGACGTCATCTGGGCCGAGACCCCCGCCCAGCTCAAGCAGGCCGCCACCGACGGCCTGCGGGTGGCCGCCGGCCCCGGCTCCACCTCCACCGTGATCTTCAACACCAAGGCCGCGCCGTTCGACGACCCGAAGGTGCGCAAGGCGCTGCAACTCGCCGTGGACCGTTCGGCCGTGGAGAAGGTCGTCTACCTCGACCAGGGCAAGGTCTCGGACGGCCCGATCGGCTCCGTCTCCCCCTACCGGGCCGCCGGTGACACCTCCGGGTACCCCGCGCACGACCCGGCCAAGGCGCGCGCCCTGCTCGCCGAGGCGGGCCACTCCGACCTCTCCTTCGAGTACCTCGTCGACAGCCGCCCCGAGGGCCAGCAGCGGGCCACCGTGCTCCAGCAGATGTTCGCCGAGGTCGGCGTGAAGATGACCATCAAGCCGCTGGACCCGGCGGGCCTGAGCACCGCGATGTTCCAGCGCAAGTTCCAGGTGATGGACTTCGTCACCAGCATGTTCGGCGACACCGACACCGCCCTGGCCAGCCTCTACGCGCCCGACGGCCCCTACAACTTCACCGGGTGGAACAACCCGAAGGCCGGCCGGGCGATCGCCGCCGGGCGCGCCACCGTCGACCCGGCCGAGCGCGCCCGCTCGTACCAGGAGGCCGCGCAGGAGGTCGTCAACGACGCCCCGATGCTCTTCCTGACCGAGAACAAGACCGGCCTGCTGGCCTCCACCAGGACCGGCGGCCTGCCCGACGTCTCCAAGCGGACCGTCGTCAACGTCTCCCCCGCCTCGCTGTGGGTGAAGAAGTGACGCCCACCGCCCTCCGCACGGCGGGACGCACCGCCGGACGGCTCGCACGGGCCGCCGCGGTGCTCCTGCTGGTCACCGTCGCGGCGCTCTCCCTGCCGCACCTCATGCCCGGCTCCCCCGCCCTCGCCGCGCTCGGCCCCACCGCCACGCCGGAGCAGGTCACCGCCTACGAGGCCAAGCTCGGCCTGGACGAGAACGTGCTCAGCGCCACCTGGCGCTGGATCGGCGACGCCCTGCAGGGCGACCTCGGCCACTCGCTCTCCACCGGCGTCGCGGTCACCACCGAGCTCGCCGACCGGATCCCGGTCACCCTCGAACTCTTCATCGCCGCCCAGGTGGTGGCGCTCGGCCTGGCCCTGCCGGTCGCGCTCTGGTCGGCCTGGCGGCCGGGTGGCGCCGTCGACCGGATCGCCACCGCCGGCGCCTTCGTCTGGCTGGCCGTGCCCGGCTTCGTCCTCGGCCTGCTGCTGATCTGGCTCACCGCCGTCCAGCTCCGGATCCTGCCGGCCACCGGCTGGACCCCGTTCACCGAGGACCCGCTGGAGAACCTGCGCCACCTGGTACTGCCCGCGCTCACCCTCGGCCTCACCGAGGCCGCAGTCTTCACCCGCACCCTGCGCGGCCAGCTGCTCGACACCCTCGACCAGACCTACGTCGCCGCCGCCCGCAGCCGCGGCATGGGCACCGTGCGGCTGCTGCTGCGCCGGGCGCTGCGGCCCTCCTCGCTGCCGCTGGTCACCCTGATCGGCATCGGCATCGGGACCTCGCTCGGCGGCTCGGTGCTCGTCGAGACGCTGTTCGCGGTGCCCGGCGTCGGCACCCTGGTCTCCGGGGCGATCAACGGCCGCGACTTCCCGGTGGTGCAGGGCGTGGTGGTTGTCAGCGCCGTCGCCGTGGTGGCGGCCACCTTCGCCGTGGACCTGCTGTACCGCACGATCGACCCGAGGATCGCCGATGAGCGTCGCTGAGACCGTCCCGACCACGCCGGCGCGCAAGCGCGGGACGGCCGTCCGCCGCCCCTCCGCCGGAGTGCTGGCCGCCGGAGCCTGGCTGGCCGTCATCGCGCTCGCCGCCCTGCTGCTCCCGCTGCTGCCCGGCTTCGACCCGCTGCACGGCGACTTCGCCAACCCCGCCGCCGCCCCCGGTCCCGGCCACTGGCTGGGCACCGACGCCGCCGGGCGCGATGTCCTGCAACGGACCGTGGCCGGCGCCCGCGCCTCCTTCACCGTCGCCGGGCTGACCATCGCCGTCGGCCTGCTCGGCGGCGGGGCGCTCGGCGTGGCGGCCGGCTGGTTCCGCGGGCCGGTGGACAAGGTGATCGGTTTCGCCACCGACCTGCTGATGTCCGTCCCCACCCTGATCCTGGTGATGATCGCGGTCTCGCTGCGCGGGCCCAGCCTGACCCTGATCGGCTCGCTGATCGGCCTGTTCACCGTGCCGCACTTCACCCGGGTGGTGCGCGCCGTCGTGCTGTCGCTCAGCGAGCGGGGCTTCGTCCAGGCCGCCCGGATGATCGGCACCGCCCCGCTGCGGATCCTGGGCCGCGAGGTGGTCCCGCACGTCGCGCCCGCCGCGCTCACCTTCGCGTTCACCGCCACCACGGTCGCCATCGTCGCCGAGGGCTCGCTCAGCTTCCTCGGCTTCGGGCTGCGCCCGCCGGAGCCGTCCTGGGGCGGCCTCATCGCCGAGGGCCGCACCACCCTGGGCAGCGCCCCGTGGATCTCGCTCGCCCCGGCGGCGGTGCTCTGCCTGACCGTCCTCGCCCTCAACTACCTGGGCGAGAAGCTCCGTTCGAAGGGAGGGCGAGGATGACCAGCCCGGTTCTGGAGGTCCGTTCGCTCGACACCACCCTGCACACCCCCGACGGCCGGGCGCTGCACGTGCTGCACGGCATCGACCTCGCCATCGACGCCGGCGAGTGCCTCGGCGTGGTCGGCGAGTCCGGCTCCGGGAAGTCGGTGCTGGCCCGCACCGTGCTCGGCGTCCACCCGCGCACCACCCGGGCCACCGCCACCGGCGAGGTGCTGCTGAACGGCGAGGACCTGCTCACCGCGAGCGCCGCCCGGCGCGCCGAACTGCTCGGCACCGGCGTCGCGATGGTCCACCAGGACCCGATGACCTCGCTCAACCCGGTGGTGCGGATCGCCGACCAGGTCACCGAGGCGCTCACCAACCGGCGCCGGATCCCGCGCCGCGAGCGGCTGCGCACCGCCGCCGAGCTGCTCGCCGCCGTCGACGTCCCCGACCCGGCCCGGCGGGCCCGCGCCTACCCGCACGAGCTGTCCGGCGGCCTGCGCCAGCGCGTCGGCATCGCCGCCGCGCTGGCCGGCTCCCCCGCCCTGCTGCTCGCCGACGAGCCCACCACCGCGCTCGACGTCACCGTCCAGCGCACCGTGCTCGACCTGCTCGACCGGCACCGCGAGAGCCGGGGCCTGGCCACCCTGCTGATCACCCACGACATCGGCCTGCTCTACGGCCGCGCCCGGCGGATCGCCGTCATGTACGGCGGGCGGGTCGTCGAGACCGGCCCCACCGAGGCCGTCACCGAGACCCCCGCCCACCCGTACACCGCCGCGCTGCTGCGCTCGGTGCCCCGGGTCACCGGGCCGCTGCGCCGCACCCTGCCCGCCGTGGCCGGCTCGCCGCCGGACCTCTCCAAGCCCGTCCCCGGCTGCCCGTTCGCGCCGCGCTGCGAGCGCGCCGAGTCGATCTGCTCGACCGACGCGCCGCCGCTGCACCGCGCCGGGGCCGGACACACGGCCGCCTGCCACTTCCCGCTCACGCCGTCGGCCGCGCTGCCGGCGAAGGCCGAGGAGACCGCCGCATGACCCCCATCCCCTCCCCGGGTGCCGACACCCCCGTCGTGCTGCGGGCCACCGGGCTGTCCGTGGTCCACCGCACCCGCTCCGGCCCGCTGCACGCCGTCAGCGGCGTCGACGTGGAGCTGCGCGAACGCCGCACCCTCGCCCTGGTCGGCGAGTCCGGCTCCGGCAAGAGCAGCATCGCCAAGGCCCTGCTGCGGCTGCCCCCGCCCACCACCGGCACCGTCACCCTGGACGGCACCGACCTCGCCGCGCTCTCCCCCCGCGCGCTGCGGGCGCTGCGCCCCCGGATGCAGATGGTGTTCCAGGACCCGGTCTCCTCGCTCAACCCGCGCCGCACCGTGCGCGACCTCGTCGCCGAACCGCTGGACGCCCACCGGGACCCGGCGGTCGACCGCGCGGCGGTGGTCGAGCGGCAGCTGGAGGCCGTCGGGCTGCCGGTCGCGCTGTTCGGCGACCGCCGGCCCGCCCAGCTCTCCGGCGGCCAGGCCCAGCGGGTCGCGATCGCCCGCGCGCTCGCCGCCGAGCCGCGGGTGCTGATCGCCGACGAGGCCGTCTCCGCCCTCGACGTCTCCGCCCAGGCCACCGTGCTCAACCTGCTGCGCCGGCTCACCGAGGAACGCGGCCTGGCGAGCCTGTTCATCTCGCACGACCTCGGGGTGGTCCGCGCCGTCAGCGACGACGTCGCGGTGCTCCACCTCGGCCGGCTCTGCGAGCAGGGCCCCACCGAGGAGGTGCTCTCCGCCCCCGCCCACCCCTACACCGCCGCGCTGCTGGCCGCCGTTCCCGAGCCGGGCCGTCCGCTCGGCGACACCGGCCTGCTCCCGGCCGACCCGCCGTCCCCGCTCGACCCGCCGTCCGGCTGCCGGTTCCGCACCCGCTGCCCGTTCGCCGACGACCGGTGCGCGAGCGAGGTGCCGCGGCTGCGGGAGGTCTCGCCCGGGCGGACCGTCGCCTGCCACCGGCCGCTGACGCCGTCGCGGCCGGGCGCGGCCGTGGACGCCGCAGCGGCCGTGGAGACCTGAGCGGCAGTGGAGACCTGAGCGGCGGTGGACACCTGAGCGGCCGGAGCGCCGACCGGATAGCATGCCCGGGCTGAGCAGCCGGCAGCCCGACCTGCGGCGGAACGCGCCGGCTGACCGGCCAGGAAGGCCGACCGGCCGACCGGCGGGCACGCCGGCCGGCCGGACCACACCGACGGACCGGGCGGGACACGACGACATGACGGTGGCCAACGGAACCGGCGCCCCCGACATCCCCAACGAGCTGGCCCACCACTGCCTGGACCTGCTCACCGACGTCTCCCGCACCGGCCGCCTGCTGCGCCGCGCCGAACTGGAGCGGCTGCGCGACCTCGGCGAGCGCGGCGCCGAGGCCGGCCACGGCCTGCGCGAGCTCGTCGGCTCCTGCCTGGGCGCCACCCGCGCCGCCTGGCAGCACCTGCCCGGCGTCAACGCCGCCACCGCCGCCGAGCTGCGGCGCACCGGCGACGCGCTGCTCGCCGGCATCCAGGCCGCCCTCGGCGCCCTCGCCGAGGGCCATGAGCGCGCCCAGCGGATGGCCGTGCGCCAGGAGGAGGCCAACCGGCGCGAGCTGGTCAACGACCTGCTGCACGGCCGCTCCGACCTCGGCCGGCTCGCCGAGCGCGCCGAGCGGTTCGGCCTGCGGCTGGCCGCCGGGTACACCGTCGCGGTCGCCGTCGCCGCCGAGCCCTACCTGGAGGGCGCGCCCGCCGCGCACCGGGTGCTGCGCGAACTGACCGGCCGTTACGACGACCGCACCCTGCTGCTGGCCGCCCGCGACGGGCGGCTGGTCTGCATCGCCTCCGACGGCGAGCAGGCCGTCCTGACCGCCTTCACCGAGCTGGCCCTCCGCCCCGGAGCCGGGTACCCGCCCGCGCAGCGGGTGGCCACCGGCCGCCGGCACGGCGGCACCGGCGGCATCGTGCGCAGCTACGAGGAGGCGCTCGCCGCGCTGGAGTACGCGCAGCGCCTGGAGCTGCCGGCGCAGCGGCTGCGCGCCGAGGAGCTGCTGGTCTTCCCGGTGCTGATGCGGGACCGGGCCGCCATGGCCGACCTGGTGCGCACCGTGCTCGGCCCGCTCACCTCCGCGCGCGGCGGCGCCCGCCCGCTGCTGGAGACCATCACCGTCCAGGCGGAGGCCGGGTACGTGAACGCGGAGACCGCCCGGCGGCTCGGCCTGAGCGTGCGCGCGCTCGGCTACCGGCTGGAGCGCATCCGCGACCTCACCGGCTACGACCCGGCGGACGCGCTGCACCGTTACACCCTGGAGACCGCCGTGATGGGCGCGCGCCTGCTCGACTGGCCGGCCCAGCCGCTGCGACCGTGACCGTTCCATCCTGAACGTTTCAGGGGGCGGTTCGTTGCTTTCGGTTTCCGGATATTTTCCGGTGTCAAAGCACCGACAAGATTGCCAGGTCCTGGCAGTGTGCGGACGCTTTCCTCCTGACAGGATCACCACGGCGCCCGGGGGGTCCGGCGCCGCACGGGGAGTCGGGGGGAGCGGGCGGATGCGGGGGGAATTCAGGGCCGCGCCGGACTTTCCGACCCTGGTGGTGACCGCCGAGTACTGGATGCTGGCCCTGCTCAGCGGCCTGGGGGCCGACGCCGTGTCCGGGGGGCACGACGTCGGCCGCGCCACCGGCACCCGGAGCGGGGGGTGCGGCGCCGAGCCCCACATCGACGCCGCGCCCGGGGAGCTTCCCGACGACCTGCCAGGGGACCTGCTCGCTTCCGAACCCTTCCCCCTGGTCGGCCGTGTCTGCACGGTCCTGCCGGGCGGCGCCGGCACTCACGACGGCTGGGCCGAGGCCACCACCGACGACGGCTCCCCCGCCCTCCTCGCCGTCCGCACCCCGCCCGGCGACCCCGCCGTCCCCGCCGGCCGCACCGCCCTCCTCCACGCCCACGACCCGGCCACCGACACCTTCCTCATCACCCCCCTCGACCTCAGCGCCCTCTTCAGCTGAGCCCGCAGGCCCGGGGTCGCCGAGGAGCGCACGTGCCCGGCCCAACGGCGGGTTCGGACCACCGCCCCGGCGGTCGACCGCCCCTTGCCGGTGACGTTTCGTCACCGTTCCGGCTGATGACGCGGCTCCCGGGGTGACGTCGGGGTACCGGGTCGGCGAGGACGAGATCCGGATCGTGCTGCTGCTCGTCGGGCCGTGAGCCCGCGGGGCCGGCGGGGGTCAGCGGCGGGCGGCGGCGAGGAGGGCGGGGACGGTGGGGAGTTTGACGCGGGGGCGGCCGGTGGCCTCGCCGCGGGCGCGTTCGGCGCGGTCGATGGCGCGCAGCTGGCGCAGGCCGAGGGCGTCGGGGCGTCGGGTGCGGACCAGGCGGTCGAAGGCCCTGCGGTCGGCGGTGGGGACGGGCAGGGCGCCCGCGACGGCGTCGTCGAGGAGGGCGTGGACGGTCTCCTCGGCGCAGGCGCGGTTGGCGCCGATGCCGCCGGAGGGTCCGCGTTTGGCCCAGCCGACCAGGTAGGTGCCCGGCAGTGGCCGGCCGGTCGCCGGGTCGAGGACGCGCCCGCCGGTGTGCGGGACGGTGCCGGCCGCGTCGTCGAAGGGCAGCCCCGGCACGGGGACGCCGCGGTGGCCGATGGAGCGGACCACCAGGGAGGTGTGCAGCAGGTCGTCGGTGCCGGCGAAGCGGACCGCCTCGACCCGGCCGTCACCGAGGAGTTGGGCGGGCTGGGCATGGAAGCGCAGCACGATCCGCCGGCCGGGCCGGGGCGGCGCGGCGCCGTCCGGGCGCTCCCGCGCGAGGCCGGCGAGCAACGGCGCGGCGGAGCCCTCCGGGCGGTCGTCCACCACGACGTCCACGCCCGGGAGCCGGGTGAGGGCGAGGAACTCGGGCACGGTCCACGCGGCGTGTTCGGGCCCGCGCCGGGCGGCCAGCACCACCTCGCGGACCGGGCCGCGGCGCAGCGCGGCGAGCGCGTGGTCGGCGATGTCGGTGGCGGCGAGCCGGTCGGGGTCGGTGAGCAGGATCCGCGCGATGTCGACGGCGACGTTGCCGTTGCCGATCACCACGGCCCGTTCGGCGCCCGGACCCGATCCGCCGCCGAGCACGACCGCGTCGGCGGGCACGGTCGGTTCGGCGTTGTACCAGCGGACGAAGGTGGTGGCCGGCAGGCTGCCGGGCAGGTCCTCGCCGGGCACGCCGAGCCGGCGGTCGGCGGCGGCCCCGACCGCGTACACCACCGCGTGGTGGTGGGCGGCGAGTTCGGCGTGGCCGAGGTCGGTGCCGACCTCGACGTTGAGGTGCACCCGCAGCCGCGGGTCGTGGAAGACGGAGGCGAAGCTCTCGGCGATCCGCTTGGTCGACTGGTGGTCCGGGGCGACCCCGTGCCGCAGCAGCCCGCCGGTCACCGGCAGCCGGTCGATCATGGTGATCTCGGCGCCGGTGGAGCGCAGCAGCGCCTGGGCGGTGTAGCTCGCGGACGGCCCGGTGCCGACGATGGCGACCCGCAGCGGGCCGGCTCCGAGGTCGAGGCCGGTGGGCAGGCTGCGCGGGAAGACCGGCGCGCCCCAGGCGTGGTCGGCGGGGTGGTCGCGGTACCGGTCGCGGTTGAGCTTGCCGTAGACCGCGTCGGGCCCGGTCAGCCGGTCGACCGGGAAGACCGCGTCCACCGGGCAGGCGTCGGCGCAGGCGCCGCAGTCGATGCAGGCGGCCGGGTCGATGTAGAGCATGTCGGTACGGCCGAAGTCCGGCTCGTCCGGGGTGGGGTGGATGCAGTTGACAGGGCAGACGGACACGCACGAGGCGTCGTTGCAGCAGGTGCGGGTGATCGCGTAGGCCATGGCGGGGGTGGGGTCCTCGCTGCGTGGGGTCGGGGGCTGGGGAGGGGCCGGTCAGAGCATGTGGATGCGGCGGTAGATCTTCGCCGCCGTACCGGTGAGCAGCCCGTTCTCGGCGAGGAAGGCCATCAGGTGGCGGCTGCTGGTGCGCATCATGGCGCGCCGGTGCTCGCTGGCCCGGACCTCGGCGAGTGCCCGTCCGACGTCCAGGCCGGCGGCCTTGTACACGGACGGGTGAACCATGCTGGTGACGATGACGAAGGCGCCGGCCGCGATGCCGAAGGCGGCGTTGCGGCGGCGCAGCGCACCGGCCCCGCGCAGCCGTTCGCGGATCTCCTGGCGGGCGAACTTCATGTGCCGGGACTCCTCGACCACATGGATCCGGGAGGTCCCGCGGACGATGTCGAGGACGTTCTCGCCGCGCATCCAGTCGCGCTGCATGACGTCCAGCACCTCCTCGGCCACCAGGATGCCGCCGTAGGCGAGTTCGCCGCGGGCGAGGGACTTGTAGGCGCGTCCGGCGTGGGCGACGGCCCGGTGCGGCCGGTACTGGGGGACGCCCATCTTCTCGCAGGCGCGGGCGAACATGATCGAGTGGCGGCACTCGTCGGCGATCTCGGTGAGCGCGAAGCGGAACTCGGCGCTGGCGGGGTCCTTGAGGTACTGGTCGCGCAGCACCATCTGCTGCAGGATCATCTCGAACCAGATGCCGGTGGTCATGATCGAGCCGACCTCGTGGCGGGTGAGGGTGACCCGCTGCTCCTCGGTCATCTCCGCCCAGAGCGCGGTGCCGAAGAGCGTGCTCCACTCGGGGTTGAGCCCGTACTGCCCGGGCGGCAGCGGCGCGTCCCAGTCGATCTCGACGGCCGGGTCGTAGGAGAGGGCCGCCGCGGAGTCGAGGAGCCGCCTGGAGACGTCGTCGTCGGCCGCGGTGTGGGTCCGGGTGGGAATGCGTTCCGCCGAGTGGGCCATGGCTGCCTCCGTCAGGTGCGTGGCCTGCGCGGGAACCCGCACGCCCCGCTTATTGACGGAGATTACAATAGGAGTCGGCGTCCGAGAAGCCCCCGCGCGACCGGCCCGAGCCGTCCTCCAGCCGGTCTCGAGCCGCCCCGTGGGCCGTCCCGGCGCCGTCCGGGAACTGGCGGGCTCGCCGGGCCGGGGGATGATGGAGGGGTCGCGGCAGCCAGCCCGCCGACGGAGAGGAGCGGACCGGATGGACACGGCGGACGCCCTGTACCGCGGCCGATCCCCCTTCGTCGTCAACGCCATGGGCGCCCTGCTCGACGCGGACGGCCGCATCGTCCGCTGGACCCCGGAGGCGGAACGGCTGCTCGCCCTCGGCGCCGACCAGGTCCACGGCCGGCCCGTGCACGACCTCCTCGCCGACCCGGTGGGATGGCCGGCGATGTCCGAGCTCAGCGCGGAGCAGCGGGCCGAGGGCTGGTCCGGCGAGGCGGTGCTGCGCTCCGGCCGGGGCGAACGGCTCGCGCTGTCGTACCAGGTGCTGCCGCTGAACGCGCCCGACGCCGACCACCCCGCGGACCCGACGACCGGCGGCACGCCCCGGTACTTCGTGCTCGCCGCCCCCACCCCGCTGATCGCCCGCTCGCGCCAGGACCAGGCCTTCACCCGCGAACTGTTCCTGCAGGACCGGGTCGGCCTGGCCGTCTTCGACGAGCGGTTGCGCCTGGTCCGCACCAACACCCATCTGCTCCCCTACAGCGGCCTGCCGCCGGACCTGCGCGGGCGGCGGCTCGGCGACTTCCTCCAGGCCCAGGACGCCGCCGCCGTCGAACGCGGACTGCGCGACGTGCTGCGCACCGGCCGGCCGCTGATCGGCGCGGAGGAGATCGTCCGCACCATCGAGGACCCGGCCGGCGGCGCGGTGATGGCCATCTCGGCGTTCCGGCTGCAGGCCCCCGACGGGCAGGTGATCGGGGTGACCGCGCTGTTCACCGACGTCACCGAGCTGCACCGGTCCGGCGAACGGCTCGCCCTGCTGCACCGGGCCACGGCCGCCGTCGGCGGCTCGCTGTCGGTCACCGGGACGGCGGAGGAGCTGGCCGCCGTCCTCGCCCCGCCGTCCCCCGGGGGTGAGCCGCAGGCGGACGGCGGATCGGTGCCGGGGCTCGCCGACCTGGCGGTGGTCGACGTCGCCGAGGCCGTGTTCACCGGCGGGGAGCCCACCCCCGGGCGGGACGGCCGGGTGGTGCTGCGCCGCACCGCCGTCGCGGCCGCGAAGCCGGGCGACCGGACGTCGCCGGCGCCCCCGCCCACCGGGGTGGCCGTGCCCGCCGACCCCGGCGAGCAGACCGCGCACACCGCCTTCCCGCCGTCGATGACGGTCCCGCTGCGGGCCGGCGGCAGCCTGCTCGGCCGGGTGACCGTGCACCGCGCCCCGCACCGGCCGCCGTACCCGCCGGCCGACCTGGAGCTGCTGCGCGAGATCGCCGACCGCGCCGCCCTCGCCCTGGACAACGCCCGCCGCTACGCCCGCGAGCACCGCGCCGCCGTCGGGCTGCAGCGCAGCCTGCTGCCGCCCTCGCAGGCCGAGACCACCGCGGTCTCCACCGCGAGCGTCTACCTGCCCACCGACACCGCGAGCGGGATCGGCGGCGACTGGTTCGACGTGATCCCGCTGTCCTCCGCCCGGGTCGCCCTGGTCGCCGGTGACGTGGTCGGCCACGGGCTCGCCGCGAGCGCGACCATGGGGCGGCTGCGCACCGCCGTGCGGACGCTGGCCGACCTCGACCTGGAGCCGGACGAGCTGCTGGTCCACCTGGACGACCTGGTCGCCCAGCTGATGGTGGAGGCCGAACGGCCGGAGGAGGACGACGAGGGCCTGGACGCGCGGCCCGGCGCGAGCGCGGCCGTCCGGCCCCCGGTGAGCCACGGCGTGTGGAGCGACGCCGGCCACGACACCCCGGACGAGCAGCAGACCGTGCCCTTCGGCGCCACCTGCGTGTACGCGGTGTACGACCCGGTGTCCCGGCGCTGCGCGATGGCCTCGGCCGGCCACCCGCCGCCCGCCGTCGCCGACCCGGACGGCCGGGTGACCTACGTACCGCTGCGGCCGGGGCCGCCGCTCGGCGTCAGCGGGCTGCCGTTCGAGGTGACCGAGGTCGAGCTGGAGCCAGGCAGCCTGCTCGCGCTGTACACCGACGGGCTGCTCCTCGGGTACGCGGACGACCTGGAGGAGGGCATGGACGAGCTGGCCCACCGGCTCGCCGCCGCGGCCTCCCCGCCGGACGGCGCCGTCCCGCCGGCCGGCCCGGCGCTGCGCGAGCTCGGGCGGGACCTGGTCGCCGACCTCCCGGCGCACCGGCTCACCGACGATGTCACCCTGCTGCTGGCCCGCACCCGGGAGGTGCCGCCCGAGGCCACCGCCGGCTGGACGCTGGAGGCGGACCCGGCGGCGGTCGCGCGGGTCCGGGAGGCGGCCACCGGGCAGCTGCTGGCCTGGGGGCTGGAGGAACTGGCGTTCACCACCGAGCTGGTGCTGAGCGAGCTGGTCACCAACGCGATCCGCTACGCGGGCGGCCCGGTCGGCGTCCGCCTGATCCGCGCCGAGCGCCTCACCTGCGAGGTCTCCGATCCCAGCGCCACCCAGCCTCGGATGCGCCGGGCCCGCCTCACCGACGAGGGCGGACGCGGCCTCTACCTGGTCGCCCAGCTCACCACCCGCTGGGGCAGCCGCTACACCCGCCAGGGCAAGACCATCTGGGCCGAGCAGGACCTCCCGTCCGGCTGACCCCCCGCCGGCCCCGGCGCCGGACACGCCCCCGTTCCGCCCAATGCGGGGCGATTCGGACTCTCCACCGGTGTGATTGGTGCTCTGATCTGCCAACTCATCTCTTAAGGAGAGACATGCGTACTCGTACCGCGCTCGCCGCCGGTGTCCTCGCGGCCGCCGCCCTGCTGGCCGGCGGCGGGACCGCCGTCGCCGACTCGGTCGCCGAGGGCGTGGCCGCCAACTCCCCCGGTGTCCTGTCCGGCAACCAGATCCAGATCCCCGTCCACGTGCCGATCAACGTCTGCGGCAACTCGATCAACATCATCGGGCTGCTCAACCCGGCCTTCGGCAACACCTGCATCAACAAGTAGGGCCGCCGGCCCACCGACGCGGGTCCGCCCACCCGGGCGGCCCCGCGTCCCGCCGGTGGGTCCGTCAGCGGAGTCCCGCAGAACGCACCGCGCCGCCCGGAGCTCCGGGCGGCGCGGTGTCATGCAGGTGACGGGTCATCACCTGTCAGGCGGAGAAGTATCCGACCAGGTCGGCGACCACATCGGTGCTGCCCCACTGGTTGGCGAACGACACCCGGCCGTCGACCACCGGGACCATCACCAGCGTCGAGACGACCTCGCCCGGACGGTAGTTGATGTTCGAGGCGTCCGGACGGTCCTGTCCGTGCGGATGGACCGTCAGGAAGCTCCGGTCGGTCGGCCACACCGCGGTGACGTTCATCAGCACCGAGGTCACCCCGGTCGAGGGCACGCCCTCGACGCCGGCCACCTTCAGGCTGACCACGTCGCCGTCCCCGCCCAGGGCGCCGGCCCGGGCGCCCTCACCGGTGCGGGTGTCCATCAGCCGCACCAGGGAGGACGGCGTGTAGGTGGCACCCGAGGCGCCGTAGTAGCCGACGATGTCGACCCCGAGGTCGATCTCGCCCCAGGCGTTGTACAGGTCGACCCTGCCGTCGGCCCCGACCGGGACCGTCACCAGGTTCGACACGTTCTGCCCGGCGGCGAAGTTGACCACCGAGGCGTCCGGCACCGACTCGCCGTGCGGGTACGCCGTCACGAAGCCGGTCCTGGTCGGGTTGACGGCCGTCACGCTCAGCACGACCGCCGTCACCCCGCTGCTCGGCACCCCGGCCACGCCGGTCACCTTGAGCGGCACCACACCGCCCCAGCCGACCCGGCCGGCCGGCGCGCCGACCCCGAGCACGGTGTTCAGGATGCGGGTCGGCGACACCGGGCTCAGCAGCGAGCCCTGGGTGGTGCTGTCGGTGTAGTACCCGACGACGTCCACCCCGAGGTCGACCTCGCCCCAGGCGTTGCGCAGGTCCACCCTGCCGTTGGCCAGCGGCACCGTCACCAGGTTGGTGACGTTCTGCCCGGCGGCGAAGCTCACCGTCGGCAGGTCCGGCACCCGCTGGCCGCTCGGATACACCGAGATGGCGCTGCTGCGGGTCGGGTTGACGGCGGTCACGTTCATCACCACCGCGGTCGCCCCGGTGGCCGGAACCCCGCCCGCGCCGGCGACCTGGAGCGACACCACGCCGCCCTGGCCGACCCGGCCGGCCGGCGCGCCGACCCCGAGCACGGTGTTCAGGATCCGCGAGGGCGACACCGGCACGAACCGGCCCTTGCTCGCGGCCGGCGCGGGCGTCACGGTGAACGCCTTGGCCAGGGTGATGCCCGTGCTCCCGTCGTCGAGCAGCACGTCGTACACCCCCGGCTGGAGGCCGTAGGTGTCGAACAGGACGTGGGCCTCGGTGCCCTCGGGGTTCACCGAGATCGGCTTGAGGTCGAACTGGGAGGAGGTTGCGCTGCCCTTCAGGCGCAGCTTGGTGCCCAGGGTGAGGCCGTAGCCCCGGACAGTCACCTGGGTCTGCGTCCCGGCCACGCCAGTGGCGGGGCTGATCGAGTTCATGGCCACGATGTTCGGCTGCCCGCTGCACGTGCGGACGATGGACCGGTGGTCGCACGACCCCTGCATGCTGTACTCGATCGGGGTCGCGGCACTGCCCGGGGCGACCAGGAGGACGGCCTGCCCCGCGGTGGCGCTGGAGTGGGCGCTGCACCGGCTGTTGATCTGGCCGAAGTCGGTGCTGCACGTGTAGGAGGGGTTGGGCTCGTTCCACTCGGGCCCCATCAGCTCCACGAGGGGCTGCTCCGCAGACGGCGCGGAGCTCTTACCGAAGAGGTTGAAGGACTGCCACGGCTTCATGTCGACCACCGCGCAGTACGCCGACGACGACTCCGTGAGCAGCCCGTTGCGCAGCGGGAAGCCCGCCACCGAGAACGGGTGGGCGGTGCACTCCGGCGCCCACCCGTCCACGGTGCCCACCCGCCAAGTGTCTACGTTCGTGTGGATCGGAGCACCCTTGTAGCCGGCCGCGAGCACGACCAGCGTGTAGGAGCTCGAACCGGTGACCTTGCATCCGTAGCCGAACTGAACGCAGACCGTCCGGCCACTGCTGTCGGCCACCTGGAGCTGCACGGTCGGGTCGTAGCGGCCGGCGGTCGACCGGGCGCTCAGCCAGAGCCGGTCGGTGGCGGCGGCGGTGACCCGGATGCAGCGGGCGTCCAGCGTCGACGTCAGGTCCAGCGGGAGCGACCGGCCGCCGACCGTGGTGGCGTTCGGCGCGAGGCAGTCGGCGCTCGGCGAGATGTCCCGCCGGGCCAGCTTGTAGGTCTCGCCGAACGCGCCCGTCACCAGCGTCGTGTAGGACGTACCGGCGGTGAAGGCACAGGTGAAGGCGCTGCCCTCGCAGACCACGTTGCCCTGCGGGTCGACCACCTTCAGGTAGGCCCCACCGGTGTTGGTGGAATTCGTGTAGTCGACGGACTCGGCGGTGCTGTGCTGGTCGGCCGGCAGGCCGAGGCAGAGCTGCGGCGCGGCCTGGGTGGGCGTGACCTCCACGCCCCAGCCGCCGTCGAAGGCGCTGCGGGGCCAGGCCGTGCAGCCCGCCGTCTCACCGGTGCGGTGGACCACCAGCCGGAACGACTCGTTCGGCACACCGGTCGGCAGGACGCGGAACGGCGCCGTCCCGGTCAGCTTGCAGATCGTGCTGGAGGCCGCCCAGTAGTTCTCGCACTGCTTGGCCCCCGCCGCGTCGAGCACCGTGAAACCGGCCGCGGCCATCTGGTTCGACGGCCGGTTGAGCAGGTGGAGGCCGGTGCCGGTGGCGGTGGGCAGGAGGAGGCAGGACGCCCGCCCCGAGGCACCGAAGGAGCCGGTGGCCGCGCCGGACACCAGGCCCGTGTCACCGGTCGCCGTGCAGCCCCTGGTCTCCCTGGCCGAACGGAGGACCACGCCGAAGCCCTGGTCGGCGGCGGCGGCCCGGGGGTCGACCACCCAGGTGTGGTCACCGGGGGCCAGCTCGCAGGGGTAGTCCTGGGAGCAGCCGACGTTCGCCCAGTTCCCGTCGGGCGCGAACAGCTCACCGGTGAGCCCGGGGTTGGTCGCGGTGACGGCGGCGAAGTAGTACCGGTCCTTCTCCGGGATGCGCAGCGTGCGGCAGCGGGCGGTCTGGTTCAGGTCCGGCGAGGTGCCGAAGGCCTGCGGTTCCACGACCACGCAGTCCTGCCGGTCGGCGAACCGCGTCAGGGTGAGGTCGTACCCCTGCGGCGGGTTGTAGTAGCTCTCCCTCACCGTGACCCGGAACGGCGCCTGGCCGACCAGCGTGCAGTCCCACCAGTCGGAGTGCGGATTGCCGCCGCTGTACGGGGAACAGGCCTGCCGCCCGGTGGCGTCGTGGACGGCCCGCTCGACGGAGTTGGTGACGTACGTGCGCAGCCGGTCTCCGGTCGCGAGGCCCTCGGCGAGGTAGCAGTCGCCGGCGGAGCCGGCCGGCAGCACGCTGTGGAGCACGGCCGGTGCGGCGAGGGAGAGGTCGGCCGCGCTCACCGTCCGGCAGGCTCCGGGCGCGAGCAGCGTCCGGTAGGCGACCGAGAGGTTGCCCGGCAGGCCGTACTCCTGCGTGACCTGGAGCGTGTGGGTGCCCGCCTGCGCGGTGGCGCAGCGCACCATCCCGCCGGACTGGTTCTCGCAGCTCTGCGCCGCGCCGTCCGGCCCGAGCAGGCTCCAGCGCGCCGAACCGCCGGAGGTCAGGATCCGGGCGAACAGCACATCCTGGGCCTGGGGCAGATCGAGCGAGAACGACTGCGGCGTGCCCGGCTCGACCGCGCAGACGACGACCGTGCCGGCGGTGAGCGCCGTCGGGCAGGGGCCGGTCGGGTCGGCCTGCTGGAGTTCCCGGGCGGCGGCCGCGGCCCGGGCCTCGGGGTCCACCGGCTGCGGGGGCGTCGGCCCGGCGGCGGGCGCCGCGCTCGGGGCGGCCGACGGGGCGGCGGCCGGATCGGCGGCCGGGTTCGTGCCCGCGCCCGGCTGGGGCGAGGCGGTGGCCGTCGGCGGCGCCACGGCGGCGGCGGGGCCGGCCTGGCCCACCAGCGTGGCGAGGACGGCGAGCAGCAGGGCGACCGGAGCGGCGGTGCCGGCCCTTCTTCGCCCGTGGCGTACGCGGCTGCCCGATGGCAGCGGCTTCATGGTTCCCCCCAGGGGTGAGGTCCCGACTCATATGACAATCACAGAGTTCGTGGGCAGGCGGATTCTAGCGACCGCCACGGGCCGTGCCGAACGGGTATTTCCCGGGCTTCGGGCCGTCAGGATCCGGCCCGCACGAATCTCTTGCACCGGCGCGTGTCACAGGACGGCGGGCTGTCCCGTCCCAGGGAGTGAAAGCACCTGACGCACCGACCACCACGAGGGAGACCCACCATGGACGCGCGACTCGACTTCTTCGCCACCGAGACCGGCGGCAAGCTGATCAAGAGCCTGATGACGCTGGGCCGGGAGCTCAAGAGCATGCCGCTGCCGGTCGCCACCCAGGAGCTGGTGTCGCTGCGGGTCAGCCAGATCAACGGCTGCGCCGTCTGCATCGACATGCACACCAAGGAGGCCGCCGCGGCGGGCGAGAGCGCGCTGCGGCTGAACCTGGTCGCGGCGTGGCGGGAGGCCACCGTCTACACCGAGGCCGAGCGGGCCGCGCTGGCGCTCGCCGAGGAGGGGACCCGGATCGCGGACGGAGCCGGCGGGGTCGGTGACGAGGTGTGGGCGAAGGCCGCCGAGCACTACGACGCCGACCAGCTGGCCGCCCTGGTCACGCTGATCGCGTTCATGAACCTGGCCAACCGGGCGAACGTCATCACCCGGCAGCCCGCGGGCGGCTACGTGGCCGGCCGGTTCCACTGACCGGGCCGCGCGTCCGATGATCGACAGCACGTCACCGTTCGAAGGGGAGGAAGCCGGCGTGAGCAAGGTCGAGGAGTTCGAGGAGCTGCGGCCGCTGCTGTTCTCGATCGCCTACCGGATCCTGGGCAGCGTGGGCGAGGCCGAGGACGCCGTCCAGGAGGCCTGGCTGCGCTACGACGCCTCGCCGACCCGGCCGACGTCGGTCAAGGCGTTCCTGTCCACCACGGTGACCAGGATCGCGATCGACGTGCTGCGCCTGGCCCGGGTGCGCCGGGAGGAGTACGTGGGGCCGTGGCTGCCGGAGCCGCTGCTAGCCGACCCCTACGCGGACCCGGCCCGGGCGGCCGAGCTGGCGGACTCGGTGTCGATGGCGGCCCTGCTGCTCCTGGAGCGGCTCAGCCCGCTGGAGCGGGCGGTGTTCGTGCTGCGGGAGGTGTTCGGCTTCGGCTTCGACGAGGTCGCCGCCGCGGTGGGCCGCTCCGAGGCGGCCTGCCGCCAGCTGGTGGTGCGGGCGCGCCGGCACATGCGGGACGGCCGGCCGCGCTTCGAGGCCGAGCGCAAGGAGCGGGACGAGCTGGCGGCGCGTTTCTTCGACGCCCTGAGCGAGGGCGACATCGCCGGCCTCCAGGAGCTGCTGGCGGCCGACGTCACCATGGTCGGCGACGGCGGCGGCAAGACCCCGCAGCTGGCCCGGGCGGTCGCCGGCGCCGCGAACGTGGCCCGGCTGCTGGCGGCCGTGGTGCCGCTGATGGCCCGGATCGACGTGACCTTCGAGCCGCACGAGGTCAACGGCCAGCCGGGCGCCGTTTTCCGCGACCAGGCCGGACGGGTGCTGAACACCCTGGTCCTGGACGTCGTGGACGGCCGGATCCAGACGGTGCGCTCCGTCATCAACCCCGACAAGCTCGCCCACCTCGGGCCGGTCGCCGACGCCTGGGCGGTGCACCACGCCCTCAAGCGGGCCCGCCGCGCCGGGAACTGACCGGCCCGCTCACGCCGTCGGCGCCGGGCGCCCCTCCTCGGGAGCGTCCGGCGCCGGGCGTTCCCGGGCGGGGCCGGTGGCCCGGTACGGACCGACCAGGGTGTCGCCGAGGCGCTCGATGTCGGCGGCCATGTCGATGTCCGGGTTGAGCAGCCACTGGAGCTGGAGGCCGTCGGCGGCGGCGATGAAGATCCGGGCGAGCCAGGCCGCGTCCACGTCGACGGGGTCGGCGACGCCCTGCTCGATGCGCTCGGCGAGCCGGGCGCGGAGGCGCTCGTAGCGCTGCTCGAAGAAGTCGTGCGCGGGGTGGTCGGGCTCGGCGGCCGCCGCGGCGAGGTCGACGAAGAGCTTGACCAGCCCCGGGGTGGACGCGTTGTGCCGCAGGACCGCCGAGTGCGGCAGTTCGGTGCTCCCGGCCTCGGGGCCGAAGCGCTCCTCGGCCGCCGCGTCGCGGGCCTCCAGGACGGCCGTGAGCAGGGCCTCCTTGCTGCCGAAGTGGTGCATCACGCCGGCGTAGGTCATCCCGACCCGCTGGGCGATGTCGCGCAGCGAGACGTTGCGGCTGCCGGCCTCCGCGTAGGCGGCGAGGGCGGCGTCGATGATCTGCCGCCGCTTCGCCGAGGTCTTGGCGTACGGCCCCCGAGGCTTGCTCATGGGGCGGAGTCTACCGGCCGCGGCACGAAAACATATCGGCGCCAGGTTTTCACCCTCGAAAGCATTGCACTGTCATGTTTTCGTGCCTAGGGTGAGGAAACCCCTGCGCGACGTGGCCGAGGAGGCGTCATGACACAGACCCCGCCCCAGGGCTTCCTCCGGGGTGCCTCCACCCCCGGCCACCAGACCGAGGGCGGCAACACCACCAGCGACTGGTGGCCGCTGGACCGCCCCGGACGCGGGCGAGCGGTTCGCCCGCGTCATCGAGGCCGCCTCCCCCGTCCACGCCGACGGCGTGGACCACGTCCGCACCACCAACGAGCCCACCATGCTCGCCGTCATGGCGCCGCTGCTCGACCTGCTGCTCGGCCGTGTCGACCCCGCCACGATGCCGCTCCCGCCGGCCGGCCCGCCGGCCCCGGACGAGCGAACCACCGAGGCCCCGGTCCGGGCCCGCCGGCCGGCCGTCGAGGCGGTCAGGTCCGGTGCGCCGCACGTGCGCACGGACTGGCCGGTGGCCGGCTCGCCGGGGCCTGACGCCCCGCCCCCGCCCCACCGACCCAGCACCCGAAGGAGCACACGCATGACCGACCAGAGCCACCACCCCGCCCTGACCACCGAGCAGCAGGCCGCGCTGACCTCCGGCGGCGACTTCTGGCACACCCGCGCCCTGCCCGAGGCCGGCGTCGAGAGCGTCATGCTCACCGACGGCCCGCACGGCCTGCGCAAGCAGCCCGAGGACGGGGACGCCCTCGGCATCGGCACCAGCGAGCCCTCCACCTGCTACCCGCCCGCCTGCGCCGTCGGCTCCTCCTGGGACCCGGAGCTCGCCGAGCGCCTCGGACGGGCCATCGCCCTGGAGGCCGTCGCCAAGAACGTCTCGGTCGTCCTCGGCCCTGGCGTCAACATCAAGCGCTCCCCGCTCGGCGGGCGCAACTTCGAGTACCTCTCCGAGGACCCGCTGCTCACCGCCCGGATCGGCGCCGCCCTGGTGAACGGCGTGCAGTCCCGGGGCGTCGGCACCTCGCTCAAGCACTTCGCCGTCAACAACCAGGAGACCGACCGGTTCCGGGTGAGCGCCAACGTCGACGAGCGCACCCTGCGGGAGATCTACCTGCCCGCCTTCGAGCACATCGTCACCACCGCCCGCCCGACCACCGTGATGGCCGCCTACAACACCGTCAACGGCGTCCCGGCCGCCCGCAACCACTGGCTGCTGACCGAACTGCTGCGCGGCGAGTGGGGATTCGACGGCGCGGTGGTCAGCGACTGGGGCGCGGTCGCCGACCGGGTCGCCTCGCTCGCCGCCGGCCTCGACCTGGAGATGCCGCCCTCCGGCCGGGAGGCCCTGGTCGTCGCGGCCGTCGAGGACGGCTCGCTCGACCCGGCCGCCCTGGACACCGCCGCCCGCCGGGTCCTGGACCTGCTGGCGCGTACCGCCGCCGCCCGGGTGCCCGGCGGGAGCTACGACGAGGACGAGCACCACGCGCTGGCCCTCGCCGCCGCCGTGCAGAGCGCCGTGCTGCTCAAGAACGACGGCGGCCTGCTGCCGCTCGCCCCCGACGCCGCCGAAACCGTCGCCGTCATCGGCGAGTTCGCCCGCACCCCGCGCTTCCAGGGCGGCGGCAGCTCGCACGTGGTGCCCACCCGCCTGGACACCGCCCTGGACGCGATCCGCGCGACCGTCACCGACCCGGAGCGGATCCGCTTCGCCCCCGGCTTCACCCTGGACGGCGCGGCCGCCCCGGCCCTGGTCGCCGAGGCCGTCGAGGCCGTGCGCGGCGCCCGGCACGCCGTGCTCTTCCTCGGCCTGCCCGAGACGTACGAGTCCGAGGGCTTCGACCGCACCGACATCGACCTGCCCGCCGACCAGCTCGCCCTGCTCGACGCCGTCACCGCCGCCGCCGGGGCCGCCGGCGCCGACGTCACCGTGGTGCTCTCCAACGGCGCGCCGGTGCGGCTCACCCCGTGGCAGGACCGGGTCGGGGCCGTCCTGGAGGGCTGGCTGCTCGGCCAGGCCGGCGGAACGGCGCTGGCCCGGCTGCTGTTCGGCCTCGACAACCCCTCGGGCCGGCTCGCCGAGACCGTCCCGCTGCGGCTCGAGGACAACCCCAGCCACCTGCACTTCCCCGGCGCGGACGGCCAGGTCCACTACGGCGAGGGCCTGTTCGTCGGCTACCGGTACTACGACACGCTCGGCGTACCGGTCGCCCACCCCTTCGGCCACGGCCTCAGCTACACCACCTTCGGCTACGACGGCCTGACGGTGACGCCCACCGGGGACAACCGCTTCGACGTCTCCTTCACCGTCACCAACACCGGTGCCCGGGCCGGCGCCGAGGTCGCCCAGCTGTACGTGCACGAGCGCGCCCCGCGCGTGCGCCGCCCCGAGCACGAGCTGAAGGGCTTCGCCAAGGTCCGCCTGGAGCCCGGCGAGAGCGCCCGGGTGACGATCGCCCTCGACGAGCGCTCCTTCGCCCACTGGTCGGTGCGCGACCACCGCTGGCGGGTCGAGGGCGGGGAGTTCGAGCTGCGGATCGGCGCCTCCTCCCGTGACCTGCGGCTGCGCACCACCGTCGACTGCGCCGCCGACGGCTACCGCCCGGTGCTCACCGCGGAGTCCACCGTCGGCGACTGGATGGCCGACCCGGTCGGCGCGCAGATCATCGGCGCGGCGATGCGGGCGATGGCGGACTCCGTCGGCATCGACACCGACGACCCGCTCATCGGCGCGATGGGCGCGAGCCTCCCGGTCGGCCGCATCCCGGCGTTCGTGAACAGCGTGACGCCGGAGGACATCGACCGGCTGGTCACCGCCCACCGCGAGCTCAGCGCCGCACGGGCCCAGGCCTGAGCCACCGTCCCGGACAGCCCCGTCCCCCCGTTCCCCCGAGGCTGTCCGGGAAGGGCCCGGTCAGCCGCCGATGCAGGCGTACCACTGACCGGTGGCGAACGCCGCGCCGCCCGACCAGTAGTTGACGTTCCACATCGCCTGGCACTGCTCGTAGCGCGACTGCGACACCTCGAACGGCACCTGCGGAGGCATCGGCGCGGCCGACTGCTCCCCGGCACTCGCCTGGGTGCCGGCGGTCAGCACCAGCAGCGGGGCCAGGACGGCCGCGGTGACCGCCATGCCGGCCAGTCGACGGATTCTCATGCGGTGGGCTCCTTCGGTGCGACCGGACGGGAAGCGCCGCTGTCGGCGCGTGCCACATCCTCGCGCCGGTGACCGGTGCGGCGACATCCCAGGTTTCTGGGCCGTTTCCCGCCCCGACGCCCCGACTCCTCCCCCGGCCGGGGCCTCGGCGCTCCGCAGTCATTTGACTGATGCCGCCGCCGCCTCCGCGGAGCCACTCTTGCGGTGCGACGAGCCCGGCCCGGGGCCCGTCGCGCGCGAGCACTGACCTCCGCCTGTGCCACAGCCGCAGGCAGAACCCGGAAAGCGAGTCCCACCGTGGCCCTCAAATCCTTCAAGCTGGCGACCACCGCCGTCGCGGGTGCGATCACCGGGGCGATGATGCTCCTCGCGGCGACGCCGGCCTCCGCCGCCAACCCCCCGTACGACGGCTGCCCGGACTGGGCGCTCTGCCTCTACCAGAACAGCGGCGGCACGGGTTCGAAGGCGATCGTGACCCCGCCGCCCGCCGGCAGCGGCTCGCTCATCGTGCGCCTCCACAGCGTCCACTTCCTGAACGGGGTCCTGGCCGACAACCAGGTGTCCTCCTGGATCAACAACTCGCAGTGCTCGGTCGAGTTCTGGGACGACCCCTACGGCGAGCTGCACCCGTCCCAGGTCGACTACACCGCCGCCTGGAGCTGGGGCGCGAAGGGCGACTACGACGCCGGCGGCTCCAACTACTACAAGAACGACCGGATCTCCAGCCTGCGGTTCGGCTGCTTCTAGCATCCGCGTCCGGTCCGCGGGCGCCACACCCGGCGGACCGGACCACCCACCACACCGCCCCCGTCTCTCGTCCAAGGAGCCGGGGGCACTTCCATGACCCCCCGGAACGAGGTCCCGTGAAACGCCTACGACCAACGGCCGCGCTGCTGTCCGGCCTGCTGCTCTCCCTCACCCTGCCGGCGCTCGCCTCGACGGCGCTCGCCTCGACGGCGCCCGCCACCGCGGCCCCGGCCGGCGCCGTCACGGCCGGCCCCGGCGCCGAGGGCCCCGACCTGAGCTCCGCCAACCGCACCGGCCCGCCCCCCGGCATGCCCGACTGGTCCCGCGTCGGCTTCCGCGGCGGCCGGCCTCTGCCCGGCGACGGCGACCTGACCGGGAACGCCGCCTGCCGGATCACCCCCGACGTGCTCGCCGCCAAGTACGGCGTGCGGGCGGACGACGGCGCCGACGACACCACCGGCCTGCAGAAGGCCATCGACGACGTCAAGGCCGACTGCTCGCCGAACGCCAACTTCAACAGCCTCTCGCTGATCTCCCTGCCCGCCGGCCGGATCGACGTCAGCCGGCAGATCTACGTGGACGCCGACTACCTCGTCCTGCGCGGCCGGGGCTCCGGCGACGGCGGCACCCGCCTGGTGTTCCGGCCCGACGTCAACACCCGCTACGACACCCTGGTCAACGGCCGCTGGGACCAGGACAGCATGAAGGCCGGCAGCGGCAGCGACGTCGGCACCGGCGGCTGGATCTGGCCGGGCCGCGGACTGTTCCGGGTCCAGACCCGGGACATCGCCGACCGCTACCAGGACGACTGGGCCGCCGCCCCGGCGAACCGCAAGGACATCTTCGAGGGCAGCGTCAACCAGCACTGGGCCTCCGGCATCAAGGTCGCCGCCCCGGCCTCCGACCCCGGCTGGGCGGCCCGCCAGGGCCAGAACGTCGTGCAGTTGGACCCCAAGGCCGACATGAAGAAGTTCTCCCTGGGCGGCTACGTCTGGGTGGGCGCGGCCAACAGCGTCAAGTTCTACGAGCAGCAGGGCGTCTCCGACCGCAGCCAGATGGACAACCTCCACATGCGGCAGCAGATGTTCCGGGTCAACGCGATCGACGCCGCCGCGAAGACGGTCACCCTGGACCGCCCGCTGGAGTGGGACGTCCCGGTCGACTCCACCTCGGACGGTTCCCCCGCGCTCGGCGACAAGCCCTATGCCAGCAAGGTCACCCCGCTGAAGGTGGTCGAGGGCGTCGGCTTCGAGGACTTCGCCTTCTCCCAGGACATGACCGGCCTGCCCAAGCTCGGCGGCGGCACCTACAGCCTGACCCCCGCCCAGGCCGTGCACAACTACGGCAACATGGCGCCCGAGTACGCGATGCACGGCATCGTCTTCAAGTGGGCCGCCAACGACTGGGCGCGCGGGCTGAAGGCCGAGATGACCGGCTCGCACCCGATCGTCACCGAGGACGCCCGCAACGTCCAGATCGAGCGCAACAGCTTCGACGGCGCCTGGAACAAGGGCAAGGGCGGCAACGGCTACCTGCGCGGCAGCCGGGTCTGGGACTCGCTGTACGCCTACAACCTCAGCCGCAACCTGCGCCACTTCACCTTCCAGTGGTCGGCCAGCGGCAACGTCGCCTTCCGCAACGACCTCGACTCGGACCTCAACCTGCACGGCGGGTGGGAGCACAACAACCTGTTCGAGCAGAACACCCTGCGGGTCCCGTACGAGCACCGCTCCGGCAACTGCCTGACCAACTGCGGCGGCGAGGGCGGCGAGATCGACGAGGGGACGTGGTACCCGGTCTGGTGGGCGGCCGGCCCCAAGGCGGTCAAGTGGTCCGGCTCCTCGGGCCCGCAGAACGTCTTCTACAACAACACCATGGTCAAGCAGGCGACGCCGGGCGGCCCGTTCGAGCCGTACGCGCCGTACGGCACCCAGTCCGGCACCGCCTTCCAGTTCGGCTCCGCCAACGGCAACCCGAGGCAGTTCCAGCCGCTGAGCCAGGGCGGCCAGGCGATCCCGGACTGGACCGGCCGGGAGACCCTCGACTTCGCCGGCAAGGGCGTCGTCCCCACCGACGTCGGCAAGCGGTCGTCGCTGTTCCTGCGGGACGCCGGCGGCGAACTCGACCCCCGGGTGGGCAACCGCCGCACGATCGTCACCTGGAACATGCAGGGCGCGGGCACCACCGGCCTGCCGGGCGACGGCGACGCCGCCTACGAGAACAAGTACACGCTGGGAGTGAATCAGCTGGCGCTGCAGAACGGGGCCGACATCGTCGCCCTCCAGGAGGCCGGCGCCCCGCCCGGCGGCGCCGTGTTCCTGCGGAACATCGACCAGGACCCGCCGGTCTTCTTCGACTGGGGCGGCCGCATCCCCCCGGTCCGCGAGTACCGGTACGGGGGAACGGCCACCAGGCCGCAGGGATACCTGTACTGGCTCCACACGGACTCCGCCACCAACACCGACGTGGGCCGGGTCAACATGGCCCTCCTGAGCCGCACGCGGATCCAGCCGCAGGACGTGTACGTCGTCGGGGCGGGGCTGAACCACGGCCTCACCGGCCGGCCCGCGCTCGGCATCAACGTCGACGGCGTCGTGTACTTCACGGTGCACGGCCTCTCGGGGAGCGGCAACGACGACCCCGGGCAGCTGGCGAACATCCGGGACCGGATGGCCACCGCGGGCCCCAACCGGAGCCCGCTGCCCTGGATCGCCATCGGCGACTTCAACCGGATCCCGCTGCCCCCGGACGACCCGAACGCGGCGGACACGTCGCTGGCCACCGCGATCGGCGGCCAGTACACGGTGACCGCCCCGGGGCTGCCGACCCATCCGACCATCCGGCGCCTGGGGAACAACACCCCGGACCGCGTCCTCGACTACGCGGTCACTCCCGTCGGCGCCGCGAATCCCCGTGTCCTCGGCATCAACCGGGCCGACGCCGTGCTGCTGTCGGACCACTACCCTGTCGTGATGGAGGTCGGCAACCTGCCGAACCCGCCGGGCGCCGGCCTGGGGACGACGGTGCCGGTGGCGGGCCCCTCCGTACTGCGCAACGCCGCCACCACCAACGTGGCCGCCCCCGGCAGCAGCACCCACGCGGTCAGTGACCAGCCCGTCAACCGGGCCGGCGTCCAGGGACAGGTGTTCAGCCTGTCGCCCGACCCGGAGTACAGCGGCTACTACCGCATCTTCCACGCCAACGTGCCCTACGCCGGCCGCTACCTCGGCCAGGAGGGCGGGGCCCGCGACGCGCGGACGGTGCTGTGGCCGAACCCGGCGCTCGACCAGCTCTGGCAGCCGGCCCGCCAGGGCGACGGCACCTGGACCCTGCAGAACTACGTCACCCGCCAGTTCCTCACCGACCTCGGCCCGGGCCTCGGCATCGTGGCCCGCGACCAGGACGGCACGGCCAACCAGCGCTGGTTCCTCCAGGACCCCCAGGAGGCCACCGCCCTCACCGAGATCGTCGCCACGGACTCCACCGGCTCGACCCCGGCGCTCGCGGTCGACGACCTGGAGATCGCGCCCTACCCGGTCTACCTGGCCCCGGACTCGCACGGGGACTCCCAGCGGTTCGGCACCATCTCCGCAGGACCGACCGACAACTGCTTCTACCTCGTCCACGACCGCCAGTACGTCAACTCCACGAGGGCCCACCCCGGGACCCCGCAGAACGGCGACTCCGTCACCATGGGCGACTACCGGTCCAACGACGACGGCTACCTCTGGTGCAAGGTCGACGACGGCCCCAACGGCACCCTGCTGTCCAACTTCTCCAGCCCCGACGAGCACCTCGACCTCACCCAGAGCACCACCGTCGACACCGTCACCATCACCCGCCCCGGAACCGCCACCGCCCGCCTCCACTGGCTCTTCCGCCCGGTCACCCAGTGACCGCTGCCCGGTAGACCACCGACGGCCCCCCTGCCCTCACGCAGGGGGGCCGTCGCCCGTCCGGGGACCGGTCAGCGGGCCAGGGTGTCCTTCAGCCAGGGGACGATCACGGCCATCGCCTCGCCGAAGCGCGAGATGGCGCAGTGGCCGGTGTCCGGGATCAGGACGACCCGGGTGTCCCGGCGGCCCTCGAACACCGTGGTGTCCTCCAGCGGGACGTGCACGTCCTCGGTGCCGTTGACCACCAGCATGGGCCCGTTGAGGTCCTGGTCCAGCAGCGGGCGCAGGTCGAAGGGCGCGAAGGCCCGCGCCAGCTCGGCCGCGTCCGGCACGGCGTCGAAGCCCAGGGCGTTGCCGACGATGCCGTCCATGCCGAAGGCGAAGCCGCGGCCGGGCGCGAACGAGCGCTCCACCGGGCCGCCGAGCACCACCGAGGCGTCCACGGTCCCCGCCAGTCCGGCCCGGGCGGAGTAGTAGCCGCCCATCGAGATGCCGAAGTGGCCGACCCTCCCGTCGCCGATCGTCCGGGCGTACGCGGCCAGACCGTCGACCACCTCGGCGCCGCCGTCCGGCGTCATCGGCAGGTGGGAGGTCTCGCCGGTGCCGGCGAGGTCGAACAGCAGCAGCCGGGCCGGCAGGGCGAGCGCGAGCTGCTCCCACATCCCGTGCAGGTCGGTCTTCCAGGAGTCCACCCCGCCGCTCGCGAGCACCACCGGGGCGTCGGCGGGCAGCCCCGGGGCGGCCATCAGGTGGACCGGCAGGGTGGCCTCGCCACCGCGGTACGGGACGGTGAGCACCCGGCGCTCGAACTCCACCGGGAAGCCGGGGGCGGCGAGCACGTACTGCTCGACCTGGCGGTCGAGCGCGGTGCGCTTCGGCTCGTCGGCCAGCGAGGGGAACTTGGCCCAGCCGTACGCCTGCGCGGCCGACCGGTGGTTGCCGGCCGCCGCGTGGCGGGCGGCGAGCGCGGACCACTCGTGCACCCAGCCGCCGGGCCGGTCGGGCCACATCTCGGTGACGGCGGCGCGGACCGCGTCCACCTCGTCGGCGGGCAGGCCGAGGGTCATCTGCGGATAGCGCTCGACGAACAGGTCCTGCGGGTCCAGGGGCCAGGTGAAGGACATGGTGGTGCCTCCTGCTGCGCTTAAAGCCAGAACTCTTGCCTTAACGAGGATGCGCCCGAACCCCTCTTAACGCAAGCCCCCTTGCGTTAAGGTGGTGTCCGAGGTGATCACCACATGACCGAGCAAGCGCCGGAGCCCGCGGAGCCGATCCGCCGCCGCCCGGGCGGCCGTGCCGCGCGCGTCCGCCAGGCCGTGCTGACCGCCGCCATGGAGGTGCTGGCCGAGGAGGGCGTCGCCCGGCTCACCGTCGCCGCGGTCGCGGCCCGCGCGGGAGTCAACGAGACGACGGTGTACCGGCGTTGGGGCAGCCGGGAGAAGCTGGTGCTGGACGCCATGCTGGCCGGGAGCAGCGAGGGCATCCCCGTCCCCGACACCGGAGCGATCCGCACCGACCTGGCCGCCTTCGCCCGCGCGCTGGCCGAGTACCTGGCCACCCCGGCCGGCCGCTCGGTGGCCCGGGCCGCCGCGTTCAGCTCCGACGACCCCGACCTCGCCGCGTCCTGGCAGACCTTCTGGCAGTCCCGCCTCGCCCAGGCCGGTGTCCTCGTCGACCGGGCCGTCGACCGCGGGGAACTCCCGGCGGGCACCGACCCGGCCCTCACCCTGGAACTGCTCTGCGCCCCGATCCAGACCCGCGCCCTGCTCGGCCACCGCCCGGTCGAACCGGACCTGCCGGAGCGCCTGGCGGACCTGGTGCTGGACGGCTTGCGCGGGGGACGGGCCGAGGGCTGGCGGTCGTAGGCAGCCAGCACCGGCACCGGCGATTTCGGTTTTCGATCATCGGTTGGTAAGTTTTTCCATGTCGACAGGGCGGGCCGCGAGAGCGGATCCCGGTCGGTCAGGCGTCGGTGGTGCAATGGCAGCACGCCCGCTTTCAGCGGGAAGCGTTCGTTCGATTCGGGCCCGGCGCTCCAACCTTCGGGGGCGGTAACCGTGATGACGGTTACCGCCCCCGTTCTGCGTTCACCCGCCCCACGTCTACGCTGCGGGGATGTCGTACGAACTCAGCGCCGTCGTCGGAGGTTTCGACGCTCTCCGGGACGTGGCCTCCGGGATCCGGGAGGCGGTGGTCGCCCCGCTCCGACAGCGCATGGGACTGCTGCCCGTCACCGGACAGCTCCTCGACGGGACCTTGAGCGCCTGGTCCTCCGAGGGCGGGCCGATCGCCTCTGTGGAGGCGGACTTCCACGGAGGAGACGGGTACCAGACCGCCGCCGTGTGGCGGGCCGGCGCGAAGGTGTGGGGCCCGGTCCGCAGCCGGGACTTCAGCGGTCCACGGGAGGGCTGGCCGATCAACGCCGCGCTCGCCCTGCTCGGCGTCGTCCCGAGCGGCCATGACCTGTTCCTGGCGGTGGGGCTCGGCCGGGAGCAGGACATGGACGGCTGGCGGTCGGCCGGCCGCGCTGCCCAGTGGGCGGCGAGCTACGACGAGTGGCACGAGGAGCATGAGAGAGCGGCGCGTGCCGAGGCGGAGTTCGAGAAGCGCCGGCAGCTCGCGGACGTTCCGGCGGCCTTGGACGGCAGGGCGATCATGGAGCTGCTCGGCCTGCCTCCGGGCCCCCTGATCGGCGCGGCCACCCGCCATCTCCAGGAGCTGCACCTCGAACACGGCCCGCTGTCCCGGGAGGAGGCGGTGACTCGGTTGCGAACGTGGGCTGTTGAGCACTGACGGCCGGCGGAAAACCTCGAGGGCCCCTCACAGAGTTGTGAGGGGCCCTCGATTTTGTGCGCGAGGGGGGAGTTGAACCCCCACGCCCTTTCGGGCACTGGAACCTGAATCCAGCGCGTCTGCCTATTCCGCCACCCGCGCAACTGGGTGATGGGTAAATAGTAGCCCATCCCGAGGGGTGGTCCTAACCAACGGGGAGCGACCCGTCCCGGAGGGAGGTGAGGAAGGCCTGCCAGGAGGAGGCGGGGAAGAGGAGGACCGGCCCGGAGGGAGCAGGTAGAACATGCCACCCGTCTCCAGGATCTTGTTGCAGGCTCCGCCTCCGCCGACCGAACCTACGGCCGCACCCCGAGACTCGTCCTGACCTGAGGTTCCACGAACTCACGGCACGATCACGGCCGTCGAGCGTCGCCGCCGTCGCCGCCGTCGCCGGGAGACCTGTAGTCGTACCTCGTCGCATCGGCCGGCACGCCGGGCGCGTCCGGCCCGGACATCCATCCGTCAGGACAGAGCAGCACCGCGTCGATGAACGACACCGGCGGCAGGTAGTCGTGGCCGTCCACGTAGTGGGCTATGAGCGTCGGCGCCGCGAAGACCTCCCCGGAGGTACCGGGGACGCGGATCTCACCGTTCCCCAGGTGGAGCACATCGCCCTTGTGTTCCACGGTCAGCAAGCCCGCTTTCTCCTTGCCGGGTGGGCACAGCTCGCAGACATGGAAGCCCCGCGTCAGGTTCACGTTCTGCCAGCGGCGGATGTCCAGGAGCCTGACGAGAAAACCGTCCGGGACCGGCCCCGTCGTGTAGCCGTGCCGCCCGCTCAGCCAACCCACATTGATGCGTCGGCGGGAAGGGACGAACGAAGCGTAATAGGACCCGCCGGCATGGGCCACGCCGTCCTCGGCCAGGTAACTGTAGGGGCTGAGATCTGGGAAGAACGTCACAACGCTGTCTACCACGCGGCACCACCCCCTTCCCGGACACCCATTCGCACGCATACGCATCGCCCGCTCGGCGCGCGCGGATTGCGGCCATTCCTGGCGGCGGAGAAGTTGTGTTCGGGGCACGCTCGCCCCGACCTCCGACCCCCTAGGAGTCAGCATGCGACGTCTCGCGACCGTCCTCGGCACCCTCGCCGCCGCCGGAACCATAGCCCTCGCCCTGCCCGGCACGGCCCTCGCCGCCAACGGGCAGCTCTTCATCGCGCCCAACACGTTCATCGACAACCCGAGCGGCTGCTACAACGCCCCGGTCGTCCCCCTGGTCGCGAGCAACAACACCGACGAGTACGCCCTCGTCTACAACGGCCCGAACTGCACCGGCTACGTGATCGCGGTCGTTCCGCCCGGCGGCCAGGCGACCCAGGAATTCGGCGCCTCCGTCTTCGTCAAGTGACCTCCGTTGCGCGGGAAGTCGGCCCGCCCGACTTCCCGTGCGACAACAACCTCATGCTCCGGTGCCGGCCGCCGCCTCCAGGGTGGCGCGCCAGAGAGGGCTGTCGACGTAGTGGTTGTCGTAGCGCTCGGAGGAGTCCTTGATCTCCTGGGGGCTCACCTCGCCGCGCATCACGCGGCCGAGGAGGCGCAGGTAGTCGAAGCGGGGCATCCCCGGGGTGAAGACGAAGAGGACGTCGGCCTCGGAGCCCGGGGCGGCGGCGAAGGCGTGCGGGGTGTGCGGGGGGACGAGGAGGAGGTCGCCGGCGCCGAGGAGCTCGACCTTGTCGTCCAGCAGGACCTGGAGCGAGCCGCCGATCACGAAGAACAGCTCGGAGGCCCGGGTGTGGAAGTGGGCCGGGGCGCCGACCGCGCCCTTGGCGAAGGTGGAGCGGTAGCTGGTGACCGGGCTGCCGTCGGTGCCGCAGTCGGCGAGCAGGGTCATCACGCTGCTCGGGTCGCTGGTGGTCTCGGCGGTGGCGGCGCGGGTCAGCAGCGGCTTCTGCGAGATGGCGTTCACGGTGGTTCTCCCCGTCTCGGGCGGTCCCGGCTCCCCTGCCGCGACCTTGTGATGATCACTCTAGGAGACACAGAGACCCTGGATGAGGTGCATTTCGGGAGAAGAATCATGGGTCAATTCCGCCCCAGGAAACACCCGAGGGCCGTACCCCCCGGCAACGGGGTACGGCCCTCGGAGAGGCACTGCCGTCAGGCGGCCAGGCGCTCCGCCGCCGCGTCCAGGCGGGCCAGGGTCCGCTCGCGGCCCAGCACCTCCAGGGACTCGAACAGCGGCAGGCCCACCGTGCGGCCGGTGACCGCGACCCGGATCGGCGCCTGCGCCTTGCCCAGCTTCAGCCCGTGCTCGGCGGCCACGGCCTCCAGCTCGTCCTTCAGCGCGGCGGCCTCGAAGGCCTCCACCGCGGCGAGCTTCTCGCGGGCGGTGCGCAGCAGGGCCAGCGCGACGTCCTTGTTCTTCATCGCCTTCGCCCACGACTGCTCGTCCTGGACCGGCTCGGCCAGGAACAGGAAGTCGACCTGCTCGACGATCTCACCCAGCACCGCGATCCGGGACTGCGCGAGCGGCGCCAGCTCGGCGAAGGCCTGCGCGTCGAAGGCCTCGGCCGCCCACGGGGCGCGGTCGGCGGCCAGGTACGGGGCGCAGGCGGCGATGAACGCGTCCACCGACAGGGCGCGGATGTACTCGCCGTTGAACGAGCGCAGCTTCTGCACGTCGAAGAAGGCCGAGGCGGCGTTCACCTCCGAGATCCGGAACAGCTGCTCCAGCTCCGCGTACGGGCGGATCTCGACGTCGTCCTTCGGGCCCCAGCCCAGCAGCATCAGGTAGTTGACCATCGCCTCGGGCAGGTAGCCCTCGGCCAGGTAGTCCTCCAGCGCCACCTTGTCACGGCGCTTGGAGAGCTTCTGCCGCTTCTCGTTGACGATCACCGGCAGGTGCGCCCAGACCGGCGGGGTGGCGCCGAGGGCCTCCCACAGCAGCTGCTGCTTCGGGGTGTTCGACAGGTGCTCCTCGCCGCGGATGACCTCCGTGACGCCCTGCTCCAGGTCGTCGACCACGTTGGCCAGTAGGAACACCGGGCTGCCGTCGCCGCGGGCGATCACGAAGTCCTCGATCGCGGAGTTCGGGAAGGCCGGCTCGCCGCGGATGAGGTCCACCACGACGGTGGTGCCCTCGTCCGGGGTGCGGAAGCGCAGCGCGCGGCCCTCCTCGTAGCCGAGGGCGCGGTCGCGGCAGAAGCCGTCGTAGCCGGTCTGGGCGGAGCCGGAGCGCTCGGCGACCTGCTCGCGGGTGCAGTCGCAGTAGTAGGCCCGGCCGGCCGCGTACAGCTTCTCGGCGGCGGCGCGGTGGCTGTCGGCGTTGGCGGACTGGAAGTACGGGCCCTCGAAGCCCGGGTCTCCCTCGTGGATGCCGATCGCGGCGAGAGCACTGATGATGCCGTCGGTCCACTCGGGCTTGTTGCGGGCTGCGTCGGTGTCCTCGATCCGCAGGACGAAGACACCGCCCTGCTGTCGTGCCGTCGCCCAGTTGTACAGCGCCGAGCGGGCACCGCCGACGTGGAACATGCCGGTGGGGCTCGGAGCGAAACGGACGCGGACGGGACGGGATACCTCGGTCATGAAACCCAAGGGTATCGGGCCGGGACGGGATGCCCGGCACGCGCACCCCGCCCCGCGCCCGTCACCGGGGTCTGCGCGGCGTCCAGGCCGATCACGTTCCTCGCCCGCTCGACCGATTCCTCGGCCGCCTGGGCGCCCGGGCCGGCTCGTCGGCGAGGACGTAGGCGCCGACCGTGGCGAGGCCGGTGCCCTGGCCGGAGAGCGGGGAGGCGCAGTGGCCGGCGTCGCCGAGCAGGACGGCGCGGCCGGCGGACCAGACGTCCAGGTGGACCTGCGCCATCACGTCGGCGGAGAAGTCGGTCGAGCGGCGCAGCGCCCCCCATCCGCTCGGCGACCCGCTCGCGCGCCTCCGCCACCCGCTAGCGCGGCGCCTGGGAGGGCAGCGCCGGCACCGACCCGGACTCCAACTGCACGAGGTGGCTCTGGAATTCGGCCACCCACATCATCGTCTCGTTCTCCACCAGCAGCGCGAAGTCGTCCACGAACCGTGACAACTCCTGGGCGGCGAGGGCGAATTCCTCATCCGTGGGATTGGCCGCGAACCGCGCCTCGATCCTCGGCCAGAACGCCTGGAACCGCACCAGCTGCCGGTTCAACGACATCGCCGTCGAGACGTACCGCATCCACGCGGACGAGTACCCGCACACCCGGTCCATCGCCACGAAGCACGCACCGAGCCCGATCAGCCCGTACCCCCAGATCGACTCCCCCGCCCACCCCATCCCCACCGCGACCACCGGCGTCACCGTCCCCCCGGCGATGCTGACCACCGCCGCCAACCGCAGGAACTTCGACCAACGCGCCTTGGCCACCTTCTCCTTGGTGTACCAGTTGATCGACTCGACCGCGTACGCCTCGACCCACAGGTACAACTCCCGCAGCCCCACCCCCAGATCCGCCGCCCCCGACAGATCGGGCAGCCGCACCGCCCGCAGATCCCCCGCCGCCGTGACGCGGGCAGCGTCCGGCTCGATCGGCACCGTCATCAGTAACCCCCCTGCCAGCGACTCCACTTACGGGTGTCGAAGAACGTCACCGCACTCTCCGGAGACCGGCAGATCGCCCCGAACGTACTCCAGTCGACCATCTCGTACAGACCCACGCGCTTGATGATCTCCTCCAACTCCGCTACGGAGAAGTACCTCCGGTGAATCCTGTGCTTCTCCGATTCCTCGAAGAAGACGCGCTGTGAGATCAGCCGGCAGAGCAGTTCCAGACGCTCCTTCGCGTCTGTGCTCCGGGAGGAGGTCAGCTCGTCCACCATCGCCGACCAGGGGTGGCCCGGCAGGAGGTGCCGCGTGTCTCCCACGATGAACCCCCGCATGTCGCCGGAGAATCCCTCCACGTCCACGTCACCGATCGGGATCCGGACCAGCGGAGAGAGCGCGCCGGTCCGGTCGATCTCCCGGTCGAGGGCTCCCAGGCCCGAGTCCGGCACGCCGGCCGAAGTCCACCGCGGCCGCTCCCCCTTGCGCACCCAGCCGACCGTGCAGGCGCGGTTCGCAATGTCTCCCGTCACCCGGCCGATCTCCCAGTCGTGCAGGAACAACCCGTCGACCTCGCTGTGCCGACCCAGGTGGCTGCACAGGACCGGAACTCTTCCCGTCTGCGCGTCGCCGCTCCTCGCGCCGAGCAGGGCGACGACCGACTCACGCGTTCCGCCCGGGAGTTCGCGAAGCAGGTGTTCCACGTGCTCGGTCACCGCGCTCTCGGTGGTCTCGAGTTCCTCGAACCGGCGCAGCTCATCGGCGGTGACACACTTCCGCTCGCCGTCCTCCTCGATGAGGAAGAACGGGATACGGCGCACCGCGTCCCGGAGCGCCGTACGCGATGTCGGGCTGGTGTGCGAAATCAGGAGCGGGTGAGCGATGATCGCCGCTTCCTCCGCTGCCCAGGTGATGGAGAAGCCGCGCTGCGTGTGCAGCTGCTGAATCTCGTCGACCACATGGTCGCAGTACGCCCTGTAGCACGCGCGGACGAACTCCTCCTGCTCCGGGGTCGGCTCCAGGGCCGTCCGGGCGACGTTGGTGCGCGGGGAGTTCGCCCCGGAGGTGTTGGCGATCGCAAGAATCGGCCCGCCGCTCCAATAGCCGGGTGCCGACGACTGCACTCTCACCCCGCCCACACAGACCCCCACGGCCTCGCCGGCGTCCGACCCGTCGACCCGCACCGGGGAGAGGAAGTCCCACTCGCTGAAGTACTTGTTCCAGCCCACGGCGAAGGCGATCGACATCTCGCCGATGGAGCTCTCGACAATCTTGGTCCTGCCGCGTTCGAGACCCCGCGCACCGATCCACCTCGACCGCGTGAGCAGATCCGTCAACGCTTCCTTGATGGAGGCGTACCCGATGCTCTGGACCTCGCCGTCGTCCTCCTGGACGGTGACTTTGCACGCGGGAAGCACCACGAAGTGCCGAGCGGTCCCCGTCACGCCCGCCAGTTCGGCACTCGGCCTCAGCGTGAGCCGGACCAACGTCCCGTGGTGCCGGATCGCCTCGGGCAGGTCCTGACCCTTGTCGAGCTTGTGCACCAGGTAGTCGCCGTGCACCGAGCGCAGTGACAGCTGGCGGGCCTCCTCCTCGTCCGGGTGGCAGGTGATGATCTCCACCTGGTCGGCCACCATGAAGGTCGACAGCACACCGATGCCGAACCGGCTGATGGGGGCGAAGTCCGGGTGCCGCTTCTTGAATTCGGGGTCCTGGTAACGGCTGGAGCCGGTCCGGAGGAGGTTGTTCTCGATGACGCTCTGCGTCATCCCGGTCCCGTTGTCGCAGATCTCCAGTGTGCGCGCCTTGCTGTCCCACCGGATGTCGACCCTGCCGCACTCGGGAGCCCGCGCACCGAACTGCAGCCGCACGGCGTCGATCGAGTTCTGCAGGAGTTCGCGGAGGACCACATTGGTGTCGTTGTAGAGCGTGTGGCCGGTGAGGAGGTCCAGCACCTTCTGCTGGTCGATGGTGAACTTGAACTGGCCGACCATGTCCTTCAGGCCGACCGCGCTCTTGTCGATGGCCCGCCAGGGGAAGAAGTACTTCGTCCCGTGCTTGACGTTGGACCGCTGGGCCCACTCGAAGCTCAACTGCAACTGCTTCTCGGCGTACCGCAGGTAGGAGGTGAGGCCGAAGTACCCCGCGTCGTCGGCGGGGGTGGCGTAGACGGCGATGGTGTCCTTGTGCGCGTCCTCCGAGGGAACGCCCTCCCGGTCCTTCCCGTCCGCGGCGACGACCGCCCGGACCGCCCGCTGCTTGGCCCACTCGTTCTGGCTGATCGGGTCGACCGGGTTCAGGACCCGGAAGGCGATGGACGGGGTGCGGTCCCTGGTGATGTGCAGGAGGTCGGTCGAGCGGAGCAGGATCGCCGCGAACTGGACGTTGGCCCGCTCGCGCTCGGACGCGCCGTAGTACTGCTTGACGGGGTACTTCTTCACGTCGTAGAGGTCGTCGAGGTGGTGGCTCTCGCACACCTTGGCGAGGTCCTCCCGGAACGTCTCGTCGAGCGACCGGAGGAGGTTCTGGATCTCCGTGACGACCCGGTCCGTCGCACCGAGGTTCGGCGACGTCTCCCCGGTGATCCACTTCCGCACCCGGGCCGCGTGGTGGTGGCGGACGAACTCCTGGTAGAGGAAACGCTCGCGCTCCTCCTCGCCCAGGACGTCGAGCCGGGCGAGGTAGTCCCGGCTGTCGGAGTCCGAGGCGTTGCGGATCTCGGCGCAGAACCGGGGGAAGTCCGACTCCTCGCGCCGCGCGAACTCGCTCTTGGTGACCAGCATGCCCAGGTCGTGGAAGTAGACGGCGAGCACGATCAGCAGCCAGTCCGCCGGCGTCATCGCCTCCCGGGTCTTCGGCGTGACCAGCCAGTCGAGCGTGCCGAGCATCGTGTCGATGTGCGAGATGTCGTGCTTGGTGTACTCGTCGAAGAAGCCGAAGCTGCCGATCCGCCCGAGGAGTTCCTTCAACTCCTTCCTGGTCTGTGCCAGGCTGAGGCCGCCGCCGACCGACAGGTCACAGGCCTCGCTCGCGCGCCGTTCGGCTTCCGAAGGAAACTCGCTCAAACCAACTCCCAGGGCTTCGGTCGCTGAATGCTAGCGCCAAGTGACCACCTGGTCCGGGAGTTTGACTGATCAACAGGCGTGCCCCTTCCCCCGGAACGTCCGCCGGTACTCCCGCGGCGGCACGCCCAGCCGGGCCGTGAACGGCGGGCGCAGGGAGACGGCCGACGCGAAGCCGCAGCGGGTGGCGACCTCGTCCACCGGGAGGTCGGTGTCCTCCAGGAGGCGTTGGGCGGTGAGGATGCGCTGGTCGAGGAGCCAGCGCAGCGGGGTGGTGCCGGTGGTGGCGGCGAAGTGGCGGGCGAAGGTGCGTTCGGACATCACGGCCAGCGCGGCCATCCGGCGCACCGTCCAGGGGGTGTCGAGGGCGGCCAGGACCTCGGTGCGGACGCGCGCCAGGGGGTCGTCGGACTCCGCCGGCTGCGGCACCGGGGAGGGGATGAACTGGGCCTGGCCGCCCGACCGGAACGGAGCCGTGACCATGGCGCGGGCGATCGCCGCGGCCGCCCGTTCGCCGTGGGCGGCGCGGACCAGGTGCAGGCAGAGGTCGATGCCGGCCGCCACCCCGGCCGAGGTCCACAGGCCGCCCTCGCCGGTGAACAGCACCTCGGGGCGGACGTCCACCGCCGGGAAGCAGCGGGCGAGTTCGTCGGCGAAGGCCCAGTGGGTGGTGGCGGGGCGGCCGTCGAGCAGGCCGGCCTCGGCGAGCAGGAAGGCGCCCGCGCAGAGCGAGGCGAGGGTGACGCCGTGCTCGTGGGCGGCCCGCAGGGCGGCGACCACGGCGGGGTCGACGGGGTCGTCGGTCCGCTGCATGCCGGGCACGACGACCAGGTCGCACCCGGCGAGCGCGTCCAGCCCGAAGTCCGGGACGCGCTCCAGCCCGCCGTCGAACCGGACCCGGGCGCCCTCCGGCCCGCAGATCCGCAGGTCGAACGCGGGCACGCCGGGCCGGCTGCCCCGATTGGCCCAGACCTCGCCGATCACCGCGTAGTCGAACGGCCGGACACCGTCGAAGATCACACACCCCACCACCCGCATGGGCAGGATCGTAGTGGCAGGATCGTATCGATAGGTGGCTCCACTGCCGCTCACGGCGCCGTCCTGGCCCGCCGCAGGATGGACGCATGACGAACACCAGCGCCCTCGACGCCCCGCTCACCATCGACTCCGACGCCGTCCTGGTCGTCATCGACGTCCAGAAGGGCTTCGAGGACCACACCTTCTGGGGCGAGCGCGACAACCCCGGGGCCGAGCAGCGGATCGGCGAACTGATCGACGTGTGGCAGGCCACCGGACGGCCGGTGGTGACCGTCCAGCACGAGTCCGCGGCCGGCCCGCTCGCGAAGGGCACGCCCGGCTACGAGCTGAAGGACTTCGTGGCGGCGGTCACGCCCGACCTGCACATCACCAAGACGGTGAACAGCGCCTTCTACGGCACCCCGGACCTGCACGCCTGGCTCCAGGAGCGGGGCGCCCGGCAGGTGGTGATCACCGGGATCATCACCAACGTGTGCAACGAGACCACCGCCCGGATGGCGGGCAACCTCGGCTACGACGCGGTCTTCCCGGTCGACGCCATGCACGCCTTCGACCAGACCGGCCCGGACGGCGTGACCGTCCCCGCCGCCGAACTCGCCCGCGCCACCCGGACGGTGCTGCACGCGATGCGATTCGCCAAGGTGGTGACCACCGAGGCCGTGGTGAGCGCGGCCAAGACCGGCGAGCCGGCCACCGTCAGCTGGTCCTGACCCGGCCGGTGGCGGCCGCGGCCGTGCCCGCCGGGAAGGTCTCGGCGAGGAACGCCTCCCAGGTGCGGGCGCCCCGGTCGGCCCCGGGCGCGGCCAGGTTGACGCCCTCCCGGTAGCAGCGGCCGACCTTGCCGGGGGCGCGCAGCGGCAGCATCGGACGGCGCTTGCCGGCGGCCGCCAGGTAGTCGCGGGTCAGGTCGCCGAGCGTGCGCACGGTGGGGCCGGCGAGGTCGGTGACGAGCCCGGCGGGCGCGGCCAGGGCCAGCTCGACCAGGCGCTCGGCGACGTCCCGGGCGTCCACCGGCTCCCAGCGGATGCCGTTGACCGCCGGGACGACGGGCAGCTTGGCCATCGCGGCCGCGGTCTTGAGCGTCAGGTCGTGGAACTGGGCGGCGCGCAGCGTGGTGTGGGGGACGCCCGACTCGGCGACGATCCGCTCGGCGGCGTGCTTGGCCCGGAAGTAGCCGAGCGGCACCCGGTCGGCGGCGATCACCGAGATGTAGACGAGGTGCCGCACCCCGGCCCGGCGGGCGGCGTCGACCAGGGTGCGGGTGGTGGCCTCGTCGTGCTTGGCGTCGCCGGCCAGGTGCAGCACCACCTCGGCGCCGGCCACCGCCGCGTCCACACCGTCCCCCGTCCGCAGGTCCCCGGCCAGGTAGGTCACGCCGTCGGCGGCCGGGCGGGGGTTGCGGGTGAGCACCCGGACCTCCTGGCCCACCGCGCGCCGCAGCAGCGGCACGACGTGCCGGCCGAGGGTGCCGGTGCCGCCGGTCACCAGGACGGGGCCGCCGATCGGGCCGGTCGGGTTCGTCTGGCTGGTCGGGTTCGTCATGGTCGTCTCTCCTTCGCCGGCCGGAAGCCGGGCCTCCGGTGGAGCCGTTAGGTTCGTGGTTCCGGAGCTTTGACTGACGGCGACGAAGGAATGTGACACGGGTGGACGAAAAGATTCTGGCCGCCGGATCCGCCGGGCCCTCCCCGGCCGCGGAGCTGTTCGAGGCGCACCGGCCGCACCTGCGGGCGGTCGCCTACCGGATGCTCGGCTCGCTCGCCGAGGCGGAGGACGCCGTCCAGGACACCTGGCTGCGCTACGACCGCACCGACACCTCGGAGGTGGAGAACCTCGGCGGCTGGCTGACCACGGTGATCGGGCGGCTCTGCCTCACCCAGCTGCGCGCGCGGGCGCAGCGCCGCGAGGAGTCCTTCGAGTCGCGCGCCGAAGGGTCCGGGGCCGACGTGCCGCCGCGGATACCGGACCCGCTGATCGGGCGGGCGGACGCGCCGGACCCGGAGCAGGAGGTGCTGCTCGCCGACTCGGTCGGGCTGGCGCTGATGGTGGTCCTGGAGTCGCTCTCCCCCGCCGAGCGGGTCTCCTTCGTGCTGCACGACATGTTCGCCGTGCCGTTCGAGGAGATCGCCCCGCTGATCGAGAAGACGGCGGCCGCGACCCGCCAGCTGGCCAGCCGGGCCCGCCGCAAGGTGCAGGGCCGGGCGCCGGCGCCGGACCGGGACCTCGCCCGGCAGCGGGTGGCCGTCGACGCGTTCTTCGCCGCCACCCACACCGGGGACCTCGACGCGCTGCTCGCCGTCCTGGACCCGGAGGTGGTGCTGCGGGCGGACGGCAACGTCGGCCGGGACCGGCGTCCGGTGGTGCTCCAGGGCGCCCGGACGGTCGCGGGGCAGGCGGTCATGTTCCACAGCCTGTCGCCGTACGCGCGCCCGGCGCTGATCAACGGCGCGGCGGGCGTGGTGGTGATCGGCGCCAACGGCCGGGCGGTGTCGGTCATGGCGTTCACCGTGGTGGACGGCGCGATCGTGGCGATCGACGTGCTCAGCGACCCGGAGCGGCTGGCCGCGCTGGACCTGGCGGCGTTCGCGGACTGAGCCACCGGGAAACGGCCGCCCCCGCGCACCGGAGGGGTGCGCGGGGGCGGCCGTCCAACGGGGTGCCGGGAGGCGTCAGCCCTTCTTGGAGATGAAGTCGTACGCGCCGGCCGCGACGTCGTCCAGGTACGGGCCGGCCTGGAACTTCGGGTCACCGGTGTGCTTGCCGACCGAGACGTTGCTGACCAGCGCCGGCTTGCCGTCCTTCACCGCCAGCCAGCCGCCGCCGCTGGAACCGCCGGTCATGGTGCAGCCGAGGGCGAGCATCGGCGGGCGGGTCGGGTCGTACGACAGCCGGCTCGGCTTGCCGCTCTCGCAGCGGTTGAGCTCCATGCCGTCGAACGGCGGGGCCGCCGGGTAGCCGTACTCGGTGATGCTCAGCTGGTCGCGCGGGGCGTTGAACCAGACCGGCACCGCGCCGCCGACCGTCTCCTCCAGCGACTTGGCGCCGTCGGCGGGCTGCACCCGGATGATCGCGAAGTCGTAGTGGGTGGCCGGGGAGCCGCCTTCGCCGCCCTCGGCCTTCCACTGCGGGGAGGTCACCGCCTGGGTGGCGTTCCAGATGCCGAACGGCGCGTACTGGGACTCTTCGGCCTGCTTGCCGCCGCTGAGCGCTCCGGCGCTGTTGAACGCCGGGATGAAGGAGATGTTGCTGTAGTACTTACCGGCCTTGCCCTGGTGGACGCAGTGGCCGGCGGTCCACACCAGGTTGCTCTTGCCGGGGTGGGCCGGGTCGGCGACCACGGTGGCGGAGCACTGGTAGTGGCCCAGGCCGGCGGCGGCGTCGGCACCGCTGCCGGGCTCGTCGGCGAACAGCTTCCCGTGCACGCCGGGCTTGGCGTACGGGTGCGGGAGGGGCTGGGCATTGACGGTCCTGGGCAGCGGGTCGTTGCCGTTGTCCGCGGGCTGGGCCGGCTGAGCGGGCGGCGCGGACGGCGCACCGGGCTGGGCCGGAGCCTGCGACGGCTGGGCGGGCGGCTGGGCCGGAGCCTGGCTCGGCTGCGCCGGCGGGGCCGGGGCCTGCGAGGCCGGCTGCTGGGTGTTGGACGGCTTCGGCGCGGCCGGTGTCGTCGGCGCGGCGGGCGGCGGCGTCGGGTGCCCCGGCTGGGTGGGCTGCCCCGCCGGCGGCTTGCTCGCCGGGGCGGACGACGGCGCGCCGGGCTGGGTGGCCGGCGCACCCGGCCGGCTGGGCTGCGCCGGCGGCTGGGCGGGTGCGGCCGTGGGCGGCGCCGGCGGCGCGATCGGCTCCTTGGGCTTGGCCTTGAGCAGCTTGTCCAGCGTCCAGAACCCCTTGGCGGCCGCCGGGAGGGCGTAGTCCTTCGCCCACTTCTCCCAGTCCTCGAACTTCCACTTCTTCAGATCGTCGAGGTTGGCGGGCAGTCCCAGGTTCGGCCCCCCGGCCGGACCCGCCGCCGCGGTCACGGCCGAGTCGGCCGAGCTGTTGTCCGGCCCGCAGGCCGCGGTGGTGAGCATCGTCAGCGCGAGCGCCGAGGCCCCGAGGGCCGTCCGGGCGGTGCGCACGGTACGACGACGGCCAACATTTCTGTCAGTCGATGACATGAACTTCTGTTCCCCCTGTATGAAAACACCCGGCGCCGCCGGAGCGGCGCCGGGTACTGCGCGGGGGAGTATTCCACTGTCCGTCAGCAGGTGCCCACCCGCCCCCGTCAGCGGCCGACCGAGCCGTCCAGCCGCTCGCGGATGATGTCGGCGTGCCCGGCGTGCCGGCCGGTCTCCTCGATCATGTGCACCAGCAGCCAACGCATCGACGGCGCTTCGGCGTCGGGGCGCAGCGAGCGCACGCCGGGACGGTCGGTCGCGCCCGCCGCCCCGGCGATCACCTCGTTGGCGCGGGCGATCGCAGCCCGGTACGCGGCGACCGATTCCGCCACCGTCTCGTCCCCCGGCGACGGCGCGTCGTCGTCCCACGGCTCGACGTCGTCGCCCCGGTAGGCCCAGAGGAACCAGTTGAGTTCGACGGCGGTGAGGTGGCGCACCAGCCACAGCAGACTGGTCCCGGACGGGACGCCGGGACGCCGGGCGTCCTCGTCGGAGAGCCCCTCGGTCTTGGCGATCACGCAGTCGCGCAGGTAGTCGAGGAAGGCGAGCAACGTGCTGTGCTCATCGGCGTTGATCCCCGGCGGTCGCAGGTCGGCCCGCCCGCTCACGGTGATGGCGTCATCGGTCATGCCGCCACCCTAACCACGGCGCCGCTCCCGACTGATCGTCACCAGCCCTGGGTGTGGAGCCAGTCGGCGAGGTGGCGGGCGCAGTCGTCGACGGTCTCGCGCCAGGTGTGGGCGGCGCCGTCGCCCGCCTCGTCGCTGACGTGCTTGACCAGGCGGACCGGCAGGCCGGCCCGGTGGGCGACGGTGGCGAGGGCGTAGCCCTCCATGTCGACCAGGTCGGCGTGCTCGGCCAGCCGGTCGCGGGCGTCCGGGTCGGAGACGAAGAGGTCGCCGGTGGCCAGCACCGGGCCCTCGCCCTTGCCGACCACCAGCGGGGCGCCGTAGGTGCGGCCGGTCAGGGCGTAGAGGGTCGGGGTGTCGAGGTCGTGCTGAATCACCTGGGTGACGGTGTGGGTGCCCTCCCAGCCGGGGCGCAGGGCGCCGGCGGTCCCGAGGTTGACCACCTCGGAGGGGTGCGGGCCCTCGGCGAGGACGGTGGCCAGCGCGGCGGCGGCGTTGACCTTGCCGATGCCGGTGAGCAGCACCGGCAGGTGGTCGCCGAGGTGGGCGGCCTCCTCCCGGACGGCGACGACGAGCAGCGGTCGGTCGGCGGAGATCGTTCCCAGAAGACGCATGCCGCCATCGTACGGAGGGCCCGGCCGCCGCACCGGCACACGAACCGCCCGCGCCGGTGAGTGCACACCCGCACAAACGGACCCCGAGCCTCCGAATCGTCCGGGAACCGCGTAGGGTGCGTGCCGCGTCGACCCGTTCGCCGCCCGCCCCGCGCCTCGGGGCGGCCCGGGCCGGGGAGGGCCGGGCAGCGGAGCACCGCAGGGGACGCACAGCTCAAGATCCGCGCAACTCGGGTGTGGCCGCCGGGAGTGACGGCCATACTGCTGGCAACGGCCGGGCCCCGGAGACGGAGGGCGGGCCACTGGGGAGGGGGTGGCTGGTGGCGACACCGGTGCGCATCGAGAAGCCGGGACCGCCCGCGCCGCGGTCCGGCGGCACGGCGGAGGCGGTCCCGCGGCGCGGGCCGCTCGCCCGGCTGGGGCGGGCCACCCGGACCGCGCCGGGGCGGCTGCGGCTGGCCGGGGCGCTGCTCGCGGTGCTGGCCCTGGCGTTCGGCGCGCTGACCGCCGTCCAGCTGAACTCCCGCGCCGGGGCGGCCGAGCGGGTGGTCGACTCCAGCCAGCCGCTCAGCCAGGCCGCCGCCGAGATCAACCGCTCGCTGGCCGACGCGGACGCCACCGCGGCGAGCGGCTTCCTGCTCGCGGGCGCCGAGCCGCGGGCGGTCCGGGAGCGCTACGAGCAGGACCTCAGGACGGCCTCCCAGCTGATCGCCGAGGCGGCCGCCCGCACCACCGCCTCCTCGGACCTCCAGGAACTGCTCTCCTCCCTGAACCAGAAGGTGCCGGAGTACGCGGGGCTGGTGGAGAGCGCCCGGGCCAACAACCGGCAGGGCTTCCCGCTCGGCGGCGCCTACCAGCGGTACGCCTCCGAGCGGATGCGCACCGAGCTGCTGCCGGCCGCCGCCCGGCTGTCGGCCGCCCAGAACGAGGTGCTGGCCGACGACCTGGCCGAGGCCCGGGCCACCCCGTGGGCCGGGTACGCGCTGGGGCTGGTGGCGCTGCTGGCGCTGGCCTGGGTGCAGCTGACGCTCTTCCGGCGGACCAACCGGGTCTTCAACATCGGACTGCTGGCCGCCACCGCGTCCGTCCTGGCGGCGGTGCTCTGGCTGGCGGTGAGCGCGACCGGCGCCGGCTCGGCGCTCGGGCGCGGCGAGCGCGAGGGGGGCGCGCCGCTGCGGGCGCTCAACGCGGCCCGGGTGGACGTGCTGACCGCCCGGCTGGCGGAGAACCTGCACTACGTGTCGCGCGGCTCCAGCACCACCTACGCGAAGCTCTGGTCGGACACCACCGGCCACCTCTACGCCCGGCCCGAGGGCGGCGAGCCGTCCGGCACCCTGGCCCAGGCCCAGGCCCTGGCGCCGGCGGACGCCCGGGCCACCGTCGACCAGGCGCTGCGCGACTACGGGCAGTGGAACGAACGGCACACCGCGGCCACCGCGCTGGAGAACCAGGGCGACTACCAGGCCGCGCTGGACGCCACCGTGACGGCCGGTGAGGCCGACGCGCCGAAGACGGCCGACGCCGCGTTCGCCGCCGCCGACCGGCAGCTGGCGCACGCCGCCGTGCTGGAGGAGGGCCGGTTCCGGGACGAGGCGCTGGGCGTCGACGAGGACCTGCGCACCGCCGCCGCGGCGGTCGCGGCACTGGGCCTGCTGGCCGCCGTCGCGGCACTGGGCGGCCTCGGCCGCCGACTGGCCGAGTACCGGTAGAGGGGGACGGACGAGATGGGCACGATCACGGACCGGGGACGGGGCCGCGCCGCGGCGCTGCGGGCGGCCCGGACGGCGGCGGCGCTGGCGCTGCTGGCCTCCGGCGCGCTGGTGCTCGGCGCGGGCGGGCCGCCCGGCGGCCACGGGGCCGGCGCACCGGCTCAGGTGCCGCTGGCCGCCGAGCAGGACCAGGCGGAGCAGAGCGGTCAGGCGGAGCCCTGCGACCTCTACAAGAGCGTCCCGCCGAGCACCGTGGACGGCGCGGCGGTGCAGGCCATCAAGGCCCGCCGCAGCCTGGTCGTCGGCATCGACCTGAACAGCTACCGGTGGGGCTCGCGCAACCCCAACACCGGCCGGCTGGAGGGCTTCGACATCGACCTCGCGCGGGCGATCGGCACCGCGATCATGGGCGACCCGGAGAAGGTGGTGTTCAAGGCGGTGCCGACCGCCGACCGGATCAAGTACATCAAGGAGGGCCGGGTCGACATCATCGTCCGCACCATGTCGATCACCTGCGAACGGCTGCAGGAGATCGCCTTCTCCCGGCCGTACTTCACCACCAGCCAGCGCGTCCTGGTGCCCAGGACCTCGCCGGCGAAGACCCTCGACGAGGCGCTGAACGGCACCACCGCGTGCGCGGCGACCGGCTCCACCGCCCTGGTGGAGCTGAAGACCCGTCCGCTCAAGCAGGTCGTCCCCGTGGAGAACAACCTGGACTGCCTGGTGCTGATGCAGCTGGGCAAGGTCGACGCGACGATGACCGACGACGGCCTGGCGGCCGGGCAGGCGGCGCAGGACCAGACCGTCAAGGTGCTGGACGGCGAGGTGCGGCCGGGCGTGATGGGCGTCGCGATGCTCAAGGACAGCACCGATCTGACGGCCCGGGTCAACCAGGTGCTCGACGACTACTACAACGGCGGCGCCTGGCGCCGCGCGTACGACACCTGGCTCAAGCCGTACCTGCGGGACGACGCCGACCGGCACTGGCCGGCACAGCGGTGACGGCCGCACGGGCGGGGGCACGCGTTAGGGTCTGTCCGGCGGCCCGCGGGGCCGGCGGCGGTCCCCGGGGACGCGCGACGGAGCAGGTGGCACAGGCGGAACGGACGGCGGAGGGGAGAGAGCGATGGCGGCTTCGGCCGGCCCGGTCCTGAGCCGGGAGGAGGTGGACCGCGCGCTGGCGCGCCTCGGCGCGGAACGCGACGCGGTCGAGTCGGCGCTGCTCTCCCTCCAGGACCACGCGGGCCTGCGCCTGCTCGACGGCGCCGAACTGACCGGGCGGACCCAGGAGCGCTGGGCCGTCGTCGGCCAGGGCCTGCCGCTGCTCTGGGCGCTGTTCGACCGCTACTCCGAGGCGCTCGCCTCGGCCCGCGCGGTACGGGCCCGCAAGGCCCGGCCGGGCGGGCCCGAACTCACCGAGCTGAGCGAGCTGCTGACCGGCGACGCGGTCACCGTGCCCGGCGGTGCGCCGGACGGCCCGCGGCTGCTCGGCGCCCCCGCCCGGCTGGTCGAGCGGGTCAGCCTGGACGGGCTGATGGACCGGATGAACGCCTGGTACGCCACCGTCCTGGAGGTGGTCGCGGCGGCCGACGCGGTCTGGACGGCGCTGCCCGCCCGGATCGACCTGCTGATCGCCGAACTGCGCCGGGTGCAGACCCTGGCCGCCTCGCTCGGTGTGCGTGCCGGCACCCATCCGCTCGGCGACGACCTGGACGCGCTGGACGCCGACCTGGGCGGGCTGCGGGCCGAGGTGCGCAGCGACCCGCTGGCGCTCTGGCGGCCCGCGCGCGTCCCCGCCCAGCGCGGCACGGTGCCGGACGGCGGCGCGCTCGCCACGCCGTCCGGGGTGGTGGACACCGAGCGCTTCGACCTGGCCGGGCGGTCGCTGGACGGCGTCCGGCTGGAGCTGGAGAACCTGCTGCGGCTGCGCGACGACGCCGAGGAGCGCCTGCAGGGCGTCGGGGACCTGCTGCAGCGGGCCGACGCCACGCTCGCCGAGGCCCGCCGGGCGCGCGGCGAGGTGCTGGCGAAGATCGCCGCCACCGAGGTGCCGGCCGTCCCCGGCCCGGCCTCGGCGCTGCGCGAACGGATCGTGGTGGCCCTGGAGTTGCGGCAGAGCGGGCAGTGGTACCGGCTGGCGCCGCTGCTGGACGCGCTGGAGGACGCGGCCGCCAAGGAGCTGGCCCGGGCCCGGCAGTCGCTGACCGAGGTGACCCAGCCGCTGGCCGTCCGGGCCGAGCTGCGCGGACGCCTGGACGCGTACAAGGCGATGGCGGCCCGGCTGCGGCTGGCCGAGGACCCGGAGGTGGTGGAGCGGTACGAGAAGGCGCGCTGGCTGCTGTGGAGCGCGCCGTGCGACCTGCGGGCGGCGGCCGCCGCGGTGGCCCGGTTCCAGCAGGCGCTGCGCCCGGAAGCGGACGGGCCGGAGGCGAACGGAGCCGGAACCGGGACCGGGGCCGGGACGGAGCAGGGCGGGGCGTGGACCGGCGGGGAGCCGGTCGACGGGCAGGCTGTCGACGGACGGGTACAGGGGGGCCGAGGGTGATGGGCGAGACATGCGCGCGGCCGGAGTGCGGCGGCGCCGGGACGATCGACGCGGACGGCTACTGCGACGAGTGCGGGCTGGCCCCGGAGGGCAAGGGCACCTCCTCGGTGAAGACCGCCACCGGACCGTCGGCGCCCGCCCCGGCCGCGGCGGGCGACCCCTGCCCGCGCGACTGCGCCGGGACGATCGACGCCGACGGCTACTGCGACGAGTGCGGCCTCACCCCGCCCGGGGTCCCGGCCCCGCGCCCCGGGACGTCCGGCTCCCCGGCGCACACCTCCACGGTGGAGATCGCCTTCGACCCGGACACCGGCTCGGCCCGCACCTCGGTGCACAGCGCCTCGGCCCGCAGCGCGTCGTCCCGCGCGCTGTCCGGCCGCTCCCGCTCGCACCGTTCGAGCCGTACCGGCAGCGGCCGCTCGGTCTCGGTGCGCAGCAGCCGCGGCAGCACCACCGCCAACCGGCACCGCCTGGGCGCCGGCCTGGTGACGGTGCCGACCGTCCCGGCCGCCGACCCGGCGCAGGCGGTGCTGGAGAACCCGGAGGTGCCGGAACGCAAGCGGTACTGCTCCAAGTGCGACGCCCCGGTGGGCCGGGAGCGGAACGGCACGCCGGGCCGCCCGGAGGGCTTCTGCACCAAGTGCGGCACCCCGTACTCGTTCACCCCCAAGCTGCGCCGGGGCGACCTGGTCGGCGGGCAGTACGAGGTGGTGGGCTGCCTGGCGCACGGCGGGCTCGGCTGGATCTACCTGGCGGTGGACCGGCGGGTCAACGACAAGTGGGTGGTGCTCAAGGGCCTGCTGGACACCGGGGACGAGGACGCGCTGGCGGTGGCCGTCGCCGAGCGCCGGTTCCTGGCCGAGGTGGACCACCCGAGCATCGTGCGCATCATCAACTTCGCCGAGCACCCCGATCTGCGGACCGGCGCCACCGACGGCTACATCGTGATGGAGTACGTCGGCGGCAAGTCGCTCAAGGACATCGCCAACGGGCGCCGCACCCCGGACGGCCGGCGCGACCCGCTGCCGGTCGAGCAGGCGATCGCCTACGCGCTGGAGGCGCTGCCCGCGCTGGGCTACCTGCACCAGCGCGGCCTGGTCTACTGCGACTTCAAGATCGACAACGTGATCCAGAGCGGCGACACGCTCAAGATCATCGACATGGGCGCCGTCCGCCGCTTCGACGACGACGGCCCGATCTACGGCACCATCGGCTACCAGGCGCCGGAGATCGCCGCCGACGGCCCCTCCCCCGCCTCCGACCTCTACACGGTGGCCCGCACCCTCGCCGTCCTCAGCTTCGACTTCCAGGGCTACTCCACCACCTACCGGGACACCCTGCCCGGCCCGGAGACCGTCCCGGCGTTCGCCGCCTACGAGTCCTACTACCGGCTGCTGGTGCGCGCCACCGACCCCGACCCGGCCCGCCGGTTCGCCTCCGCCGAGGAGATGGCCGACCAGCTCACCGGTGTGCTGCGCGAGGTGCTGGCGCTCCAGGACGGCCGCGCCCGGCCCGCGCCTTCCACCCTGTTCGGGCCCGAACTGCGCGTCGTCGACACCGAGTTGGTGGCGCCCACGACGCGGCCGGGGGAACTGCGGCTGACCGCCGTCGACCCCGGCGCCGCCGCGCTCGCGCTGCCCGTCCCCCGGGTCGACCCGGCCGACCCGAACGCCGGCTTCCTCGCCACCCTGCTGGCCACCGACCCGCGGGAGGCGCTGGCCGCGCTGGACGGCGCCCCCACCGACTCGGTCGAGCGCCGGCTGCGGGCACTGCGCGCGCTGCTCGAACTCGGCCGCGGACGGCAGGCCGCCGAGGCGCTGACCGCGCTGGAGCAGGACCACCCGGACGACTGGCGGGTGGTCTGGTACCGGGGCCTGGCCTCGCTGGTCGCCGCCGGTGACCCGGACACCGCGCCGGACACCGCCCCGGACGCGCCGGACGCCTCCGAGGGTTCGCCCGGCGGGCCGGCGGACCCGCGCGAGCGCGCGCTGCGCGCCGCCGCCGAGGCCTTCGACGCCGTCTACGACGCCTTCCCCGGCGAGGCCGCCCCCAAGCTGGCGCTCGCCGTCTGCGCCGAACTCCTCGGCGACGGCGGCGACGCGGCCGAGTTCTACCGCCTGGTCTGGAGCACCGACCAGAGCTACCTGAGCGCCGCCTTCGGGCTGGCCCGGGTCCGGCTCGCCGGAGACGACCGGGCCGGCGCCGTCGCCGTCCTGGAGTCCGTCCCGGCCACCTCCAGCCAGTACACCGCCGCCCGGATCGCCGCCGTCCGGGCCAGGCTGCGCGAGCGGCCCGCCACCGACCCGCTCGGCGCCGACCTCGGCGCGAGCTCCGAGCAGCTGACCGCGCTGCGCCTGGACGACCGCCGCCGCGAGGAACTCGCCGTCGAGGTGCTCGGCGCGGCGCTCGACTGGGTGAGCGCCGGCTCCCCCGGCGGCACCGGCCCCGGCCGGACCGGCGGCGAGGTCAGCGTGCTGGGACGGCCCGCGGTGGAACGGGAACTGCGGTTCGCCCTGGAGCAGTCCTACCGGGTACTCGCCCGGTTGGCCGACCGGGCCGAAACAAGGATCGAGATGGTGGAACGGGCCAATCGGGCCCGTCCCAGGACGTGGGTGTAACAGATGCCGCAGCAGACCGTGTGCCAGAGCTGTGCCGAGCCGATGGACCCGGAGGACGTCTTCTGCGGCTCCTGCGGGGCGAGCCGGGACGGCCGGCCCGCCCCCGGCGCGATGCCGGCCGGCTGGTCCGCCGCCCGGGCGGCCGCCGATGACGACCACCCGCCGACCCTGCCCAACACGCCCGCCGTGCCCGCCCAGGGCGGCCCGGGCGGCCAGGGCACGCCGAGCGCGGCCGGGTGCGTGCACTGCGGGCTCCACCAGGTGACCACCGACGGCTACTGCGAGGCCTGCGGCGGCGCCCAGCCGCGCCCGCGCGACCACATGGAGAAGGCGCTGGCCGGCGTCGCCGGGGTCAGTGACCGCGGGTTGCGCCACCACCGCAACGAGGACTCCTTCACCGTCGCCGCCTCCTCGCTGCCCGGCGGCGAACCGGTGGTGGTGGCCGTGGTCTGCGACGGCGTCTCCTCCTCCGACCGGCCCGACGAGGCCTCCGAGACCGCGGTCGACGCCGCCTCCGAGTCGCTGCTCAGCTCGCTGGAGGCGGGCACCGACCCGGCCGCCGCGATGCGCCGGGCGGTCGCCGACGCGGCCGACGCGGTGGCCGCGCTCGCCACCGACGGCACCCGGCCGAGCCGGCCCGACGTCAACGCGCCCGCCTGCACCTACGTCAGCGCCATCGCGGCCGGCGGCCGGATCACCATCGGCTGGGTCGGCGACACCCGGGCCTACTGGATCCCCGACGACCGGGCCGCCGCCGTGCCGTTCCGGCTCACCCAGGACGACTCCTGGGCCGCCCGGATGGTCGAGGCCGGGCTGATGAGCGAGGCCGAGGCGTACGCGGACCCGCGCGCCCACGCCATCACCGGCTGGCTCGGCGCGGACGCCGAGGAGGTCGTGCCGCACGTCGTCGACTTCACCCCGCACTACCCCGGGGTGCTGCTGGTCTGCAGCGACGGGCTGTGGAACTACGCCGAGGCCGCCACCGACCTGGCGCTCCGGGTCCGGCCGGACGCCCGCACCGAACCGCTGGCCGCCGCGCAGGCCCTGGTGAAGTTCGCCGTCGCGGCCGGCGGCCACGACAACATCACCGTCGCCGTGCTGCCGATCGACCCGCCGGCGGCGGCGGACGGCCAGGAGGACGCCCGCACGGCCACCGCGCTCGACCTGCCGCTGGTCACCGCCGGCGGCCCGGCCGCGACCGGCGCGGCGGACGACGACGAGGAGGAGTACGAGCCGACCCTGCCGGACATCCCGGTGATCGGCTCGCCCTCCGCCCCGCTGCCGCCGCTGCCCGCGGTCCCGCCGCCGCCCGCCGTCCCGCCCCGCCCGACCGTGCCCCCGGCCCGCTGACCCGACCGCCCCGCCGAGGGCCCGCGCCCCGCCCGGGCGCGGGCCCCACCACGGTCCGCCCCGCGCCGCCCACCCGGGGCGGCCGCCCGACCTCCGAGCACAGCAGCCCCCGCACCAACCGACCACCCGACGGGAGCCACCGGCCCATGGCAACACTGGCGAAGCCGAACCTGCCCAGGTTCGACGTGGAGATCTTCCAGAACGAGTACCTCGCGGACGGCGCCCGCGAGGTGAACGCCATCGTCACCGTGACCGCGACCGGCGGCGGCACCTCCGGCGGGCGGCCGCTCGGCGTCGCCGACGCGACCCCGGGCGGCAACGGCCAATCCGCCGCCGTGGTCATCCTGGTGGACTGCTCCGGCTCGATGGACTACCCGTCCAGCAAGATGCGCGGCGCCCGCGAGGCCACCGCCGCCGCCGTCGACACCATCCGCGACGGCGTCGCCTTCGCCGTGGTCGCCGGCACCCACGAGGCCCGCGAGGTCTTCCCCGGCGACGGCACCCTCGCGGTCGCCTCGGCGGACACCCGCGCCCGGGCCAAGGAGTCGCTGCGCCGGCTCACCGCGGCCGGCGGCACCGCCATGGGCACCTGGCTGACCAAGGCCGACCAGCTCTTCCTCACCCGCCGCGACATCCCAATCCGGCACACCATCCTGCTGACCGACGGCCACAACGAGCACGAGAGCGCCGCCGACCTGGAACGCGCGATCGCCTCGGTCAGCGGCCGCTTCACCGCCGACTGCCGGGGCGTGGGCACCGACTGGAAGGTGGAGGAGCTGCGCCGGATCTCCTCCGCGCTGCTCGGCACCGTCGACATCGTCCCCGAGCCGTCCGGCCTGGCCGAGGACTTCCGCTCGATGATGGCCGGCGCGATGGGCAAGCAGGTCGCCGACGTCGCGCTGCGGATCTGGACGCCCGCCAACGCGGTGGTCAGGTTCGTCAAGCAGGTCGCCCCCGCGCTGGAGGACCTCACCGGCCGCCGCTCCGAGGCCGGGCCGCGGGCCGGCGACTACCCGACCGGCTCGTGGGGGGACGAGAGCCGCGACTACCACGTCTGCGTGGAGGTGCCGTCCGCGGCGGTCGGCAACGAGATGCTGGCCGCCCGGGTGAGCCTGGTCCTGCCGCCGTCGGTCGCCGGGGGGACGCCCGAGGTGCTGTCGCAGGGCCTGGTCAAGGCGGTCTGGACGGACGACCTCGCCTCCTCCACCCGGATCAGCCCGCAGGTCGCCCACTACACCGGCCAGGCGGAACTCGCCGCGGCCGTCCGGGAGGGCATGGAGGCGCACCGCGCGGGGGATGTCCACCGGGCCACCGCCAGGCTCGGCGTCGCCGTGCGGATCGCGCACGCGACCGGGAACGAGGGCACCTACCGGCTGCTGCAGAAGGTGGTGGACGTGGTGGACCCGAAGGAGGGTACCGTTCGGTTCCGTAAGAACGTGAGCGAGGCCGACTCGATGATCGTCGAGACCCGGTCGACCAAGACCGTCCGTGTGAAGAAGTGACCGCCGAAGCGCCGACCGGGCCGCGAACCGGCCGGGATCAGCCCCGGCCGGGCTGGAATTGAGGGGGGACCTGATGCCGATCTGCCCGAGGGGCCATGAGTCGCAGGCCGAGGACTGGTGCGACTTCTGCGGTTTTCCGATGACACCACCGCAGCCGCTGCCGCCACCGCCCGGCGCGCACCCCGGCGTTCCCGGGAACCCGGGGGCGCACGGCATGCCCGGAACCCCCGGCGCGCCGTACGGCGCCACGCTCCCCCCGGGCGCGATGCCGCCGCCCCCGGGGACCGTTCCCCCGCCCCCGCCGTCGGCCCCGCAGGGCTTCCCCGACCTCACCGAGGGCCTGGCGGTCTGCCCGATCTGCCGCAGCCCGCAGACCGGGCGGTTCTGCGAGGAGTGCGGCTACGACTACGACCTCTCCGCGCCGCAGCGCGCCCCGCAGCCGTTCCCGGCCGCGCCCGCCCCACCGCCCGCGCCCGCCCCGCTGAACATCCCGGCGGCGTACGGCGGCGTCCCGGAGGCCCCGCCGGCCCGGCATCCGGGCCCGTACCCGGGCGAGGCCGCCCCGCTGCCGCCGCAGCCCACCGCGCCCTCCAACTACGGCTACCCGCAGCAGGCCCACCCGCAGTCGGCCCACCAGCAGATCCACCCGCAGCAGGTCCACCCCCAGCAGGCCGCAGCGCCGGCCCCGGTCGAGCAGCCGGCCCCCGGTCCGTTCGGCGCCCCGCCGCCGCGCGAGGACTCCGGCCCGGTCTACGCCCAGCCCGGCCCGGCCCGGCGCGGCGACGAGTTCGGCACCTCGTTCCACCTGGCCCCGCCGGCGCCGCCGCAGGGCGCGCCCGCCGAGCCGGCCCGGACCACCTGGTTCGCGGTGATCGCGGCCGACCGCGAGTACTTCACCGCGATGATGGCCCGCAGCGGGCCGGAGGCGGCCGGCCTGTTCTTCCCGCCGTACTGCCCCGAGCGGCGGATCCCGCTGACCGGGCGCGGCCAACTGCGGATCGGCCGGCGCAGCCAGCACCGCGGCACGGTGCCGGAGATCGACCTCTCGGTCGCCCCGGAGGACCCGGGCGCCTCGCACCAGCACGCCCTGCTGGCGGAGCAGCCGGACGGCGGCTGGGTGCTGGTCGACCAGGACTCCACCAACGGCACCACGGTGAACGGGGGCGCGGAGCCGATCGCCGCGCACACCGCGATCCCGCTGAACGACGGCGACCGGATCCACATCGGCGCCTGGACCACGATCACCGTGCACCGCGCCTGACCCTCCGGCCCCGCCGGGCCGCCCGCCGTTCGACACCGTTGTAAAAATGATCATCAAATGATGCTCTGACAACTCCCCGAGACGGCCTGCCACCCCTAACCTCAGTCCTTATGACTGCTGCAATATCCGCCGACGGAATCCGTCAGCGGTACGGGGACGTGCAGGCCGTCGACGGGGTGTCACTCACCGTCGAGACCGGCGAATTCTATGGAATCCTCGGGCCGAACGGTGCCGGGAAGACGACCACACTGGAGATCCTGGAGGGGATCCGCAAGCCCGACGAGGGCCGGATCGAGCTGCTGGGCCTGGCGCCCTGGCCGCGCAATCCCGAGCTGCTGCCGCGCATCGGCGTGCAGTTCCAGGCCTCCGCCTTCTTCAACAAGCTCACCGCGCGGGAGACCATCCGCACCTTCGGCTCCTTCTACGGCGTCGGCCCCAGGCGCGCCGACGCGATGCTGGAGCGGGTCGGCCTGACCGAGTCGGCCGGGGTGATGACCGACAAGATGTCCGGCGGCCAGGCCCAGCGCCTCTCCATCGCCTGCGCCCTGGTGCACGGCCCGGAGCTGGTCTTCCTGGACGAGCCGACCACCGGCCTCGACCCGCAGGCCCGCCGCAACCTCTGGGACCTGCTGCGCGACATCAACGCCGAGGGCCGCACCGTCGTGCTGACCACCCACTACCTGGACGAGGCCGAGGTGCTCTGCGACCGCGTCTCGGTGATGGACCGCGGCCGGATCCTGCGGACCGGGGCACCCGCCGCGCTGGTCCGCGAGATCGACGACACCGTCCGGATCAGCGTGGAGTCCGGCCTGCTGGCCCTGGACACCGCGCGCGAGCTGTTCACCGCCGCCGGGGCGGAGATCGCCTCGCTGGAGGACGACGGCGTCTCGCTGTCGCTGTCCACCCGCCTGCCGGCGCCGGTGCTCTCCGTGCTCGCCGAGCAGGGCGCGCTGCGCGGCCTGGAGGTCCGCGGCGCCACCCTGGAGGACGTCTTCCTCCAGCTCACCGGACGGGAGTACCGCGCATGAGCGCCGAGCCCAGCACGGCCGCCCCCGCGGCCGCCCCCGCGCCGGGCGGCACGCCCCCGGCGCCCGTCGAGCGCGAGCGGGTCTCCGCCTTCGCCAGCCTCTCCCGGGTGATGCTGGTCGCCTTCGTCCGCGACCGCACCGCGCTGTTCTTCGTCCTGCTCTTCCCCCTGATGTTCCTGCTGCTCTTCGGCACCCTGCTCAAGGGCGCCTCCAGCCCGCACGCCAAGGTGGAGCAGGTCGGCGCCGTACGGGTGCTGGACTCGGTCCAGGGCGAGGCCCGGGCCGGCCTGGAGCAGGTGCTGACCATCACCAGGAGCGACGACGAGGCCGCCGCGCTGGAGAAGGTCCGCAAGGGCGACCTGGACGCGATGATCAAGGAGGGCCCGGACGGGAAGATCGTGGTGCGCTACAGCGCCGCCGACCAGGTCCGCGCCGGCTCCGTCCAGGGCATCGTCAACTCCGTGGTCCAGCAGGCCAACCAGGCCGCCACCGGCAAGCCGCCGGCCTTCGTGCTGGAGAGCAGCCAGGTCGAGGACGAGGCGCTCAAGCCGATCCAGTTCCTCACCCCCGGCCTGCTGGGCTGGGCGGTGGCCACCGGCGCGGTGTTCAGCGCCTCGCTGACCCTGGTCGGCTGGCGGCAGAAGAAGGTGCTGCGGCGGCTGCGGCTCGCCCCGGTGAGCGCCGGGTCGATCATCTCCTCCCGGGTCGCCGTCTCGGTGCTGACCGCGCTCGCCCAGACCGCGATCTTCCTGGTCGTGGCCACCACGCCGTTCTTCGGGCTGAAGCTCACCGGCAACTGGTGGCTGGTGATCCCGCTGGTGGTCTGCGCCACCATCGCCTTCATGTCGATCGGCCTGCTGGCCGGCTCGATCGCCAAGACCGAGGAGGCGGCCAACGGCCTCTCGCAGATCATCGTGCTGCCGATGTCGTTCCTGTCCGGGTCGTTCTTCCCGACCGACGACATGCCGGGCTGGCTCACGGCGATCTCCGAGGCCCTGCCGCTGAAGCACCTGGTCACCTCGGCGCAGTCGGTGCTCTCCCGGGACGGCGGCGTGATGGACGCGCTGCCGACCATGGGCGGTCTGCTGCTCTTCGCCGCCGTGCTGACCGGCGTCTCCTGGAAGCTGTTCCGCTGGGAGGACTGAGCACGCGCCGCGGCTGAGCACGCGCGGTGACCGAGCACATTCAGCGACCGAGCGCGGGGTCGTACGCCCGAGGACCTGGTTCCCAGGTCCCGGTGTACGGCCCCGCCGCCGTCTGCGACCATGGTCGGGTGAACGAGATCCGGCGTGGCACGCTCAGCGAGGAGACCTTCTTCGAGCAGGTCGGCGGCGAACCGACCTTCCGGCGGCTGGTCCACCGGTTCTACCAGGGCGTCGCCGAGGACGAGTTGCTCCGGCCGATGTACCCGGAGGAGGACCTCGGGCCGGCCGAGGAGCGGTTCGCGCTCTTCCTGATGCAGTACTGGGGCGGCCCGCGCACCTACAGCGAGCAGCGCGGCCACCCGCGGCTGCGGATGCGGCACGTGCCGTTCAAGGTGGACCGGGCCGCGCACGACGCCTGGCTGAAGCACATGCGGGTGGCGCTGGACGAGCTGGGCCTGCCGGCGGACGCCGAGCGGCAGCTCTGGGACTACCTCACCTACGCCGCCGCCTCGATGATCAACACCGAGGGCTGACCGGGGCGTTGCGGCCCGGCCCCACCACCCGGCCGAACCGGGCTACCCGACCGGGCTGAGCCCGAGCCCGGCACCGGGCGCGGCCGCCGTCCGGACCGCCACCGAGCCCGCCGGGGCGGACAGCCGCAGCCAGCCGCCGGCCCGGTGCACGGTCAGCGGGCTCTGCGGGGCCAGGAAGCCGATCACCTGGGCCGCGTGGGCGGCGCGCAGCGGCAGCTCGGGCAGCACGGACACCGGGCGGGACCAGATCTCGTCGGCCAGCGCGTCGAGCACCGCGCGGGTCCGGTGGTGCGCCGGGACGGCCTCGCTGCGCTCGCGGAACTCCCGCACGGCGGCCGCCACTTCGAGGCGCACCTGGGCGGCGGGCGGGGTGCCGACCGGCTGCCAGCCGGTGCGCGGCGGCAGCAGTCCGGCCCAGGCCGGGCCGGTGACCGGGGCGGGCAGCGCGACGGCGTCCGCCGCCGGGTCCACGCCGTCCAGCAGCTGTCCGGCGGAGACGGTCAGGTCGAGCGGCCCGTCGAGGCGGGCCAGCCGCGCGGTGCGCACCGCCAGCGCGCCCGAACCGCCCAGCGGGAGCCGTCCGAAGACGGCCAGCACGCCGGCGCCGTCCGGCCGCGGCACGCCCTGCAGCCGGACCGCCGCCGCCTTGTCGAAGCGCAGCAGGCGGACCAGGAAGGCGGCCAGGTCGGCGGCCTCCCCGGTGCCGGCGAGGGCGAGGGCGGCGGTGCTGTTCAACGCTTCGACTCACATCCGGGCAGCGGGCCTAGGGGTACGTAGGGCGGGAGCGGGGCGGACGCGGTCAGACCGCGACGGCCGGCTCCTCGTCCAGGAAGCGCGACAGGAACTCCCGCTCCACCGCGCTGATCCGGCGCGGACGCCCCTCGGCGAGGTCGTAGGGCACGACCACGGTGGACGCCCGGACGTAGACCGTCTCGGTGCCGTCCGCGGCGGTGTCCTTGATCTCGTACGAGACGGTCAGCGAGGCGCCGCCGATCCTGGTCACCCAGGTCTCGATGGTGACCGGCTCGGGCCGGTGCACCAGCGGGCGCTTGTAGTCGATCTCGTGGCGGGCCACCACCGAACCGCCCGCGAACTCGCCGGCGCCGGCCTCGGCGGCCTGGGTGAACATGAAGTCGATCCGGGCCTCCTCCAGGTAGCGCAGGAAGACCACGTTGTTGACGTGCCCGAAGGCGTCCATGTCGGACCAGCGCAGCGGGCAGGCGTAGATGTGGCGTGCCACGGAATCTCCTCGACGTCAGGTGCCGGCCGGCGGTGGGTGCCGGTCGGGCCGCGGCCCGGCAGGCCGGCCCCCACGGGGCGGGCGGCCTGCCGGGCCGTCGTCACGACTGGATGTCAGCCGCGGGTGAGCTTCTTGTAGGTGGCCCGGTGCGGACGGGCCGCGTCCGCGCCCAGGCGCTCGATCTTGTTCTTCTCGTACGACTCGAAGTTGCCCTCGAACCAGAACCACTTGCTGTCGCCCTCGTAGGCGAGGATGTGGGTGGCGACCCGGTCCAGGAACCAGCGGTCGTGGGAGATGACCACGGCGCAGCCGGGGAACTCCAGCAGCGCGTTCTCCAGCGAGGAGAGGGTCTCGACGTCGAGGTCGTTGGTGGGCTCGTCGAGGAGCAGCAGGTTGCCGCCCTGCTTCAGGGTGAGGGCCAGGTTCAGGCGGTTGCGCTCACCGCCGGAGAGCACACCGGCCGGCTTCTGCTGGTCCGGGCCCTTGAAGCCGAACGCGGAGACGTAGGCGCGGGACGGCATCTCGACCTGGCCGACGTTGATCCAGTCCAGACCGTCGGAGACGACCTCCCAGAGGGTCTTCTTCGGGTCGATGTTGGAGCGGGTCTGGTCGACGTAGCTGATCTTGACGGTCTCGCCGACCTTGACCGAGCCGCTGTCCGGGGTCTCCAGGTCCTGGAGCATCTTGAACAGGGTGGTCTTGCCGGCGCCGTTCGGGCCGATGATGCCGACGATGCCGTTGCGCGGCAGGGTGAAGCTGAGGTCGTCGATCAGGATCTTCTCGCCGAAGGCCTTGTTGAGGTTCTCGACCTCGATGACGACGCTGCCCAGACGCGGGCCCGGCGGGATCTGGATCTCCTCGAAGTCCAGCTTCCGCATCTTGTCGGCCTCGGCGGCCATCTCCTCGTAGCGGGCCAGACGCGCCTTGGACTTGGCCTGGCGGCCCTTGGCGTTGGAGCGGACCCACTCCAGCTCTTCCTTGAGCCGCTTGGCGCGCTTGGCGTCCTTCTGGCCCTCGACCTTGAGACGGGACTGCTTGGTCTCCAGGTAGGTGGAGTAGTTGCCCTCGTACGGGTAGGCGCGGCCGCGGTCGAGCTCCAGGATCCACTGGGCGACGTTGTCCAGGAAGTACCGGTCGTGGGTGACCGCGACGACGGTGCCCTTGTACTTCTCCAGGTGCTGCTCCAGCCAGTTCACCGACTCGGCGTCCAGGTGGTTGGTGGGCTCGTCGAGCAGCAGCAGGTCGGGGGCCTCCAGCAGCAGCTTGCAGAGCGCGACGCGGCGCTTCTCGCCACCGGACAGCTTGGTGACCGCCCAGTCGCCGGGCGGGCAGCCCAGGGCGTCCATGGCCTGCTCCAGCTGGGCGTCCAGGTCCCAGGCCTCGGCGTGGTCCAGCTCCTCCTGGAGCTTGCCCATCTCGTCGAGCAGCGCGTCCGAGTAGTCGGTCGCCATCAGCTCGGCGATCTCGTTGAAGCGGTCGAGCTTGCCCTTGATCTCCTTGACGCCGTCCTGGACGTTCTCCAGGACCGTCTTGGACTCGTCCAGCGGCGGCTCCTGGAGGAGCATGCCGACGGTGAAGCCGGGCGAGAGGAAGGCGTCGCCGTTGGAGGGCTGCTCCAGGCCGGCCATCATCTTCAGCACGGTGGACTTACCGGCACCGTTGGGGCCCACGACGCCGATTTTCGCTCCGGGGAGGAAGCTGAGCGTCACGTCGTCAAGGATGACCTTGTCTCCGTGCGCCTTGCGCACCTTGCGCATCGTGTAGATGTATTCCGCCACGTGAGATCGCTCCGGCGTCGTCGGGAGTAATTCGGCTTGCAGCCTTCCATTGTGCCGCACCCGGCCCGGAGCCCCGAACCGCCGGGTACCCGTTCCCGGGGGCCCCGCGGGGGTGTCGCGGACGCGGCGCGGCCCGGCCCCCCGCACGCGTGGTGCGGGGGGCCGGGCCGGGTGCCCTGCGGATCACGCCCTACCGGGTCGTGGTCCGGGCGGTGCCTCAGGCGGCGTCGCCACCGCGGCGGCGGCGGAGCAGGAAGACCGCGGCTCCGCCGGCCACGACCAGACCGCCGGCGACGGCGGCGATGACCGGGGTGGCGTCACTGCCACCGGTCTGGGCCAGGCCGCCGGTGGTGCCGGGGGCCGTGCTCGGCGGCGCCGGGTGCGGGGTGGCGGTGGTGGCGGTGGCCGACGGGGTGGCGCTCGGGGTGGCCGGCTTCGTCGTGGTGGTGGTCGGGGCCGGGGTGGTCGGCGCCGGGGTGGTGGGCTTGGCGGTGGTCGGGGTGGCCGAGGGGCTCGGCGTGACCACGCTGGCGGTCTTGCAGTCCAGGATGCCCTTGAAGTTCTTGCTGAAGCCGTTCGGGCCGGTCACCGTGATGTCGTAGGCGGTGTCCTCGCTGACCGGGACGACCACGCTCTCGATCTTGTTCGGCTGGACGGTGAGGTCCTTGCCCGGCTTCACCGAGACGGTGGCGGCCTCGTCGCCGCCGTTGGCGACGTAGACCTTGACGCCGTTGGAGACGCACTCGACGACCGCGGAGCTGTCGACCAGCGGGCCCTTGCCGGCCTTCCAGGTCGCCTTGACGGAGTCCTTGACGCCGAGCTTGGTCGAGCCGGCCAGGATCATGGTCTGGCTGTGCTTGGCCGGGGTGTAGCCCTTGCTGAGGAAGACGCGGCCGCTGGGCACGACGGTCTCGGCGGAGGCGTCGACGGTGGCGCTGCCGTCCGGGGTGCCCGCGGGCACGTCCAGGAACAGCTGGGTGTCCTTGGCGACCGGGCCGGTCAGCGCGGTGACGTCCTTGCCGTCCTTGTCGACCAGCTTGACCTTGTCGGCGGAGTCGCCGGTGATGGCGAGCTTCACCTCGTTGGCGCTGGAGTTGACGGTGAACGGGCCGAGCTTGCCGCCCGGCTTGCCGGACACCGAGTCCGGGGCGAGGCTCAGCGAGGGCTTCGGCTCGGCGGCGATGCCCTTGTTCTTCTCGCTGACGAGGTAGTCGCGCAGCTGCTTGGCCTCGGCGTCGACCGGGGTGGCGTTCTTGCCGTCGGAGAACTTCCAGATCGCGGCCTGGGTGCCGGCCGCGGCGTCCTCCTTGGTCAGCTCGCCCTTGACGCCGGCGTCGGCGGCCAGCTTCTTGAGGTCGGTGACCTGCGGGAAGGAGTTCTCCAGGATCCAGCGGATCTTGGAGGCGTCCTCGGCCTTCTCCGGGCGGCCGAGCGAGCTCGACTTCCAGTCGGACTCCTGGTACTCGACGCCGCTGGTGATGTCGACGGGGTGGTCGATGTCGATGCAGTACGTCTTGATCTCGCCGTCGGGCGTGCGGAGGGTGAAGAGGCCGCCCTGGATGGACCGGCCGCCCTCGATGGCGATCTCCTCGCTCATCAGGGACGGCTGGATCACTGCCGTGACGGCCCCGCCGGGGGTGTCGGCCGCGGCCGCCGCACCGGCCGCGAACAGGCCCCCGCCCAGCGCAACGCTGGTCGCGAGCATGACAGTAGTGATGCGGGGAAGCGTCCGCCCCTGCCTCTGCAACATCTTGGGATCCCTCCGGGCCGGGCCATGCCGATGGGCAGCCCGCCTTGCTTGCCGCGCCCCCTGTGGCGCTGCTTCACGATCTGAACCAGACGCATCCTATGAAGCGTCAGAGGCCCGGAAACCCCCATGCGAAATCAGGACGATACCGTATCCGTATCGTTATCAACCCCCTCAGTGTCTCCACAAGCTGACGGACAGCCAGAATTCCGGGATCATTCCGCTAACCGGCACGGGATTGCGCGTGCGGGTCGCAACACCCTTCTCGATTCGCATATTTGTCGACAGTCTTACCTTCCGCCGGACATCCCGTCGGCCGCTAGGCGTCACCCCCGCTTTCCCCGTCCGCCACCACGCCGGCGCCCGCCCCGGCCGGCCGCCGACCGCGCAGGGCGTCCACGATCCATCCGGGCACCGCCTCACCGAAGGCCGCCCCGGGCGCCCCGGACGCCTCCTCCGGCCCGGACGTGCCGCCGGCCGCCCACCCCGGCGCCCCGCCCGGGGGTCCCCCCGGGGAACCGCTCACGGAACCGCCCGGAGATCCGCCCCGCGCACCCGGTGCCCAGCTGAACCTCGTCGTGCCACGGCTCAGATCGTGTCCGACCGATCGGGCGTCGATCTCGACCCGGCTCCGCTTCACTTCCCCCTCCGTCCACTCCCGCACCCGCAGCCTCCCGCTCACCACCACCGGGTCCCCCTTCGACAACGAGTCGAGCAGGTGCCCCGCCAGCGCCCGCCAGGCCGTCACCGTCAGCCACTGCGTCTCGCCGTCGACCCAGCCGTCCCGCGCCCGGTCGAAACGCCGCTCGGTCGACGCCAGCCGGAAGTTCGCCACCGGCACCCCGCCGGACGTCTGGGCGTACGTCACCTCGGTGGCGACATTCCCGATCACCGTCACCTGGGTCTCGTTCACAGCACGCTCCGCTCTCTCGGTTGCACCGTACGGAATCGACCGGTGCGCGCCGAGAGTGCGCTTCCCGGGAAATACGCACCAGGGACATCCGAAATCCTGTGGACAACTCGGGCCTGTGGAAACAGTTTGTCCCCCGCATGGGTGAATTTCGGCCTTTGTGCGACCATCACACCCATGCTCTACGGGGCCATGACAAGAATCCCCTGGCCACCCCGCCGCCCCGGGACACCCCCAGGGGTGGCCCCGCGGACCGTCGGTGCACGTCATCCGACCGAACGAACCCGAATACGGCCCCCCACCCGCGTCGATGCCGGACCGGGGCGCGGCGCTTTCTCCGTGCCGAATCCATAACGGGTGGGCAGACAGCCCCGTAACGAGTGCACAACGTCCGGCGCGGAACACCTCCAGACCGCTGCACTCACGGCCTTCACCTGCGATTATCGGACCGCTCCACCGAGGCCGACACACCAACGGCGGTGTCGTAACACCCGGCCGAGGAACGGGACACCCTTATCCTGTCCCCGACAGGGCAGGGACCCGCCAACCCCCACACCCAACCCCTCAGGCAGGTACGGGAGCGGACAGCGGGCGCCGCGCGCCCACCGCCCGATCCCGGCAACGGTCACGCCCATCAGGGCGCCGCCCGTCCCGCCCCCATAGCTCAGCGGATAGAGCACCCGCCTTCTAAGCGGTAGGTCGCAGGTTCGAATCCTGCTGGGGGCACCACGCAACACCGCGCCGTCGCCGGCGCCGCGCACGGTACGCATTTCACCACCGGCTGCGCGTCCGGTACCGAGCGCGCATAACCCGTGACCATCCGTGTCATGCACTCCCCGAAAAGATCGCGCGGGGGAATTCCGGTGCCGGAAACACCCGGCACCGACCGCGCCGGCCGCCCTACGCCGACGAATCGGTGTCCCCGCCCGCGACCAGTCGCGCCAGGTAGTCGTCCAGCAGCTCCGTCTGCCGCCGCGCCGGGAACTCCGCCGGGGCGAACAGCGCCTGCACCACCAGCCCCAGCACGAAGGCCTGCGCCGCCGCCGCGACCTCGACGGCCGGCGGACCGGCCGGCAGCTCACCGAGCCGCCGCGCGGCCTCGACGCACTCCGCCAGCACCGCGCGAGCCCGCGCGTACCGCGCCGCGTGCGCGTCCGCCAGCTCCGGATCGGCCAGCGCGACGTCCCAGGACCCCACCCAGATCCGGTTGCCCGCCCGGCCCGGCCCGTCCAGCGGCAGCACGTCCAGCAACGCCGCCCGCAGTCGCGCCAGCCCCTCGGGCGGCGGCTCCCCCTCGGCCGGCGCGAGCCGCCGCGGCCGGGCCTGTGAGCGCCGGTCCAGCACGTCCAGGGCGTGTGCGACCAGCGCCTTCTTGCTGGGGAAGTAGTGCGTCAGCAGCCCGGTGGTGGCCCCCATCTCGGCGGCCACCGCACGCAGCGTGAGCCCCTCGAAACCGCGGGTGGACAACACCCGCCAGACCGCCTCGGAAACCTCGGTTCGGCGGGCTTCATGATCTCCACGGGCCGGTGTCATGGGGTTATCTTACGTACCAAACGTTTGTTACGGACGGACGCAGACCGCCCGCACCGCCACCTCGCCGCGAAAGGCCCGCCCATGTTCGCCGTCCCCCTCGCCGAGAACGCCGAGCTCCGCCCGCTGGAGCCCTGGCAGGCACCCGAGTACCTGGAGCACATCGAGCGCGGCCGCGCCCACATCGACGCCTGGATCGGCTGGGCCGCCCTCGCCACCGACCTCGACTCGGCCCGCACCGTCCTGCAGCGCTACGCGGACCGGCAGGCCGCCGACACCGCCCGCCTCTACGGCATCTGGCTGGACGGCACCCTGGTCGGCGGCGTGATGTTCGTGCAGTTCGACGCCAGGAGCGGCAACTGCGAGATCGGGGTCTGGACCGAGCCCGCCGGCCAGGGCCACGGCCTGGTCACCACCGCCGTCCGGCACCTGATCGACTACGCCTTCACCGTCCGGGGCATGCACCGGATCGAGTGGCACAACCGGCCGGAGAACGTCCGCAGCCGCGCGATCGCCCAGCGCCTGGGCTTCACGCTGGAGGGCGTCATGCGGGAGAGCTACCTGCACGGCGGCGTCCACCACGACGGCGAGGTCTGGTCGCTGCTGACCCACGAGTGGAAGCCGCAGGGCGCCCCCGCCTCCTGACGCCGCGCCGGCGGGGCCGGTGGACGACTCCACCGGCCCCGCCGCTCCCCCGTCCCCCGTGCTCCCCCGTCGTTCCCCCCTTCCCGGGCCCCGGCCTCAGGCGGCCAGCGCCTGCTCCTCGCGCACCGGCTCCCCCGTCGCCGCCCGCCCCCGCAGCCGCAGCGCGAGCAGCAGCGCCAGCACCATCACCCCGGCCGCCGAGAGGAAGACCGCGTCCGCCGCGTCCACGAACCCGGCCACCGCGTGCTCCCGGGCCGCGCCGGTCAGCCCTCCGACCGCACCCAGCGGCATCCCCGGCTCGTGCCGCTCGAAGACCCGGGCCAGCACGGTGCCGAACAGCGCCGCCCCCAGCGCCCCGCCCAGCGTCTGGAAGAACCGGACCCCGGTGGTGGCCACCCCCAGCTGGTGCGCCGGGGCCGCGTCCTGGACGACCGTGATGAGGTGGCCGATCAGCTGCCCGAGCCCGACGCCCAGCAGCACCAGCTCGGCCCTGACCAGCCACAGCGAGGTCTCCGGCCCGCTCAGTCCGAGCAGCAGCAGCGCGGCCGCGGCGCAGCCCGAGCCGGTGGCCAGGACGGTGCGCACCGACCAGCCACGGGCGGTCAGCCGGTTGACCACCAGGCCGATCACGGTCATCCCGGCCGCCATCGGGATCAGGTAGAGGCTGGCCGAGGTCGCCGCGATCCCCCGGGCGACCTGCAGATAGAGCATCACGTACATGATCGCGCCGGTCAGGCCCATGCCGACCAGGCCCTGCACCGCGAAGCCGATCCGGACCTCCGGGATGCGGAACAGCGAGAGCGGCAGCACCGGCTCGGCGGCGGTGGCCTGCCGCCACAGGAAGAGGCCGAGCGCCAGCAGGGTCGCCGCGGCCGGGCCGAGCAGCTGCGGGGAGGTCCAGCCGTACGTCTTGCCGCCCCACTCGGTGACCAGCAGCAGCCCGGTGGCGAAGGCGGCGGCCAGGGCCGCGCCGGTGAAGTCGAGCCCCCGCCGGCCGCCCTCGGCGGGCAGCCGCAGCACCAGGGCCGCGCCGACCAGCACGAGCAGGCCGATCGGCAGGTTGACGTAGAAGATCCACCGCCAGCTCAGGTGGTCCGCGAGCAGCGCGCCGATCAGCGGACCGAGCGCCATGCCACCGCCGCCGACGACGCCGCCCAGGCCGCCGCCCCCGCCGCCCTTCCCCTCGTCCGGGTCCCTCAGCCGGGCCATCACCACCAGGGTGACGCTCATCAGCCCGCCGCCGCCGATGCCCTGGACGGCCCGGAAGGCGATCAGCTGCTCCATCGACTGCGCCGCCCCGCAGAGCGCCGAGCCGAGCAGGAAGGCGCCGAGCGCGCCGATCAGCACCCGCTTGGCGCCGTACAGGTCGCAGAGCTTGCCGTAGAGCGGCAGCAGCGCGGTGGCGGCCAGCGCGAACGCGCTGATCAGCCAGGGCAGCCGGTCGACGCCGTGGACCGGGTCGAGGTCGCGGGCGATCGGCACGGTGGCCGCCGACACGATGTTCATGTCGAGCACGGACAGGATGATCGTGATCAGGCAGAGCAGCATGCCCAGCTTGCGCTGGGACTCCGTCATCGGAGCTGCCGCCGGCACGGCGACGGACATCGGAAGTCCCCCCATGGATCGCGGAGTTCGGGCCCGAGCGGCCCTGCGCCGAACCGGTCGGCCCGGCGGCGCGGCACCACGATGGCAGTATTTTTTGACTCGGTCAATTCTTCTGCCAGGTACATCTTTGTGCCTGGTACAGTCTTCCCATGACGAAGAGCGCGGTGGGCGGGAACGGCGACGAGGCCGGGCTGGGCCTGCGGGAGCGGAAGAAGCGGCAGACCGCGATCCGGATCTGGCGGACCGCCATCGCCCTGTTCGCCGAGCGCGGCTTCGACGAGGTCTCGGTCGCCGAGATCGCCGCCGCCGCCGAGGTGTCCAAGATGACCGTCTTCAACTACTTCCCGACCAAGGAGGATCTCGTCCTCGGCCCGATGGAGCAGCACATCGGCGAGCCGGCCCGGGTGGTACGCGAGAAGGCCTCCGGGCTCCCGGCGGCAACCGCTCTGCACGCCCACTACGCCGCCGCGCTCGCCTCCTTCGACCCGGCGACCGGGCTGAGCGACCAGCAGCAGGTGATCGACGTGGTCCGGCTGGTCCACCGCACCCCGGTCCTGGCGCTGCGGGCGTACGCCGGGTTCGACATCAAGGCCCGCGCGGAGCTCGCCGCCGCCCTGCTCGACCAGGACCCGGCGGGCGATCCGCTGACCGCCCGGGCCGCCGCCGCCCAGTTGCTCGGCATCCAGCTGATGCTGACGGAGGAGAACCAGCGCCGGATGCTGTCCGGCGAGCGCGCCGCGGACGTCCTGCCCGAGGCCCTGGCGGAGGCCGACCGGGCCTTCGCGCTGGTCGAACGGGGCCTCGGCGACTACGGCGCCACCCGGTCCTGACCGCCGGCGCCGCGCTCTGGGAGAGTGTCCGCACCCGTACCCTCCCGGAGGTGCCCATGGCCACCCGGCCGCTGCTGACGCGCGAGCGCTCCCCGCTGCCCACCGAGACCGACGGCCTCAACGCCCACCTCGGCGAGGACGGCGTCGCGGTGCTGGAGTTCGACCGCCCGCACCGGCGCAACGCCGTCACCCTGGCGATCTGGCAGGCGCTGCCCGGCGTGCTGAAGCGGCTCGCCGACGAGCCGGGCGTGCGCGCCCTGCTGGTCACCGGCGCGGGCGGCACCTTCAGCGCCGGCGCGGACATCGACGAACTCGCCGATGTCTACGGCGATCCGGACCGGGCCGACGCCTACCACGCGGTCAACGTCGCCGCCGAGGAGGCGCTGGCGGCCTTCCCTCACCCGACCCTCGCCGTGGTGCACGGCGCGTGCGTCGGCGGCGGCTGCCAGCTGGCGCTCGCCTGCGACCTGCGGTTCGTCGCCGAGGACGCCCGGCTCGGCATCACCCCGGCCAAGCTGGGCGTGGTCTACCCGGCGGTGCCGACCCTGCGGCTGGCCCGGCTGGTCGGCCCGGCCCGCGCCAAGTACCTGCTGTTCTCCGGCGAGCTGCTGCCCGGGCCGGAGGCGGCCGCCCTCGGCCTGGCCGAGCGCGTCCTGCCGGCCGCCGAACTGGACGCGGCGGCCCTGGAGTTCGCCCGGCTGCTGACCGCCCGCTCGCCGCAGACCATCGGCGCCGTCAAGGCCGCCCTGGCCGTCCCGCCGGAGCAGGCCGCCGCGGCCCTCGCCCCCTGGGAGCGCCGCTCCCGCGAGGCGCCCGACGTCCGCGAGGGCCTCGCCGCCTTCCTGGAGCGCCGCCCGCCCCGGTTCTGAGCACTCACCGGGTCCTCACCGGGTCCCCACCAGGGACGGCCGGCCGGGAGCAGGCCGGGAGCAGGTCGGGAGCAGGTCGGGAGCAGGTCGATACGATCATGCGATCGAATACGACCGATCCACCGCCGTCCCCCTGGAGCAGCACGCGATGACCACGCCCACGTCCTCGGCCCCGTGGGCCCGCCGGATCACCGACGGCCTGGAGCCGAAGAACGTCATCATCGCGATGCTGCTCCTGCTCGGCGGAGCCCGCTACGGATGGCAGGGCCTCGCCTGGGCGGTGTTCGCCGCCCTCTTCACCGCCGTGATCCCGACCCTGCTCATCCAGTACGGGATGCGCCGGGGCACCGTGGGCGACCGGCACGTCGGCAACCGCAGCCGGCGTCTGACGCTCTTCCCGCTGATCATGGTCTCGGTCGCGGCCGGCTTCACCGGGATGCTCCTCGCGCACGCGCCGCGCGACCTCACCGCGGTGGTGCTGGCGATGTTCGCCTCGCTGGTGCCGATCCTGGTGATCACCGCCTGGTGGAAGGTCTCCGTGCACACCGCGGTGGCGAGCGGCGCGGTGGTCTGCCTGGCCGTGGCGCTCGGGCCGTGGTGGCTGCTGCTGTACCCGCTGGTCGCGCTGATCGGCTGGTCCCGGGTGGTGCTGCGGGACCACACCGCCGCACAGACGGTCGTCGGCACGGCGGTGGGTGCCCTCTCGGCCGGGCTCACCTTCTGGGCCGCCCGCTGAGGGACGCCCCGAGAGCGGCGGGCGGTCAGCGGATCGGCAGTCCGGAGATGGCGCGGGCGATGACCAGGCGCTGGATCTCGCTGGTGCCCTCGAAGATCGAGTAGATCGCGCTGTCCCGGTGCATCCGCTCCACCGGGTACTCCCGGGTGAAGCCGTTGCCGCCGAGGATCTGCATCGCCTGCGCGGTGACCCACTTGGCGGTCTCGCCCGCGTAGAGCTTGGACATCGAGCCCTCGGCGGAGGTGAACGGCTGCTGGGTGGCGGCCATCCAGGAGGCCCGCCAGACCAGCAGCCGGGCCGCGTCGATCCGGGTCTTCATGTCGGCCAACTGGAAGGCCACGCCCTGGTTGTCGATGATCGGGCGGCCGAACTGCACCCGGGTCCCCGCGTAGTCGAGCGCCACCTCGTACGCGGCCCGGGCGATGCCGATCGCCTGCGCGCCGACGGCCGGCCGGGAGGCCTCGAAGGTGGCCATCGCGGCGTTCCGCCCGCCCTTGCGGACGCCCTCGCGGGCCCGCGCCAGCCGCTCGTCCAGCTTCTCCTTGCCGCCGAGCAGGCAGTGGCCGGGCACCCGGACGCCGTCCAGCACCACCTCGGCGGTGTGCGAGGCGCGGATGCCGTGCTTCTTGAACTTCTGGCCCTGGCTGAGGCCGGGCGTGCCCGGCGGCACCACGAAGGACGCCTGCCCGCGCGCGCCGAGCGCCGGGTCGACCGTGGCGACGACCACGTGGACGGCGGCGATCCCGCCGTTGGTGGCCCAGGTCTTGGTGCCGGTCAGCACCCACTCGTCGGAGGCCTCGTCGTACACGGCCCGGGTGCGCAGCGCGGAGACGTCGGAGCCGGCGTCCGGCTCGGAGGAGCAGAACGCGGCCACCTTGACGTCGTCCGGCGTGCCGAACATCTGCGGCGCCCAGGTGCCGATCTGCTCGTCGGTGCCGTTGGCGAGCACCGCGACGGCGGCGAGGGTGGTGCCGACGATGGACAGGCCGATGCCGGCGTCGCCCCAGAACAGCTCCTCCATGGCGATCGGGATGCCCACGCCGGAGGGGTCGAAGTACTGCTGGGCATAGAAGTCCAGGGAGTAGATGCCGAGTTCGGCGGCCTCCTGGATGATCGGCCAGGGAGTCTCCTCGCGCTCGTCCCACTCGGCGGCGGCGGGCCGCATCACACCGGCGGCGAAGCCGTGCAGCCAGTCGCGGACGGCGAGCTGGTCCGGACCCGGGTCCAGGGAGAAGGTGCTCATGGGTGGGGGCCTCCGAAGAAGGGTGCGACCGACCGGGGTGTTACCACCGGTAACATCGTCGGAGTCTGCTACTGCTTGGTAACCGGTGTCAACGCCCGCACCCGCACGAAACGAGGGAACCGCGCATGGATCCAGAACCCCGCCGGGAACAGCTGCTCAACGCCGCCGACCGGGTCATCCAGCGCGAGGGCCCCGGCGCCAGCATGAACGCGATCGCCGCCGAGGCGGGCATCACCAAGCCGATCCTCTACCGGCACTTCGGCGACCGGAACGGCCTGGTCCGCGCCCTGACGGAACGGCACACCGGCGGGCTGCTGGCCGCCGTGCGGGCCGCGCTCGCCGAACCGCTGGAGCGCCGTGACCGGGTCGAGCACGTGCTGGACACCTACCTCGCCGGGATCGAGGCCCGTCCCCAGGTCTACCGGCTGCTCACCCACCCCGAGCCGGGCGACCCGAGCGGCGCCGGCCACGCGCTGGCCCCGGCGCTCCGGCAGATCGCCGAGGAGATCACCCGGGCCGTCGCCGACCAGCTCGACCTCGGCGCCGACCGCGAACTGCTCGCCGAGGCCTGGGGCCGGGCGATCACCGGCATGGTGCTGGCGGCCGGCGACTGGTGGCTGGACTCCCGGCCCTGCTCGCGCACCCGGATGGTCCAGGCGCTCGCCGACCTGCTCTGGGGCCGGCTGGCGGCCGCCGCCGACCTGCCGACCGCCGTCCTGCCGGCCGGCCCGGCGCCCGAGCCCGCCGACTGACCGACCGGCGGCCGGCGGGCCGGACCCCGACGGCCGCCCCGCACCGCCGTCTTGTGGCGGGCCCGCCCGCCCCGGCATCATCGGGCCCCACCCTCACCGCCCCGGAGGTCCCGATGCGTCCACGCCGCACCGCCGCCGCCCTCCTGCTCGCCGCCGCCCTGGCCCTCCCCGCCGCCCCGGCCCGGGCCCATTCCCCGTCCGCCGCACCGGCGTTCCCGACCGGCACGGCCACCGCCCCGGACGGCCGCACCGACCTCACCGACGCCGTCGGCCGCCGGCTCCAGCTACGCGGCTTCAACCTCGACAAGTACGCCGAGGCCACCGAGCAGGACATCAGGTCCATCGCCGCCCAGGGCTTCACCCTGATCCGGCTGCCGGTCTCCTGGACCAGGCTGGAGCCCACCCGGGGCCGCCTCGACCCGGCCGAGCTGCGCCGGCTGCACCGACTCCTCGGCTGGGCCGACCGCTACGGCGTGCTCGCCCTGGTCGACTTCCACCAGGACGTCTACGGCCCGTGGTTCGTCGGCGGTGACAACGGCATCCCGGCCTGGGCCACCCGCGACGACGGCCTGCCGTTCGAGGCGGACCCCGACGACTGGTTCGCCGGCTACTTCCAGCCCGCCGTCCAGGCCGCCTTCCGGCACCTCTACGACGACCCCGACCTGCGCGCCTGGCAGGCCGCCTTCTACACCCGGCTGGCCGGCGAACTGCGCGGCCACCGCTCGCTGTTGGGCTACGACCTGTTCAACGAACCGTTCGGCCCGGTGGACGGCGACCCGGCCGACCCCGAGGTGCTCGCCCGCTCCGCCGCCGCGCTGGAGCAGGACCGGCTCGCCGCCATGTACCGCCGGCTGATCGCGGCCGTCCGCGAAGTGGACGCCCGCGCCTGGCTGTTCGTCGAACCCACGGTGCTGGTCGGCCAGGGCGTCCCGACCCGGCTGCCCGGCTTCACCGACCCCCGCCCGGGCGCGCCCCGGCTCGGCTACGCCCCGCACTTCTACGACACCGCCGTCGAGTCCGGCGCCGACTGGGACCCGTCCGGCGGCTTCGTGGAGCGCTACACCGCCGCCGTCACCGGCTACCCCGCCGCCCACCGGCTTCCGGTGCTGGTCGGCGAGTGGGGCCCGCCGGACTCCCGCAGGCCCGGCAACACCCTGCTGGTGCGCCGCCAGGTCGACGCGATGGACGGCTTCGCGGCCGGCTGGGCGATGTGGTACTGGTGCCGGGGCAACGGCGGCTACTGCGTCCTCGACCCGGCCGGCCGGGTCGCCCCGGGCGACGAGCCGGCCTTCGGACCGTTCCCGGTCGCGGTCGCCGGGACCGCCGCCCGCACCACCGCGGACGGCACCCGGCACACCGTCCGCTGGCAGGCCGACGGCACCGGCCGGACCACCGAACTCGCCCTGCCGGCGGCCGGGTTCCCCAGCGGCGCGCGGATCACCGTCCGCCCGGCCGGCGCCGTGGTCGACCTCGACCAGCCGAGCGGCGAGCGGGCCGGCCGGGTCCGCGTCCGGCTCCCGCACGCCCGCCCGGGCACCCCGGTCACCGTCACCCTCGAACGGCGCTGAGGCCCGCGCCCGGCGGCATGCGCCATGCCGCCGGGCGCCCCTTCCCGGTCAAACGAGCCCGCGGCGGGCCAGCAGCGGGCCGGTCTCCGGGTCGCGCCCGACCACGGCGCGGAAGGACTCCAGCGCGTCCCGGCTGTCGCCGCGCGCCAGCAACTCGCGCCGGAACACCTCGCCGCTCTCCCGCACGTCGCGGCCGTTGCCCTTGAACCACTCCACCGTGTCGGCGTCCAGCACCTCCGACCAGATGTACGCGTAGTAGCCCGCGCTGTAGCCGCCCGCGAAGATGTGCCCGAAGTAGGTGGTCCGGTAGCGCGGCGGCACGGCCGCCACCGCCAGTCCGGCCTTGGCCAGCGCCGCCGCCTCGAACTCCCGCGCGTCCGCGACCTGCTGACCCTCCGGCAGGGTGTGCCAGGCCCAGTCCAGCAGCGCTGCCGCCAGGTACTCGACGGTCCGGAAGCCCTGCCCGAAGGACTCCGCGGCCTCCATCCGCTCGACCAGCTCGGCCGGCAGCGGCTCGCCGGTCCCGTGGTGCCGGGCGTAGTTGGCCAGCACCTCCGGCCACACCATCCACATCTCGTTGACCTGCGAGGGGAACTCCACGAAGTCCCGCGGCACGGCCGTGCCCGCGACGTACGGGTGGCGGACGTCCGAGAACAGCCCGTGCAGCGCGTGCCCGAACTCGTGGAACAGCGTGCGGACCTCGTCCCAGGAGAGCAACACCGGCTCGCCGGGCGCCGGCCGGGCGATGTTCAGGTTGTTGTAGACCACCGGCCGCTGCCCCAACAGCTCGGACTGGGTGACCAGTTCGTCCATCCAGGCGCCGCCGCGCTTGGACGCCCGGGCGTGGAAGTCGCCGAGGAACAGGCCCAGCGCGGAGCCGTCCGCGTCGAACACCTCGAAGACCCGGGTGTCCGGGTGGTAGCCGACCAGGTCCGGGCGCTCGGTGAAGGTCACCCCGTAGGCCAGGTTGGCGGCGAAGAACACGCCGTCCCGCAACACCCGCTCCAGCTCGAAGTAGGGGCGCAGCGCCGCCGCGTCCACCTGGTACGAGGCCTGCCGGACCTGCTCCGAGTAGTACGCCCAGTCGTGCGCGGCGATCTCCTCGACGCCGTCGGCGGCGGCGAGCTTGGCCAGCTCGGCGGCCTCCCGGCGGGCGTTGGCCACGGCCGGCGGCACCAGCCGGGCGAGCAGCGCGTCCACCGCCTCGACGGTGCCGGCCGTCTCGTCGGCCACCACGTAGGCGGCGTGGGTGTCGTGGCCGAGCAGTCGGGCCCGCTCGGCGCGCAGCGCGGCCATCCGGATCGCCAGCGGGCCGTTGGTGTCGGCGGCGCGGTCGAGCGAGGCGGCGAGCAGCCGCTCGCGCACCGAGCGGTCGGTGAGCGAGGCGAGTTCGGTCTGGTTGGAGAAGTTCTTCAGGCTCAGCACGAACCTGTCCGGATGCCCGAGCGCCCGGCCGTTCTCGGCGGCGGCCGCGATCTCGTCGGCCGAGAGGCCGGCCAGCTGCTCGACGGAGTCCAGCACCAGCGCCCGGGCCTGCGAGTCGGCGGACACGTTCTGCCGGAACTCCGAGGAGGCGGCGGCCAGTTCGGTGTTGATCGCGCGCAGCCGGTCCTGCTGCTCGGCGCCCAGCAGCGCGCCGGCCCGGACGAACGCGGTGTGCCGGCGCTCCAGCAACCGCAGCGTCTGCGGGTCCAGGTCCAGCTCGGCGCGGCGGGCGTGCAGGTCCCCGATCCGGGCGAACAGCGCGGCGTCCAGGTGGATCGCGTCCCGGTGCGCGGCCAGCCGGGGGCTGATCTCGGCATCGATCCGGTCGACCTCGGGGGTGGTGTCGGCGGCGGAGTGGTTCTCGAAGACCACCTTGACCCGGTGCAGCAGCCTCCCCGAGCGCTCCAGCGCCAGCAGGGTGTTCTCGACCGTCGGCGGCTGCGGGTCGGCGGTGATCGCGGCGATCTCGGCGAGCTGCTCGGCCATCCCGCGCTCGAAGGCGGGCAGGTAGTGGTCCGGCCGGATCTCGGCGAACGGCGGCAGTTCGTAGGCCAGGGTGCTGGGCCTGAAGAACGGGTTCTCGGTCATTTCGCCGACCTTACGCGCTGTCATCGGCGCTGCCCACACCCTTTCCCCCGACGCCCGGCGCACCCGCCGCGGCACGCGCCGGACCGCCGCCCGGACCCGCCGCCGGACGGCGGGGCTCCGGTTGTCGTACCCTCCCGCTACCGTCGACTCCGGCCGGCCGTACGCCCCCGGACGGCCCCGTCAGCACAAGCGCCCGCACCGCAGTCCGCACGAGAGGAGGAGCCCCCCATGGCACCCCGGATCGCCCTCGCCCCCGATCCGCACGGCCCCGGCGGCCGGCTCCAGCCGCTCGACGACGCCGGCGCCCCGCTCGGCCCGCCCGAAGCCGCTCCCGACCTCGCCGCCGCCGTCGCCGCCCGGGAGGCCGCCGAGCACCCCCGCTGGGTGTGGGCCGCCGCCGACTCCGGGTACGCCCCGCTGCTCCCCCGGCTGCCGGACCGGCTCGCCCGCTGCCACGACCTGCGACTGACCGAGGCACTGCTGCTGGCCCACGAGGGCCGCTTCGGCGCCCCGCGCTCGCTCGGCGCCGGCTGGGCCCGGCTGCACGGCCTGCCCGTCCCCGCCGACCTGCCCGAGTCCGGCTCCGCCGAGGCCGGCGACGGCCAGGACACCCTGTTCGCCCCCGACCGGCTCCAGCTGCCGCCCGGCACCGACCCGCTGGCCGCCGTGGTCGCCGTGCACACCGAACAGCAGCGCCGGCTCGCCGCGATCGCCGACCCGGCCGCCCGCGCCCGCTTCCGGCTGCTGGTGGCCGCCGAGTCGGCCGGCGCGCTGGCTGCCGCCGAGATGGCCCACGACGGCCTGCCCTGGCGCGTCGACGTCCACGACCGGCTGCTCACCGAGCTGCTCGGCCCGCGCCCCACCGTGCCCGGCACCCAGCCCCGGCTGCTCGCCGAACTCGCCGTCGAGCTCCAGCGGGCGCTCGGCGGGCGCCCGTTCAACCCCGACTCGCACAGCCAGGTGCTGCGCGCCTTCGCCGACGCCGGCATCCCGCTCGGCTCCACCCGCTCCTGGGAGCTGAAGACGATCGACCACCCGGCGGCCCGGCTGCTGGTCCGCTACAAGGAGCTGTCCCGGATCCACGTCGCGCACGGCTGGGCCTGGCAGGACGCCTGGGCGCGCGGCGGCCGGTTCCGCCCCGAGTACGTGGTCGGCGGCGTGGTCTCCGGCCGCTGGGCCAGCCGGGGCGGCGGCGCGCTGCAGATCCCGCGGATCCTGCGCCGCGCCGTGGTCGCCGACCCGGGCTGGCTGCTGGTCGTCGCCGACGCCGCCCAGCTGGAGCCCCGGGTGCTGGCCGCGCTCTCCCGGGACACCGGGCTGGCCCGCACCGCCGCCGGCGGCGACCTCTACGAGGCACTGGCCGCCACCGCCTTCCACGGCGACCGCGACAAGGCCAAGCTCGGCCTGCTCGGCGCCATGTACGGCCAGACCAGCGGCGACATCGGCCCGCTGCTGGCCACCCTGCGCAGCCGCTACCCGGCCGCGATGGGCTACGTCGAGGCGGCCGCCCGCACCGGCGAGGACGGCGGCGTGGTCGCCTCCCGGCTGGGCCGCCCGTGCCCGCCCGCCTCGGCCGACTTCCTGGACCTCACCGAGGCACCCGAGACGGCGGGCGACGCCGGCGGCCGCTCGGCCCGCGCCCGCGGCCGGTTCACCCGCAACTTCGTCATCCAGGCCAGCGCCGCCGACTGGGCGCTGGCCCTGCTGGCCGCGCTGCGCCGCCGGCTCGGCGAACTCCCGGTGGCCACCCCCGGCGACCGCCCGCACCTGGTCTTCTTCCAGCACGACGAGGTGATGGTGCACACCCCGGCCAACCACGCCGACGAGGTGGCGGCGGCGGTCGCCGCGGCGGCGGACGAGGCCGCCCGGCTGGTCTTCGGCGACACCCCGGTGCGGTTCCCGCTCAGCACCGCCGTGGTGGAGTGCTACGCCGACGCCAAGTGAGCCCTCAGAGCTTGCGGAAGCCGCGCGCCTCCTCGGCCGCCGCCACCACCTCGGCCAGCGCCGCCCCGGTCGAGGCGGTCACCGCGGCGGCCACGGCGCCCTCAACGAACGGCGCGTCGACCAGCACCACGCCCGGGCGCGGCTCGTCCTCCAGCACGGTCACCGCCGTCAGCACCGAGCTCCCGAGGTCCGGCAGCACCGCGACCCCCGCCCCGCCGTCCGCCTCGGCCACGGCCCGGGCGATCAGCTCGTAACTGGTCCCGAGCCCGCCCTCCTCGGTCCCGCCGGCCACCACCACCCGCACCTCGTCCGAGGCGAGCTCCGCCAGCAGGTCCTTCAACCCCCCGGCCAGCGCCGCACTGTGCGAGACCAGGACGATGCCCACGTATCCGCTCATGCCCCCGACCCTAGGCGGTGTGCTCCACCCGGGTGACCCCCCGTTCGGCGTGTCGGATTCCGTGCCCGAACCCCCCGTCTGGCGTAGCGTCGGGTCAGCACCGTCTGCCGAGGGGAGCGCGTACGCCGTGAAGAAGCTCATCAACGCCGCGGAGACCGTCCTGGAGGACGCGCTGGCCGGGGTGGCCGCCGCGCATCCGGAGCTGGCGGTGGACATCGCCAACCGGGTGATCACCAGGGCCGCGCGGCCGGCGGCGCCCAAGGTGGCGCTGGTGTCCGGCGGCGGATCGGGGCACGAGCCGCTGCACGGCGGCTTCGTCGGGCCCGGCATGCTGGACGCCGCCTGCCCCGGCGAGGTCTTCACCTCCCCCGTCCCGGACCAGATGCTGGCCGCCGCCAAGGCCGTGGACTCCGGCGCCGGCGTGGTCTTCGTGGTCAAGAACTACACCGGCGACGTGATGAACTTCGAGCTCGCCGCGGAGCTGGCCGCCGAGGAGGGCGTCGAGGTCCGCACGGTGCTGGTCAACGACGACGTCGCGGTGGAGGACTCGACCTGGACGGCCGGGCGGCGCGGCACCGGAGCGACGGTGCTGGTGGAGAAGATCGCGGGCGCGCTGGCCGAACGCGGCGCGCCGCTGGACGAGGTGGCCGCCCTCGGCGAGCGGGTCAACGCGGCCTCCCGCTCGTTCGCGATCGCGCTCACCGCGGCGACCGTCCCGGCGGCGGGCAAGCCCGGCTTCGAGCTGGCCGAGGACGAGATCGAGGTGGGCGTCGGCATCCACGGCGAGCCGGGCCGGCGCCGGGAGCGGCTGCGCCCGGCCCGGGAGCTGGTCGCCGAGGTGGTGGAGACGGTCCTCACCGACCACCACCTGACCGCCGGCGACGAGGTGATCGCCCTGGTCAACGGCCTGGGCGGGACCCCGCTGATGGAGCTGTACATCGTCTTCGGCGAGGTCGCCGCCCGGCTGGCCGAGCACGGCATCACGGTGGCCCGCAGCCTGGTCGGCAACTATGTGACCAGCCTGGACATGGCCGGCTTCTCGCTCACCCTCACCAAGGCCGACAGCCAGCTCCTGGAGCTGTGGGACGCCCCGGTGGACACCCCCGCGCTCAAGCGCGCCTGACCGCCGGAACAGGAGCACCGACATGGACGTCGACACCCCCCTCGCCGAGGCCTGGGTCCGCGCGCTGGCCGCCGCGGTCGAGCAGGAGCACGGGCGACTCACCGAGCTGGACTCCGCGATCGGCGACGGCGACCACGGCAGCAACCTGCGGCGCGGGTTCACCGCCGTGCTGGCCGTCCTGGACGCGCCGGACGCCCCGGCCCCCGCCGGGCCGGGCGCGCTGCTCACCAGGACCGGCGGCACGCTGATCTCCAAGGTCGGCGGCGCCTCCGGCCCGCTCTACGGCAAGGCGTTCCGGGCGATCGGCGCCGCGCTGCCGCAGCCGGGCGAGGCGCCCGCCGACGCGGCCGGGCTCGGCGAGGCCCTGGCGGCCGGCCTGCGGGCGGTGCGGGAGCTCGGCAAGGCCGAGCCGGGCGACAAGACCATCGTCGACGCCTGGACGCCCGCGCTGGACGCCTACCGGGCGGCGGTGGCCGCCGGCGCCGGCCTGCCGGAGGCCGCCTCGGCCGCGGCCGGGGCCGCCGAGCGGGGCGCCCTGGACACCGTGCCGCTGCAGGCCCGCAAGGGCCGCGCCTCCTACCTGGGCCCGCGCAGCATCGGCCACCAGGACCCGGGCGCCACCTCCACCGCCCTGCTGTTCCGCGCCCTGGCCGAAGCAGCCGGAAGCTGACCGCCGGGCGGGCAGCCCCGGCCGGGTCGGGCCCTCTCCTACCGGGCGGCGGCGTCCGTGCGGGTGATCAGCAGCAGCAGCGCGTCGTCCCGCAGTTCGCCGCCGGTGTGCGCCAGCAGGTCGGCGTAGACCCGCCCGACCGCCGCCTCCAGCTCCGCCGCGGAGCGGGCCGCACCCCGCACCAGCGGGCCGACCCGCTCGGCGAGCGGGTAGAACACGCCGCTGTGCCGGTGCTTGGCCTCGATCACGCCGTCGGTGCACAGCACCAGCACGTCGTCGGTCCCGAACGGCTGGTCCCAGGTGCTCGGCTCGCCGGCCGCCAGCCGCCCGAGGCCGAGCGGCACCCACGGGTCGGGCGCGTCCAGGATGTGCGCCCGCCCGTCCTGGTCGACCCGGATCGGCGGCACGTGCCCGTACTGGAGCAGCTGGACCACCCCGGGCCGGCGGAACTCGGCGAACAGCGCGGTGGTGAACTCGCCGTCCGGCACGTGCCGCTCGACGCTGGCCTCGATCCGGGCGGCCACCCCGCGCAGCCCCGCCTCGTCGTACGCGGCCTCCCGGAAGGCGCCGAGCACCACGGCGGCCGTCTGCACCGCGCCGAGCCCCTTGCCGCGCACGTCGCCGACCGCGACCCGGGTGCCGTGCGGCGTCTCCAGCACGGAGTAGAGGTCCCCGCCGATCCTCGACGCGTCGGCGGCGGAGACGTACCGCACGGCGAGGTGCAGCGGCCCGACGACCGGCCCGGGCAGCCGCAGCAGCGCGCGCTGCGCGGCCTCCGCGACGGAGCTGACCGCCGCGAAGGCGGCGGCCCGGCGCATCCGGATCCTGGCCACCCAGGCGGAGAAGGCGGTGAGCACCAGGTAGCTGACCATCGCGCCCCACAGGAAGCGGACGTCGTTGAGGTTGTCGACCTGGTCGTAGTGGCTGAGCCCGAAGACGGCGAGCAGGCCGATCGAGCAGACGCCGAGCAGTTCGAGCGGCCGCAGGGTGAGCGCGGCGACGCTGGGGACGACGGTCATCAGCGGCGCGAGGTAGCGGTCCTGGCCGGAGTACAGGTCGGCGATCCCGACCAGCACGATCGCGATCAGCGCGGGGGCGGCCCGGCGCAGGAACGGGATGTCGAGCAGGTCGACGGCGAGCAGCGCGTCGCGCCGCCTGGCCGGCGGCTGCCCCGCGCCGGTCGGGACGGACGGCGACTGGGCACGGCGGATCGGTGACACATATCGAACATAACGGACGTTCAGTACGACCACCCGCGCACCCCCGGCCCCCCGCACCCCGCCCGCACCCTCCCGGGGCCCGCCGGGCGGCCGAATCGGCCCATGTCACGGCGTGGATTCGAGCGCAGCGTGTCCGGCCGCCTACGCTCTGCCCTCGGAGCACGCACCGGCGATGCCCGGGCGACACCCGGGCGCGGAACCGGAATGCGATCCACACCACACGATCCGTACCCCTACGGAATACCCCTTAGGGGTATGGTGGGATTATCAGCCGGGCCCGGGCGTACGCTCGCGGCCGTACCGACCATCCGGAGGCCCCGATGTCCAGCACCATCACCTACACCGTCACCGGCATGAGCTGCGGACACTGCGAGAGCTCGGTCAGCAAGGAGCTCTCCGCCCTCGCCGGGGTGACCGAGGTCTCGGCCGACGCCAAGGCCGGCACGGTCACCGTCTCCGCCGCGGCCCCGCTGGACGACGAGCAGGTGCGCACCGCCGTCGACGAGGCCGGCTACGAGCTGGTCGGCCGCGCCGCCTGAGAGCCCCCGCCGCGCGGCGGGGGCCCGGCGAACCCCGCCCCCGCCGTGCCCTCCCCTAGGAGCTGATCAGCACATGAGCACCTCCACCTCGGGCTCCACCTCCCCGGAGACGGCGACCGCCATAACCGGCCAGGAGGGCCCCACCGCGGTCCGCGAGCGCGTCGAACTCCAGATCGGCGGCATGACCTGCGCGGCCTGCGCCGCCCGGATCGAGAAGAAGCTCAACCGGATGGCCGGCGTCGAGGCCACCGTCAACTACGCCACCGAGAAGGCCCGGGTCGAGTTCGCCCCGGACGTCACGGTGGCCGACCTCATCGCCACCGTGGAGAACACCGGCTACACCGCCGAACTCCCCCCGCCCCCGGTACCCGCCGCCCAGTCCGAGGCCCCCGCCGGCGCCGCCGCCCGCCCGCCGGCGGCCGACCCGCTGCTCGACCGGCTGCTCATCAGCGCCGTGCTCAGCCTGCCGGTGGTCCTCTGGTCGATGGTTCCCTCCCTCCAGTTCACCAACTGGCAGTGGCTCGCCTTCGCCCTCACCGGCCCCGTCGTGGTCTACGGCGGCCTGCCCTTCCACCGCGCCGCCTGGACCAACCTCAAGCACGGCGCGGCGAGCATGGACACCCTGGTCTCGCTCGGCACCCTGGCCGCCTTCGGCTGGTCCTTCTGGGCCCTGTTCTGGGGCGACGCCGGCATGCCCGGCATGCGCCACGAGTTCTCGTTCTCCGTCGGCGACACCGACGCCTCGTCCATGCTCTACCTGGAGACGGCCGCCGCCGTCACCGTGCTGATCCTGCTGGGCCGCTACCTGGAGGCCCGGTCCAAGCGCCGTGCCGGCGCCGCCCTGCACGCCCTGCTGGACCTCGGCGCGAAGGACGTCGCCGTGCTGCAGGGCGGCCGCGAGGTCCGGCTGCCCGTGGAGCACCTCACCGTGGGGACGCGGTTCGTGGTCCGCCCCGGCGAGAAGATCGCCACCGACGGCGTGGTGGTCGAGGGCGCCTCCGCCGTCGACGCCTCGATGCTCACCGGCGAGTCCGTCCCGGTGGAGGTGGCCGTCGGCGACGCCGTCACCGGCGCCACCGTCAACGCCGGCGGCCGCCTGGTGGTCGAGGCCACCCGGGTGGGCGCCGACACCCGGCTCGCCCGGATGGCCGCGCTCGTCGAGGAGGCGCAGAGCGGCAAGGCCGCCGCCCAGCGGCTCGCCGACCGGATCTCCGCCGTCTTCGTGCCCGTGGTGATCCTCATCGCGCTCGGCACCCTGGTCGCCTGGCTGCTGGTCACCGACAGTGCGACCGAGGCGTTCACCGCCGCCGTCGCCGTGCTGATCATCGCCTGCCCGTGCGCCCTCGGCCTGGCCACCCCGACCGCCCTGATGGTCGGCACCGGCCGCGGCGCCCAGCTCGGCATCCTCATCAAGGGCCCCGAGGTGCTGGAGAACACCCGCCGGGTCGACACCGTCGTCCTGGACAAGACCGGCACCGTCACCACCGGCAGCATGGCGCTGCACGGCGTGCACACCGCCGAGGGCGTCACCGAGGAGCAGGCGCTGCGGCTGGCCGGGGCCGTCGAGCACGCCTCCGAGCACCCGATCGCCGCCGCCATCGCCGCCGCGGCCGCCGAGCGGCTCGGCCCGCTGCCCGCCGTCGAGGGCTTCGAGAACGTCCCCGGCCTCGGCGTCCTGGGCGTCGTCGAGGGCCGCGCCGTGGTCGCCGGCCGGGAGTCCCTGCTCGCCGAGCACGGCCGGCCGCTGCCCGCCGCGCTCGCCGCGGCCAAGCGCGCCGCCGAGGCCGCCGGACGGACCACCGTCGCGGTCGGCTGGGACGGCGAGGCACGGGCCGTGCTGGAGGTCGCCGACGCGGTCAAACCGACCAGCGCCGAGGCGATCGCCGAACTGCGCGCCCTCGGGCTCACCCCGGTCCTGCTCACCGGCGACAACCGGCTCGTCGCCGAGGCGGTCGCCGCCGAGGTCGGCATCGACCCCGCGCACGTGTACGCCGAGGTGCTGCCCGAGGACAAGATCGCCGCCGTGGAGACCCTCCAGGCCGAGGGCAAGGTCGTCGCGATGGTCGGCGACGGCGTCAACGACGCCGCCGCGCTCGCCCAGGCCGACCTCGGCCTCGCCATGGGCACCGGCACCGACGCCGCCATCGAGGCCGCCGACCTCACCCTGGTCCGCGGCGACCTGCGCTCGGCCGCCGACGCCATCCGGCTCTCCCGCAAGACCCTCGGCACCATCAGGGGCAACCTGTTCTGGGCCTTCGGCTACAACGTGGCGGCGATCCCGCTGGCCGCCGCCGGCCTGCTCAACCCGATGATCGCCGGCGCCACGATGGCCTTCTCCTCGGTCTTCGTGCTCACCAACAGCCTGCGGCTGCGCCGTTTCCGCCCCTCCTGACCCCCGGGCGCCCGGAAACGCCGCAGGGCCCGTACCGCAGCCGCGGTACGGGCCCTGCCCGGTTCGGGACAGCTCAGCGGCCGAGCAGCTCGCCGCCGTTGCAGTGCAGGATCTCGCCGGTGATGAACCCGGCCTCCGGCGAGGCCAGGAAGTGGACCGCCGCCGCCACCTCGCTGGTCTCCCCGATCCGCCCGAGCAGCGTCCGGGCCGCCCGCCGGGAGACCTCCGCCTCGTCCAGCCGCGGCCCGAAGAACTCGGTGCCCGCCACCGTCCCCGGCGCCACGATGTTGGCGGTGATGCCCGAGGTGCCGAGCTGGGCGGCGAGGAAGTGGTTCCAGGCGTGCAGCGAGGCCTTCGCCGCCCCGTACGAGCCGGCCCCGCGCAGGGCGGCGATCGAGCTGATGGTGACCACCCGGCCGGAGCCCGGGGTGAGCCGGTCGCGGATCGACTCGGTGAGCAGCACCGCGGTCAGCACGTTGCGCTCGAAGTCCCCGCGCCAGCGGGCCAGCACGGCGTGCGGCCCGGCGCCGATCACGGTCTCCCGGCTGCCCGCGTTGTTCACCAGTACGTCGATCCGCTCCGGCAGCTCGGCCAGCGCGGCCTCCACGGAGTCCGGATCGGCGAGGTCGCAGACCAGCGGGGTCACGTTCGGCCCGAGGGCCGCGGCGGCTTCCTCCAGCACCGCCCGCCGACGGGCGACGATCACGACCTGTTCGCCCGCCTCGGCGAACCGCCGTGCCACCTCGTACCCGATCCCCGTGCCACCGCCGGTGACAACCACGTTCCTGGTCATCTGCGCACTCCCTCCCCAGCTCCGCCGCCACGCTGCAAGGTGCGGGACGGTCCGTACCGGAATGCCACGATTCCTATCACGCTCGGTTGCCGTGACTGCGGGGAGGGTGACGTCGCGCCCGCTGGAAGGTGTGGTATGGGGGCGGCACGGCACGCACACGGAGCGTGGCGAGAGGCAGCTCACACCCCCCCGGCGTAACTTCTCACAGGCTGATACGTCTTAGGTTGGTAGTGCGGCAGTTTTTCCGGTGGGCTGAGACGTGGCGAACGGCACGACGTCGACGCACGACCACCGCTGCCGCCGACGGGGCTCCGGCGGGCCCCGGGTCGGTCGCCGAGGTTGGCGGCCTTCGCGCACGACGCCGGGGTGTGGCCGGGCCAGGGACGCTTTGAGCGGCCGTCCCGGGCCCAAAGCCGCCCCCGGAGTCGTGCGCCGGACGTTCAGGTGGAGAAGCGCGAGGGCCCGGCCGCAGGAGTGCGGCCGGGCCCTCGTGGCACGGTGTCAGGGCGTGCGCAGGACGTCAGTGCGGACGCGTCGGCGTCAGCGGGCGTCGATCTCGACGTAGTCGCGGATCGCGGTGCCGGTGTAGATCTGGCGCGGACGGCCGATCCGGCTGGTCGGGTCGTTGATCATCTCGTGCCAGTGGGCGATCCAGCCCGGCAGCCGGCCGAGGGCGAACAGCACGGTGAACATGCTGGTCGGGAAGCCCATGGCGCGGTAGATCAGACCGGTGTAGAAGTCCACATTCGGGTAGAGCTTGCGCGAGACGAAGAAGTCGTCCTTGAGCGCGTGCTCCTCCAGCTTGAGCGCGATGTCCAGCAGCTCGTCGGACTTGCCGAGCTGGCCGAGGACCTCGTGCGCGAGCAGCTTCACCTGGGCGGCGCGCGGGTCGAACGCCTTGTAGACCCGGTGCCCGAAGCCCATCAGCTTGACGCCGGCTTCCTTGTTCTTCACCTTCGTGATGAAGGCGTCGACGTCGCCGCCGTCCTTCTGGATGCTCTCCAGCATCTCCAGCACGGCCTGGTTGGCGCCGCCGTGCAGCGGGCCCCACAGCGCCGAGATGCCGGCCGAGATCGAGGCGAACAGGTTGGCGTGGCTGGAGCCGACCAGGCGCACGGTGGAGGTCGAGCAGTTCTGCTCATGGTCCGCGTGCAGGATCAGCAGCTTGTCGAGCGCGTTGACGACGACCGGGTTGAGCTCGTAGTCCTCGGCCGGGACCGCGAAGGTCATCCGCAGGAAGTTCTCGACGTAGCTCAGGTCGTTGCGCGGGTAGACGAAGGGCTGGCCCATCGCCTTCTTGTACGCGTACGCCGCGATGGTCGGGAGCTTCGCCAGCAGGCGGACCGTCGACAGGTGGCGCTGGGCCGCGTCGAACGGGTTGTGGCTCTCCGGGTAGAACGTCGACAGCGCGCCGACCACCGAGGACAGCATCGCCATCGGGTGAGCGTCCCGCGGGAAGCCCTGGAAGAAGCGCTTGACGTCCTCGTGCAGCAGGGTGTGCTGGGTGATCTCGCGGTTGAACTGCGCGAGCTGCCCGGCGTCCGGCAGCTCGCCGTTGATCAGCAGGTACGCGGTCTCGATGAAGTCACCCTTGCCGGCGAGCTGCTCGATCGGGTAACCGCGGTACCGCAGGATGCCGTTGTCACCGTCCACGAAGGTGATCGCGGACTTGTAGGCGGCGGTGTTGCCGAAGCCGTTGTCCAGGGTGACCAGGCCGGTCTGCGGGAGCAGCTTCGAGATGTCGAAGCCGGCGTTGCCCGCAGTGCTCTCGACGACGGGGTACTCGTACTCGCCGTCCTGGTACCGCAGTACTACCGAGTTGTCGCTCACGTCTTCCTCACCGACGAAATGAATCCTCTTCCAAGGTGCCCTGACTGTCTCTACCATCCCCCATCCGGCGGACAGCCGCGCACCCGGGGTGACCCGAAAGGGCCCGCCCCTACAAAACCTCCCGCCGCCGCCGGTACGAACCGGACAAGATCGGCACCCCACCAGGCTCTGTCGTAAATCTCTTCACGTCAAGAGAACAATAGAGGCAACCATCCCTTGGAGAATCATCCAGACGCAAGCCGGTGGTCCAGCGCGGCGTGCCTCCGACCTGCGCTGACACTGCGGACCGCCTGCCCGATCGCTTTCCGTGACCCCACCAGCACGACCAGTTTCCGGGCCCTGGTCACCGCGGTGTAGAGCAGATTTCGCTGCAGCATCGTCCACGCGGACATCGTGACCGGAATCACCACCACGGGATACTCGCTCCCCTGCGACCGGTGGATCGTCACCGCGTACGCGTGCGCCAACTCGTCCAGCTCGTCGAAGTCGTAGGGCACCTCCTCGTCCTCGTCGGTGAGCACCGTCAGGCGCTGGTCGTCCACGCTGAGGGACGTCACCACTCCCACTGTGCCGTTGAACACCCCGTTCCGCCCCTTGTCGTAGTTGTTGCGGACCTGCGTGACCTTGTCCCCGACCCGGAACGTCCGCCCGCCGAACCGACGCTCCGCCAGCCCCTCCCGGGCCGGCGTCACCGCCGCCTGCAGCAGCGTGTTGAGGTTCCCGGCGCCGGCCGGACCCCGGTGCATCGGCGCCAGCACCTGGACGTCCCGCCGGGCGTCGTAGCCGAACTTCTGCGGGATCCGCCGCGCCACCACGTCCACCGTCAGCCCCGCCGCGCGCTCCGCGTCGTCCTCCGCGAACAGGAAGAAGTCCGGCAGGCCCTCGGTCACCGGCGGCAGCCCCTCGTTGATCCGGTGCGCGTTGGTCACCACCCCCGACTGCTGGGCCTGCCGGAAGATCCTGGTCAGCCGCACCGAGGGGATCGGCCCGTCCTCGGCCAGCAGGTCCCGCAGCACCTCCCCCGCCCCCACCGAGGGCAGCTGGTCGACGTCCCCGACGAAGAGCAGGTGCGCCCCCGGCGCCACCGCCTTGACCAGCTTGTTCGCCAGGATCAGGTCCAGCATCGACGCCTCGTCGACCACCACCAGGTCCGCGTCCAGCGGCCGGTCCCGGTCGTACGCGGCGTCCCCGCCCGGCCGCAGCTCCAGCAGCCGGTGCACCGTCGAGGCCTCCACCCCGGTCAGCTCCGACAGCCGCTTCGCCGCCCGCCCGGTCGGCGCCGCCAGCACCACCTTGGCCCGCTTCGCCAGCGCCAGCGTCACGATCGACTTCACCGTGAACGACTTGCCGCACCCCGGCCCGCCGGTCAGCACCGCGACCTTCTCGGTCAGCGCCAGCCGCACCGACTGCTCCTGCTCCGGCGCCAGCTCCGTCCCGGTCCGCCGCGCCAGCCAGCCCAGCGCCGCCGGCCAGTCCACGTCCGCGCACCACGGCATCCGGTCGGTGTCCGCCCGCAGCAGCCGCAGCAGCTGGTTGGCCAGCGAGATCTCCGCCCGGTGGAACGGCACCAGGTACACCGCCGTGATCGGCTCACCGCCCTCCCCCGGCAGCTGCTCGCGCACCACCCCCTCGACCGCCACCAGCTCCGCCAGGCAGTCGATCACCAGACCCACGTCCACCTGGAGCAGCTTCACCCCGTCCGCGATCAGCCGCTCCTCCGGCAGGTAGCAGTGCCCCTGGTCGCTGCTCTGCGACAGCGCGTACTGCAGCCCCGCTTTGACCCGCTCCGGGCTGTCGTGCGGGATCCCCACGGCCTGCGCGATCCGGTCCGCAGTGAGGAAGCCGATGCCCCAGACGTCCGACGCCAGCCGGTACGGCTCGTTCTTCACCACCCCGATCGAGCCGTCCCCGTACTGTTTGTAGATCCGTACGGCCAGCGACGTCGAGACCCCGACCCCCTGCAGGAAGACCATCACCTCCTTGATGGCCTTCTGCTCCTCCCACGCGGCCGCGATCTTCTTCGTCCGCTTCGGCCCGAGCCCCGGCACCTCGATCAGCCGGCCCGGCTCGTTCTCGATCACCTCCAGGGTGTCCACCCCGAAGCGCTCCACGATCCGCTCCGCGAACCGCGGCCCGATCCCCTTGATCAGGCCCGACCCCAGGTACCGCTGGATGCCCTGCACGGTCGCCGGCAGCACCGTCGTGTAGTTCTCCACCACGAACTGCCGCCCGTACTGCGGGTGCGAGCCCCACCGCCCGTGCAGCCGCAGCGACTCCCCCGGCTGCGCGCCGAGCAGCGCGCCCACCACGGTCAGCAGGTCGTTGCCGCCGCGCCCGGTGTCGACCCGGGCCACCGTGTAGCCGGTCTCCTCGTTCGCGTAGGTGATCCGCTCCAGCACGCCCTCGACCTGGGCGAGTTGCCGCGGCGGCGCGGCCGCCTCCGTCTGCCTGGCCACCGGGCCCCCTTCACCGTGCGGGACGACTTCCGCTACGCACCGTACCGTCCGGGTGCGACACCGGGGGCCCGGGTGCCACGCTGGAGGGACCAGGGAGGGGCAGGAACGCCGTCGAAGGGCAGCACGCCATGCTCAGCACCGCCTACCGTCCCGGCTCCCCCGACTGGCTCGACCTCACCAGTCCGGACACCGCGGCCTCGGTCGCCTTCTACACGGCGGTGTTCGACTGGACCTACGCCTCGGCCGGTCCCGAGGCCGGCGGCTACGGCTTCTTCCAGCAGGACGGCCGGACGGTCGCCGCGCTCGGCCCGTTCACCGACTCCCACGCCCGCCCCGCCTGGACCGTCTACTTCCGCACCCTGGACGCCGACCGCACCACGGAGCTGGTCCGGGAGGCCGGCGGCCTGGTCCGCTTCCCGCCGTTCAACGTCTTCACCAGCGGCCGGATGGCCGGCTACACCGACCCCACCGGCGCCGACTTCGCGGTCTGGCAGCCGCACGACGTCCGCGGCCTGGACACCGTCACCGAGCCCGGCAGCCTCTGCTGGACGGAGTGCCACAGCGTCGACGCCGAGGCGGCCAAGTCCTTCTACCGCACCGTCTTCGCCTGGCAGGAACAGGACGTCCCGATCGGCGAGGCCCGGTACACCGTCCTCACGCCGGCCGGCGGCGGCACGGAGGACGCCCACGGGGGGATCATGCAGCTCAGCCCGGAACACACCGCCACCGGCACCGCCTCGCACTGGCTCCCCTACTTCGAGGTCCCCGACGTCGACGCCCGCCTCGCCACCGCGGAACGCCTCGGCGCCACCGTCCGGATCCCCGCGACGGACGTCCACGGCGTCGGCCGGCTCGGCCGGCTCGTCGACCCGCACGGAGCGGTCTTCGCGGTCATCACCAGCCCTCCGCCGGGCACATGACGCCAGGTCATCCCGGTAGGGCCGCCAGGGGGCTTCCAGGGGCCGCCTAGGGTGTGACCATGAACGATCTGATCATCCGCAGGGCGACCGACGAGGACCTGCCGGCCATCGTCGCCATGCTCGCCGACGACCCGCTGGGCGCGACCCGGGAGAGCCCCGACGACCTCACGCCCTACCGCACCGCCTTCGCACGCATCGACGGCGACCCGCACCAGCACCTGGTCGTCGCCGAACGCGCCAGCCGGACGATCGGCACCCTGCAGCTGACCGTCGTCCCCGGCCTCTCCCGGAAGGGCTCGACCCGCACCGTCATCGAGGCCGTCCGCATCCACGCCGACGAACGCGGCACCGGTCTGGGCACCGACCTCATCCAGTGGGCGATCGACCGCTCCCGCGAACTCGACGCCGAACTGGTCCAGCTCACCTCCGACGTGACCCGCACCGACGCACACCGCTTCTACGAGCGCCTCGGCTTCGTCCCCTCCCATGTCGGCTTCAAGCTCGCCCTCTGACCCGGAAACGCAAAGAACCCCCGCCGGATAACCGGCGGGGGTTCTTTCTAAAATTTGTTCGGCGGCGTCCTACTCTCCCACAGGGTCCCCCCTGCAGTACCATCGGCGCTGTGAGGCTTAGCTTCCGGGTTCGGAATGTAACCG
>NZ_JBEOSF010000022.1:0-142003 GCF_040302725.1 Kitasatospora sp. NPDC097605 | reverse complement strand
CCGGCCGCCCGTCGGCGCCCGGCTGCCCGTCGGCGCCCGCCGCGTGCACGGCCAGCAGCGCGGCGAGCCCGCCGGCGGTGCCGCTGTGCACCCCGGGGTCCTCCTCGCGCTCGGCGGCCGCCGCCGTGAGCGCCACCGCCGGGCCGGCCCACGCCGCGACCAGCGGATCGCCGAGCAGCCGGGCGAGTTCGGTGAGCGCGTAGGCGATGCCGCCGAGGCCGGCGAAGGCGCCGGAGCCGACGGCGGCCGGGTGGTCGGGGTGGGCGGCCAGCGCGTCGAACAGCCCGGGGACGGGCGCCAGGGCCCGGCGGGCGACCTCGGCGTAGCGCTCGGTCCCGGTGAGCGCGGCGAGCTGGGCGAGGAACAGCGCCGTGCCGGTGTAGCCGCCGGCCAGGTCCGCGCCGAGCGGCCGCACCCGCCAGTAGCGGTCGGCGAGCAGCTCCATCCCCAGCCAGTTGGTGCGGGAGCGCCCCTGGTAGGCGGCGGCGACCAGCTGGTCGCCGAGGCCCCGGGCGGCGGCCAGCAGCTGCTCCGGCTCGGGCGCGGTGGCCCAGACGTTCTCGGGCACCGGGCGGCCCGGCCGGTGGGCGGGGGTGCCGGCGGCGCCCGCCATGGCCGCGCGGACGATCCACTCCTGGTCCTTGCGGTCGACGGCGCCGAGCGCGGCGAGCTTGGCCTCGACCCGGGCCAGCCCCGGCTCGACCAGTTCGCCCGGCAGCCGGCGGCCGTCGGAGGTCCACAGGTCGCGCGAACCGGGCCGCGCGGTGAACAGCGGGACGTCGCCGGTCCACAGGTCGGCGACCTCGTGGTCGGCCAGCCCGGGGCGCCCCGGGTCGTCGACCGCGTCGGTGCGCAGCAGGTCGAGCACGGCCTGCCGGGCGCCCGCCTCGCGCAGCACGTCCGGGTGGGTGGACTCGTCGAGCAGCCGGGCGTAGACCCGGGTGGCTCGCGGCACCACCCGCACCTCGGCGTCCGCGAAGGAGCGCAACAGCCCGCGCGGGCCGAGGAGTTCGCCCCGGCCCTCGGCGAGCGCGGTGTACCCGGCGCGGAAGCCGGCCACCAGCGCCTCGGTGTGCTCGGCCGGTTCGACCGGCGCGCCGCCCAGCCGGGGCCGGTTGTGCGCCTCGCCGAACGGGCGGGGGCGGCGCACCAGGCGCATCTCGTCGGTGCCGGCGGCCGCCCAGTCCACGCCGTCGACCGGGGACAGCCGCCGCCCGCCGCAGCCGCCGCCGATGCCGGAGACGTCCACCGCGCCGTCGTCGCCGAGCAGCAGCTGCGGCAGCAGGCCGACCCGGTGGACGGACTCGGCGAGCGCGCGGGCCGCCGGGTCCTCGGCCGGCACGGGGCCGCCGGCCGGCGGGTGGAACAGCGTCTCGACGTCCACCAGCACCGGCTGGTCCCCGCAGGCGACCAGGTTCTCGAAGTGCAGGTCGGTGCCGTCCAGGACGTGCAGCAGGGCGAGCAGCGCTCCCTGGCGCCGGTAGAAGCGCTCGACGTCGAAGCGGGTCAGACAGGGGCGGGCCTCGGCGAACTCGGTCCAGCCGTGGGTGCCCCGGTCGAGCAGGCCCAGCGCGCGCAGCCGGGGCACCCCGGGCCGCCCGCCGTACCAGCCGAGCAGCGCGTTGAAGTGCCGGTGCGCGGCGGGCGGGCGGGGCCGGTGGACCACGGCGGTGCCGTTGGCGAAGTGCAGCACGGCGACGGCCCGCCCGCGCCGGTGGCGGTCGCCCGCGTCGGCGGTGACGGCGACCAGCGCGCCCGGGTCGCGGCCGTGCAGCAGCCCGGCGACCAGCAGGTTCCGGTCGGCGGTGAACCGGTCGAGCAGCTCGGCGTGCGCGTCGGCGGCGTCCAGGCAGGCGCGGGCCAGCAGCCGGGCCAGGACCGGGTAGTCGCGCAGCAGCGCGGCCAGGCCCTCACGGCGGGCGGTGAGCGCGAGGAACGAGCGGAACCGCTCCTGCGGGGTGCCGCCGGCCAGCCGCCCGGCGCCGCGGGCGGTGTGGAGCTCCAGCACCAGGGTGCGCGCGGCGATCCGGGCCAGCCGCTCGGTCAGCCGCGCGGTGAACTCGGCCCGCAGGGCGGCCAGGTCGATCCGGCCCAGCTGGTCGGCGGCGCGCACGGCGGGGGAGAGCGCGGTCAGCAGCCGCACCTGCGCGCGGTCGGCGAAGGGCTGCAGGACGAGCGCGAAGCCGCTCAGGCCCGGGTAGGCGGCGCGCGGCACCATCGGGCGCACCGGCGCTGCGGCCACCGCGGCCTCGGTGAAGGCGGCCCAGTCCGGGCGGGCGGCGGGCACCGGCCGACCCGGGGTCAGGCCCCGCTCCCACCACGGGGGGCCGCCGGCACGGGGGGACCGGAGCCGACCGGGGTGGGAGCGGGGAGTCCGGGCGGGGAAGTCGCCGGGCATCGGAGTGTGCGGGAACGGTGTGGCCGAGGGGACCGCCGCTGCGACCGGGCCCTGAACCGGTCCGGCGCCCCCGTCGAGGCGCGTGCTGCGCACGGCGTCCACCTCTGCCACCACCGCACCTCCGATGCCGGGAGAGGGCCGCGCTGCCGTCGAAGGCGCCGCCCTCGCTGCTGATCCTGTCGTCGACGCGGCCGTCGGGGCATGGGGGACCGGCCCCCATCTTTGTGACGGCCGGCCCGCACGATCCGCCCCGCCCCCGCCCATCGGCGGGGACGGACCCCTACCTCCGGGTGAGCAGCAGCTGGGTCGCCACCGCCGGGCGGCCGCTCATGGTGAGCACCGCGAGCTCGCGTTCGTCGACCGGTTCGAACAGCGGGGCGAACAGCCCGTCCAGCCGCTCCCGGGTGTGGTGGCGGCAGACCGCGCCGTCGCTGGTCTCGAACACCCCGTGGCGGCCGTAGCGCGCCTCGAACCGCCGGTAGCGCTCCCGGTTGCGCTCGTCCGGCTGGAGCAGGTAGTCGCTGACCTGGAGCAGGCCGCCCGGGCGCAGCACCCGGTGGAGTTCGGCGACCAGGGCCTGCTGCGCAGCGTCGTCCGGGACGCAGGTGAGCACGGCGAACAGGAAGGCCGCGTCGTAGGCGGCGTCCGGCCGCCCGATCCGCGGCGGGTCGGCCAGCACCGTGAAGCGGGCGGCGGGCTGTTCGGCGCGGGCGCGGGCGACCAGTTCGGGCGCCACGTCCACCCCCTCGACGTCGGTGAAGCCCAGGGCGGCGAGCTCGCCGGCGAGCCGGCCGTAGCCGCAGCCGTAGTCGAGCAGGGCGGCGTCCCGGGCGAGGCCCGCCGTCCAGGCGGGGTTCAGGGGGTGGCCGAAGGTCTTGGTGGTTCCAGTGGAGTTCCAGTACGCGGTCTGGTCGTCTGGGGCCGTCATGGGCCGATGATGCCACGGGTGAACGGCGGTTCGGCTCCCGGGGTGTTCCGGGGGCGAAGGGGCCGGTGGGCGCGGGCCGATGGGGCCGTTCGGCCCTTGTGAGCGGGATGGCGGGGAGGGATGGTGATCGCCGCGCCGCAGTGCGGGGCCGCCGGGGGCGGGTCGGCGCGGAAGGACCAGAGTGTGGCGGAACGGGAAGAGGCCTGAGGTGGGCGAGTTGGTCACGGTGCGGGTGTGCGAGGGGATTTCGCGGGGCTTCGCGGCCGACGCGAGAGCCCGGATCGCCGCCGTGGTGGGCGGAGCGGACGCCCTGGTGGAGTCGCTGCGGGTACGGGTCGGCACGCTCGGCACGGCGGGCTCCCCGGACGGGGCGGACCGGGCGGGCGTGCTGACCCAGGTCAACGCCGAGGTGGACGGCCGGCGGATCCGCGTCCAGGAGGCCGCCGCCGACCTCGGGGAGGCGCTGGACCGGCTCACCGAGGGGCTGCGCGCCCGGATGGGCGCCGTCACCTCGGGCTGGACGCCCCGGCCGTGGCCGCGCCGGACCCGCGCCCGCGCGCTGCTGACGGCCGCCGGGCCGGCGGCGCCGGCCGGCCCGGAGGCCGCCGTGGCGCGCCCCGAACTCCCGTACCCGGCCTGGCCGCAGCGCATCGTCCGGCGCAAGCGGGCCCAGCTGGTGTGGTGCTCGCCGGACGCCGCCGCCCGCACCATGGACGCGATGGACTTCGACATCCACCTGTTCACCGACCCGGCCACCGAGACCGACGCGGTGGTCTACCGGGTCGGCCCGACCGGCTACCGGCTGGCCCGCACGGTGGCCGCCGGACCACCCACCCGTCCGGCCGCCCCGCTCACCCTCAGCCCGTGCGGCGCGCCGGAACTGACGGAGGACCAGGCCGTGCGGCGGCTGACCGCCGCCGAACTGCCCTACCTGTTCTTCGCCCAGCCGGGCTCGGGACGCGGCCGGGTGCTCTACCGGCGCTTCGACGGCGGCCTCGGCCTGATCGCGGCCGCCTCGTGAGCGGCGGATCCGTGCGCCGCCGGCTGCGCGAGCGGCGCCGCTCCGGCGGGTCGCAACCGCCGGCCCGCCGTGCCGCGGCGGTGGTGCGCCCCCGGCCGCCCGCCGAGGCGCCGCCGCGCGAACTGGTGCCGCTGGAACGGGCCGAGGCGCTGCGGCTGCTGGGCGGCGCGCCGTTCGGCCGGATCGTCTTCACGGTGCGGGCGCTGCCCGCGATCCGCCCGGTCAACCACCTCCTGGTCGACGACACCATCGTGATCCGCACGCACGACGGCGCCGCGCTGACCGCGGCCGCGGCGGGCAGCGAGGACACCGGTGTGGTGGTCGCCTACGAGGCCGACGCGATCGACCCGGTGACCCGGCTCGGCTGGAGCGTGGTGGTCACCGGCTTCGCCCGTCCGGTCACCGACCCCGCCCGACTGGCCCGCTACCGCGCCCTGTTGAGCCCCTGGGTGAACGCCTCGATGGACCACACGGTGGCCATCCAGCCCGACCTGGTGGCCGGCTACCGGCTCATCGCGGGCACGGCCGCCGCCTCCTGAGCACGGCCGCCGCCGAGCACCGCGGCCGCCTCCCGGCCCGGGGTCCGTGATCCGCCCCGACGCGGGCCCCGATCCGGGTCCCGGTCCCCGGACGCCCCCTTCCCGGGCGGGACGTCCGGCGGACCGGGACCCCGGCGCGGAAGAACCGTTCCGCGCCCCGCCGGCGCGGCCGGGAGAACGTCAACTCTCCCGGCCGCGCCGGTTCTTCGTCGTACCCGGGGCCGGCCGCGGCGGGCCGGGCGGCCGGGCGGACAGTGGTCCCGCCCGAGGGCCCGGATCCGAGGCCCACCGGCCCGGGCCCGCTGGGTCCAACGGCCCTAGGGCGCACGGGTGGAGGGTTCCGATCATGGATCGCCATCCATCCGCAGAAAGTTTCGAAGGAGTGCGTCCTTGAGCGCCATCGAGGCACAGGGCGACAGCGCGCTGCCGCCGTCGGCCGCCCGACCGGGGCGGGCACGGGTCAAACGACCCGGCTCGTCCCTGGTCCGGCTGCTGACGACCACCGACCACAAGACGATCGGCACCATGTACCTGGTGTCGTCGTTCGGTTTCTTCCTGATCGGCGGCATCCTCGCCCTGGTCATGCGCGCCGAACTCGCCCGGCCGGGGACGCAGATCCTCTCCAATGAGCAGTTCAACCAGGCGTTCACCATGCACGGTTCGGTGATGCTGCTGCTGTTCGCGATGCCGCTGTTCACCGGCTTCGCCAACTGGATCATGCCGCTGCAGATCGGCGCCCCCGACGTCGCCTTCCCGCGCCTGAACATGCTGGCCTACTGGCTGTTCATGTTCGGCTCGCTGATCGCGGCCGCCGGCTTCGCCACCCCCCAGGGCGCCGCCGACTTCGGCTGGTTCCTCTACGCGCCGCTGTCCGACGCGATCCACTCGCCCGGCGTCGGCGCCGACATGTGGATCATGGGCGTCACGCTCTCCGGCTTCGGCTCCATCCTCGGCGCGGTCAACTTCATCACCACGATCATCTGCATGCGGGCCCCGGGCCTGACCATGTTCCGGATGTCCATCTTCTGCTGGAACGTCCTGCTCACCTCGGTCCTGGTGCTGCTGGTCTTCCCGGTGCTGGCCGCCGCGCTGCTGGCCCTGGAGTGCGACCGCAAGTTCGGCTCGCACGTCTTCGACCCGTCCTCCGGCGGGGCCATGCTCTGGCAACACCTGTTCTGGTTCTTCGGCCATCCCGAGGTGTACATCCTGGCGCTGCCGTTCTTCGGCATCGTCTCCGAGGTCATCCCGGTGTTCAGCCGCAAGCCGATGTTCGGCTACGGAGGCCTGATCGCCGCGACCGTCGCCATCGCCGGCCTCTCGGTCACGGTGTGGGCGCACCACATGTACGTCACCGGACAAGTGCTGCTGCCGTTCTTCTCGTTCATGACCTTCCTGATCGCGGTGCCCACCGGCGTGAAGTTCTTCAACTGGGTCGGCACCATGTGGAAGGGCTCACTGAGCTTCGAGACACCGATGCTCTGGACCGTCGGCTTCCTGGTCACCTTCCTGTTCGGCGGCCTGACCGGTGTGCTGCTCGCCGCCCCCCCGATCGACTTCCACGTCTCCGACTCCTACTTCGTCGTCGCGCACTTCCACTACACGCTGTTCGGCACCGTGGTGTACGCGATGTTCGCCGGGTTCCACTTCTGGTGGCCCAAGATGACCGGCAAGATGCTCGACGAGCGGCTCGGCCGGATCTGCTTCTGGACGCTGACCGTCGGGTTCCACTCCACCTTCCTGGTCCAGCACTGGCTCGGCGCCGAGGGCATGCCCCGCCGCTACGCCGACTACCTGGCCTCCGACGGCTTCACCACGCTCAACACGGTGTCCACCATCGGCTCCTTCCTGCTGGGCCTGTCCCTCCTGCCGTTCCTCTACAACGTCTGGAAGACCGCCAAGTACGGCGAGAAGGTCACCGTCGACGACCCGTGGGGCTGGGGCCGCTCCCTGGAGTGGGCCACCTCCTGCCCGCCGCCGCGGCACAACTTCGTCACCCTGCCGCGGATCCGCTCCGAGTCCCCGGCGTTCGACCTGCACCACCCGGAGATCGCCGCCCGCGACTACCTGGACCACAACGGTGAGCGCGCCAAGCACCTGGCCGGGGTCGTCCCCGCCGCCTACGACGAGCCGAGGTCGCGCCGCGCCCACGCGCTCGACGGCGGCGCCGCGTCCGGCCGTCCGGACGACGGCGGCTGACGGCGGCTGACGGCGGCGACCGACCGCTGACGACCGAACCCTGACGACCGACCGCTGAAAGGCCGACGCCCCTCGTGGGCCCCGGCCCCCAGAACGCCGCTCCCGCCCGCGCGTCGCCCCCGGGCGGGCGGGAGCGGCTCCCTCCGAACCGCCCGAGGCTTGAGGAGTGCACGGCACCATGTCCCACATCGTCCTGGCCATCGGCACCGCCGCGATCACCGCGTCCGGCTGCGTCTGGTACCTGCCCGCCATCGCCGACCTCCAGGCCGCCGAGGACCGCCCCCGCTCGGCCCGCACCGCCGCGGCCGCCTGCGTGACCTGGTGGGCCTGCCTGGCCCTGGCCGGCGGCCTGCTGCTGGCCGTCCCCGCCTGGCAGCCCGCCGCCCAGATCGCGCTCGCCGGCCTGGTCGCCGGCGTCCTGCTGCGGGTCCGCGCCCACCTCCAGAGCCGGACCGAACAGCGCGAGGAAGCCGTGCGCTGGGCCCTGATCGACCCGAACACCGCGCCGCTGCCGGTGCGCCCCTCGCCCCGGGCCCTGCTCGGCTGGCTGCTCGTCGGCCTGGCCGTCGCCTCGCTCGGCGCCGCCTCCATCCTGCTCTCCGGCGGCGGCCCGCTCGCCCCCCGGCTGGCCGCCGCCGCGGGCAGCGCGGTCGCGGTCTCCACCGCCTTCCTGCTCATCGGTCTCGGCAACGCCCGCCGGCACCGCATCTGACCGACAGTCAGTCCTCTTTCGCCGTACCCTTGCTGAGCCGAGGCCGGTCCGGATGTCAATCAGGAGACCGGGGTGCCGCCCCGGCCCGTCGAGAGGAGCGTCCGATGACCGCCACCGCCTCCCCGAGCGAGGTGCTGGAGCAGTTCGTCCAGCTCATGGGCAAGGGCCCCGACCCGGCGGTGGCCGAGCTGGTCACCACCGACTCCGTCTTCGAACTGCCCTACCTGCTGCCCGGCGTGCCCCCGCAGCGGCCCGGCCGGGAGGCCTTCGTCGAGCACCTGCGGCGCGGCGCGGCGATGCAGCGCTTCGACGCCGTGGACCGGGTCAGCGTGCACGGCACCACCGACCCCGAGCTGGCCGTCGCCGAGTACCGCCTGCACGGCGAGGTCCTGGCCACCGGCAAGCGCTTCACCCTCGACATGGTGGTGTTCGCCCGGGTGCGCGGCGGACTGATCACCTGGTCGCGCACCTACTCCAACCCGCTGGACAGCGCGGTGGCCTTCGGCGCGGTCGAGCGGGTGCTCGGAGCCCTCCGGGACCGGTAGCGCCGGCGAGCCGAATGGGGCCGTTCGGCCCTGGGCGGGGCCCGGGTGGTGGGGCATGATGCGATGGACCCGGCGTGTGGTGTGCCGGGCACGGAGAGGGTGGAGCCGCGACATGGCGAGCGAGACGACCGGGACCGAGACGCCGGCACCGGTCAGGGTGTTCCTGCTGGACGACCACGAGGTGGTGCGCCGCGGCGTGCACGACCTGCTGGACGGCGAGCCCGACCTGGAGGTGGTCGGCGAGGCCGGCACCGCCGAGCAGGCCCTGGTCCGCATCCCGGCGCTGCGCCCGGACGTCGCCGTCCTGGACGTGCGGCTCGGCGACGGCGACGGCGTGGCCGTCTGCCGCGAGCTGCGCTCCCGGATGCCCGACCTCGCCTGCCTGATGCTCACCTCCTTCGACGACGAGGAGGCCCTGCTCGACGCCGTGATGGCGGGCGCCGCCGGCTATGTGCTCAAGCAGATCAGCGGCACCGACCTGATCGCCGCCGTGCGCACGGTCGCCTCCGGCCGTTCGATGCTGGACCCCGGCGCGGCGACCCGGCTGCTCAACCGGCTGCGCAGCGAGGCCGAGCCCGAGCAGCCGTCCGGCGGCGGCCCGGAGCTGACCGCCCGCGAGCAGGAGGTGCTGGCGCTGATCGGCGAGGGACTGACCAACCGGCAGATCGGCGAACGGCTCTTCCTGGCCGAGAAGACGGTCAAGAACCACGTCTCCCGGCTGCTCGCCAAGCTCGGCGTGGAGCGACGGGTGCAGGCGGCGCTGATCGCCACCGAGCTGCGCCAGTCGGCCGCCGACCGGTCCCACCATCCGCGCATCCTCGGCCACGGCCCGCGCGGCTGACGCCGTCGCCCCCCGTACCCGGCCCCGGTCGCCCGCCCGCCTGCGGTGACCGGGGCCGTCCGCCGTCCGGGCCCCCGGGTGTCCGTTCGTTCCCGTCCGGTCCGGATCGTTCCCGTTCTCTTCCGTTCACGCCAGGGACGTTCGCCGTAGGCCGGGTGGGACTCTCGGCGGGACCATCGGCCCTCGCCCGGTCCGGGCCCGGCGGGCGACGATCGGTGTTATGAACGCCGATCCTGAAGCCGCGTCCGTGCAGGTCGAGCCACGGGTCCGGCCGCAGCCCCGCCACCCGCGGGAACTCGACGAGACCAGGGCGCTGGAGCTGCTGGGCCGTACGGGAGTGGGCCGCGTGGTCTACACCGTCGGCGCGCTGCCCGCCGTCCTCCCGGTCCGCTTCCGGCTGGACCCGCTCGGCGGTGTCCTGCTCTCCACGGCGGCCGATTCCGAACTGGCCCGCGCCGTGGAGGGCGCGGTGATCGCCTTCGAGGCCGACGAGGTGGACGGCCGCGACGGCACCGGCTGGTGCGTCACGGTCCTCGGCCGCGCCGAGGTCCGCCGGCCGTCCCCGGCGCCCGGTACCCGCGCGGAGATCCGGATCGCCCCCGAACTGGTCGTCGGCCGGCACCTGGCGCCCGATCCGTCCTGAGGCCCCGCGCCGTCCGCGGCGCGGGGCCCGGCGGGGGAGGCCGGGCCGGTCAGACGCCCAGCGGGGCCTGCCAGACCAGCCGGGTGCCGCCGCCCTCGGCCGGGAGCAGCTCGAAGCTGCCGCCCGCCCGCTCGGCGCGCTCGGCGAGGTTGCGCAGGCCGCTGCGGCGGCCGCCGGCGGGCACGCCCACGCCGTCGTCGGTCACGGTGAGCGTCACCGTCCCGCCGGCCGCGCGCAGCGCCACCTCGACCCGGCCCGCGCGGGCGTGCCGGGCGGCGTTGCTCAGCGCCTCGCCGAGCACCGCCATCACGTGCTCGGCGAGCTCCTGCGGCACGTCGGTGTCCAGCAGGCCCTCCATGCTGAGCCGGGGCGCGAAGCCGAGGGTGGCCTGCGCCTCGCCGACGACCCGGGTGGCGCGGGCGCGCAGCCCCCGGTCCGGCTCGCTGTGGGCGCGCAGGCCGAAGATGGTCGAGCGGATGATCTTGATGGTCTCGTCCAGGTCCGCGACCGCCCGACTCACCCGGTCGGCCGCGCTCTGGCTCTCGATCAGCCGGCCCGCGCTCTGCAGCGTCATACCGGTCGCGAACAGTCGCTGGATGGCCAGGTCGTGCAGGTCCCGGGCGATCCGGTCGCGGTCCTCCAGGAGGGTCAGCTGCTCGGCGTCCCGCCGCCGCTCGGCCAGCTCCAGGGCGAGCGCGGCCTGGTCGGCGAAGCCCAGCAGCGGACCCGTCTCCTCGGCCGTGAACGGCGGACGGCCGCTCTCCCGGGCCAGCAGCAGCACGCCGCGCCCGAACCCCTCGCCGGTGCCCAGCGGCACCGCCACGGCCGGCCCCAGCCCTGTGAACCGCCCGGGCGGACCGGCCGGGAACCGCCGGTCGTGCTCCAGCTCGTCACTGGTCACCGGCGAGCCCGAGGCGTACGCGGCGCCGGACAGCGTGCCGTCCACCGGCACCGTCACCCCGAGCCGGGCCTCCGCCCGGCCGCCCAGCGCCACCTCGACGGTCAGCTCGGCCGCCCGCTCGCCCGGTTCGGCCAGCGCCACCGAGACGTCCGCCAGCTCGGCGCCCGCGATCTCCTGGGCCCGGCGCGCGATCAGCTCCACGACCTCCAGCCGGGGCGCGCCCGACAGCAGGCTGCGGGTGATCTCGGCGCTCGCCCGCAGCCAGCGCTGCTGGCGGTGGGCCTCCTCGTACAGCCGGGCGTTGTCGATCGCGACCCCGGCGGCCACCGCGAGCGTCGAGATGACCGCCTCGTCGTCCGCGTCGAAGTCCAGGCCGCCGCGCTTGTCGGTCAGGTAGAGGTTGCCGAACACCTCGCCGCGCACCCGGACCGGCACCCCGAGGAAGGTGTGCATCGGCGGGTGGTTCGGCGGGAAGCCCACCGAGGCCGGGTGCTCGGAGAGCACCGGGCAGCGCAGCGGCTGCGGGTCGCGGATCAGCTCGCCGAGGATGCCCTGGCCGGTCGGTGGCGGGCCGATCGCGTCGATCTCCTCCTGGGTGAGGCCGACGGTCAGGAACTGGGAGAGCGTGTAGCCGTCCGCGCCGATCACGCCGAGCGCCGCGTAGCGGGCGTCGACCAGGTCGGCGGCGGCCTCGACGATGCGGTGCAGCGCCTGGGAGAGGTCCAGCTCGCGGCCGACCGCGAGTACCGCCTCCAGCAGGCTGTGCACCCGGTCCCGGGTGCCGCGCGCCGCGTCGATCCGCCACTGGAGCTCCTCCAGCAACTCGTCCAGGCGCAGCTGCGGGATCCGCGGGCCGCCGGGGGCGGCGGAGGCGGGCGGGGCGGCGTGCGCGACCTTGGCGCGCGCCGCCGGTGCGGGCGCGGGCTCCACCGTGCCCGTGAGCGCCGTCCCCGCGTGGGCCGGGCAGCCGGGCGGCGGGGCGTCGTCCGCCCGTCCGCGCTGGTCTCCGCCGGTGCCCGCCCGCGTGTCCTCCGCGCCGCCCACCGGCGTCCTCCTCGTGGTTCCGTGCTGCTGGTCCGGGTCCGATCCCGGTCGGCCGACCGGTCGGATTGCCGGATTCACGTTAGTGCCGCAGGCATGTGCGCGAAACGCCGGGGTCGGTCATGAACGCGCCGGACGGGGTGCAACCGGCCACTCGCGCGCCGGTTGCGCGCTGTTCGCGCCATCCCTGCGGACGGTCCACGGGACCTACGGCCCTGGCCGAAGGGCCCTGCGGCCTCTGGCGGGCGCCGCGGCCCGGGACCAGGGTGGTGACCAGGGGCCGACGGTGCGTCAGCGCACCCCGGCCGACCGAACCGGCAGCCACCCCGAAGGCCCGCCCCGTGCGGCGGGCCAGCAGCGGAAGGAACCTCCCATGACGCCCGCAGTCCTGGCCGGAGTCGACGGATCGCCCGAGAGCACCGCCGCCGCCCACTGGGCCGCCGAGGAGGCGCTGCGGCGCGGGGCCCCGCTGCGACTGCTGCACGCCTGGCCCTGGCTGACCGACGGCCGCGCCGCGTTCGCCGACCCCGAGGACCTGCCGGTCGCCGCCCAGCGGATGCTGGCCGCCGTGGCCGAGGACGTCCAGGCCCGGCACCCCGGCCTGACCGTCCGGACCGACGTGGTGCTGGACGCCGCCGTGGACGGCATGGTCGCCGCCGCCGAGGACGCCGGCCTGCTGGTGCTCGGCTCGCGCGGACTGGGCGGCTTCACCGGACTGCTGCTCGGCTCGGTGAGCATGGCGGTCGCCGCCCGTGCGGCCGTGCCGGTGGTGGTCGTCCGGCCGACCGAGCCGACCGAGCCGGCCGAGGCGGCGGACACGGCGGCGGACGCGCCCGGCGAGGCGCCGGCGGTGCCCGAGGTGGTGGTCGGCGTGGACGCCACCGCGCCCGACGACGCGGTGCTCGACTTCGCCTTCCGGGAGGCCGCCCTGCGCGGCGCCCGGATCCGCGCCGTCCACGGCTGGGACCTGCCGCCCGCCTTCGCGGTGGTCGGCTTCCTGCCGTCCGGTGTCGAGATGGCCCAGCTCCAGGCGGCGGAGGAGAAGTCGCTGGCCGCCGCCCTCGCCGCGCACCGCGAGCGCCACCCCGAGGTCGAGGTCGTCCAGCAGGTCCGGCTCGGCGCCGCCCGCACCCTGGTCGAGGACTCCGCCGGCGCCGGCCTGGTCGTGGTCGGCCGCCGTCGCCGCCCCCTCGACCTCGGACCCCGGCTGGGCCGCGTCGCCCACGCCGTGCTGCACCACGCCCAGGCGCCGGTGGCGGTCGTCCCGCACGACTGACCCGGGGGCGGTCCGCCGCCCCGTACGGTCGGGCCGGCCGCCGGCGGCATCCGGGCCGTTGGACCCTGTCGCCGCCGGCCGGCCCGGCGCACCCTCGGGAGTACCGGGACTCGTGTCCGTGCCGGCCGTGGCGACCGGCTCCGGAGCGTCGAGGCAAGGAGAGGATCACCATGACCCAGGCAGCCCTCACTCCGGCCGACCTGCGGCTGCTCGCCGCCGCCGGTGGCGCCGCGCCCTCGCTGCACAACAGCCAGCCGTGGCGGTTCCGTCCCACCCCGGACGGGGGCGGGGTGGAGGTGCTCGCCGACCCGGACCGCTCCGTCCCGCTCGCGGACGCCAACGGCGCGGCCCTGCACGTCGCGGCGGGCGCCGCCCTGTTCAACCTCCGGGTCGCCTCCGCGCGACTCGGCCGGGAGGCCTCCGTCCGGCTGCTCCCGGACCCGGCCGACCCGCGGCTGCTGGCGATCCTCGACCTCGCCGTCCCCGCCGCCGGGGGAGCCCTCCCGGCGGACGGGCACGGGCCGTTCGGACGGGACCTCTACCCGGCGATCGCCGAGCGCCACTCCAGCCGCCAGCCGTTCACCAACCGCGACGTCCCCGAGACGGTCGCCGCGGAGCTGATCGCGGCCGCGCGGGAGGAGGGCGTGGCGCTCGCGGTGCTGGAGGAGGCCGGGGTGCGCCGGGTGCTGGAGGTCACCGTCGAGGCCGAGGACCGGATCGCCCACGACCCGGACCGGCAGGCCGAGACCCGTTCCTGGCTGCGGTCCGACGCGGGCACCGCCGCCGACGGCCTGCCGTACGCCGTGCTCGGCCCGCAGGACCACGACGCCCGGGTGCCGATGCGCGAGTTCGCCGGGCGCCCGCCGCACCACGAGGGGCCGTCGCAGCCCTCCCAGCGCTTCGAGGCGCTGCCCCAGCTGTGCACGCTCGCGACCACCGGGGACGGCCCGGCCGACTGGCTGTGCACCGGGCAGGCGCTGGAGCGGGTCTGGCTGCTGGCCACCGTGCACGGGCTGCGGCTGACAGTGTGGCACCAGGCGGTCGAATGGCCGGATCTGCGCTGGCGCCTGCGCGACCCCGTCGAGGGGCCCGGGCACGTCCAGCTGGTGCTGCGGGTGGGCTACGGGCCGCCCGGGGCCGCCACGCCGCGCCGGCCGCTGGAGGACGTCCTCGACCTGCCGACGGCGTAGCGAGGGCGCTCCGCGGAGGTCCGCCGGGCGGATCCGGGGTCGCTTCCCCGGCCGCCCGGCGGACCTGTTCCCCGCTAGGAGATCCGGGCCCAGGCGGACCAGCTGCCGTCCGAGGCGTGGCGCCGTGCCCAGAGGTTGTAGTCGGTGCCCCGGGCGGCGATCTCGAACCGGCCGTTGCCCATGTCGGAGGCGGTGATGCCGACCCCGCCGATCAGGTAGCCGCCCAGGGACGACCAGGAGCCCTTCTTGCCGGACGTGCTGCTCGAACGCGTCCACACGGCGTGGTCGGTGCCGATGACGAACACCTGCCGGCGGCCGTCCCGGTAGGCGTACTCGATGATGCCGGGCGAGCCGTACTCGCCGCCGCAGAGGTACTCCCCGCCCCAGGCCGGGCTGACGCAGTGCATCGGCTCCGTCGCGGCGACGACGGGCGCCGCCGTGGCCGTGGCGGGCACCGCGGTCACCGCGACACCGGCGAGCACGGCGGCGGCCACCGCGGTCTTGATCTGCTTCACGGACACTCCTCAGTCGGTCCTGACCGAGGCCGCCCGCCGACGGACGGCCCCCTCAGTGAAGGAGACGGACGCCCGGCGGCGGGGGGTTCACGGTCAGGAACCCATGGTGGCGAGGTCCTTGATGTCCTGGTAGCTCAGGCCCAGCTTGTTGTAGAGCCGGACCTGCTCCTCGTTCATGGCGCCGCCGGCGGTCAGCTCCTTGACCTGGGCGTCGGTGAGCGGCGTGGCCGCCTCACCCGGCTGACCCGGCTCACCCGAGCCGGCGCCGGTGCCGTCGAGGCCGGTGCCGTCGAAGCCGGAGCCCAGCAGGCCGCCGGCGAACCCGCCGAGGAGGCCGGCGATGTCGTCCGAGGTGATCGTGGTGGCGTCGGCGGGCGCCTGGACCGCCGGCGCGTCCTTGCCGAACGCGATCCGCAGCGGCAGGGGCGTACCGGTGCCGGCCTTCGCGTCCAGCTGGGCGAGGTCGAAGGTCACCGCGGACAGCGCGCCGCCGTCGAGGTAGACGTCCAGCGCCAGGTTGCGGTCCGGCACCTCCGTCGGGGCGGTCTTCGGCAGCTTGCCGAGCTCCGGGACCTCCTTGGCGAGCGGCTCGAAGGCCTTCAGCAGGTCGTCCGCCAGCTTGCGCGCCGGGGCGGTGACGGTGATTCGCTCCTTGCCGTCCTGCTTGCCCTTGTCCTCGAAGGACAGGTCGTGGTTGAGGATGTCCTTCAGCGACGCGGCCAGCCCGTCCTCGAGCTTGGGGTCGACCGTCGGGGTGGGGGAGGCGCCGCCGCCCGCGGCGTCCGACCCGCCGGCCTTCTCCAGTTCCTTCGCGTCGAAGGCGACCCACTTGCCCTTCAGCGCGCCCTGCAGGGTGGCGGGCAGGTCCTTGGTCAGCTCGTCGAGCTCGGAGACGTCCTCGCCGAACAGGCCCCCGACGGCGGCGAGGTCCGCCCGGGCGAAGGCCCGGTCACCGATCTGGCGCAGCTCGAACAGCGACGCGCCGCCCTTGCCGGTGAGCGCGAACGAGGAGGAGAGCGACGGGTCCGGCTTCGGGGCCCCGCCGTTGCCGGTGCCCTTGGACGGCTGGACGTCCTTCAGCGGCTTGTCCGCGCTGAACGCGACGGACAGGCTCACGGCGGAGAGCGCGGCCGCGCTCTCCTTGTCGATCTTCTCGCCGGCGGCCGCCCCGAACGCCTCGATCTGGTCGGCGGTGGCCTCGACCGACAGTTTGGCGCTGAAGGACTTGCCCTGGCCGAGCTTGTCGAAGGCGGTCGACACCTTGTCGGCGGCGCTGAGCTGCTGCACGGTGCCGCACGCGGCGAGCCCGGTGGCGAGAACGGCGCTGCAGGCGGCCGCGACCAGGGTGGTGCGGGCGGACCGGCGTATCACGGTGTTGATGGGGCGCTCCTGGGTGCGGTCGGCGGGTGCCGGTGCGGCGGGTACGGGCGTGCGTTCGTGTGCGACCTGACGGCGTGGCACAGAAAAGCACAGGACCCTCGGGGCGGGCACCCGATTTTCCCGGGAGCCTCCTCGGGTTGGGCACAAACTACCGGACCCGACCGACAATTCGTTCGAGGACCCCGGGTGTTCCGGTGTCGGGGTGTCCCGGTGTGCCTGTGCGCTGGTGCCCTGGTGCCCTGGTGCCCTGGTGCCCTGCTGCGCTGCTGCCCGCCGTGCCCGCCGTGCCCGCCGTGCCCGCCGCACCGTGCTCAGCCGCCGGCGCGCCGTCCGCCGGGCGGCAGGACCTCCGCCCTGACCCGCAGTTGCGGGCTGTTGCGGAAGCTGAGCGTGAACTCCACCCACTGCCCGACCTTCAACGGGGGCGGATTGGTGATCATCAGATCGGAGTCCTCCGGAGACATCACCAACTCGCCGCGCTCCGGCACCGGCAGCGCCGCGGCCGGCTCCCAGCGGCCCGAGGCGCCCTGGTGCAGATGCCGCTTCAGCGTCACCTTGCCGCCGAACTCCCAGCTGGCCGCGGTGAGCTCGTCCGGGATGTCGCCCGGGTTGCGGACCGTGAAGAAGGCGGCGGTGGCCGGTGCCCCGCCCGCCGTGGGCAGCAGCAGCCAGCCCGGCCCCACCTCGACCGGGCGCGCCCGCCCCGCCCCGCCGACCGCCGTCCATCCCGAGAGCAGCGCGAGCGCCACCGCGGCGGCCGCCACCGGCGGCCCGGCCACCCGCAGCCGCTCGGCCGTCCTGGACCGCCGGGCCGCCGTGAACCGTCCGTCCGCCCGCCCGCTCACCACGCCGCACCCGCCGAACGCCGCGCCCGGGCCGGCCGCCGTGCGGCGCCCGTCGTGCCGCCGGCGCCCGGACCGCCGTCCCGCGCCCCGCCGCCGCGCCCGTCCGCGGTGCCCCGCCCGGGACGCCACGTCCGCAGCCGCAGGCTGTTGCCCACCACCAGCAGCGAACTCAGCGACATCGCCACCGCCGCCAGCATCGGATTCAGCAGCCCCACCGCCGCCAGCGGGATCAGCACCACGTTGTACCCGAACGCCCACAGCAGGTTGACCCGGATCGTGGCCAGCGTGCGCCGGGCCAGCCGCACGGCGTCCACCACCGCCTCGATGTCCCCGCGCACCAGGGTCAGCCCGGCCGCGCCGATCGCCGCGTCACTGCCCGAGGCGAGCGCCACCCCGAGGTCCGCCGAGGCCAGCGCGACGGCGTCGTTGACCCCGTCGCCGACCACCGCCGTGGTCCGCCCGGCCGCCTTCAACTCGGCGACCACCTCGGCCTTGCGCTCCGGAGAGGCCGAGGAGTGCACCCGCTCGATGCCCAGCTCCGCCGCGACCGCCCGCGCCGCGCCCGGCCCGTCCCCGGTCAGCAGCACCGGCTCCAGACCCATGCCGCGCAGCCGGTGCAGCGCGCGCCAACTGCCCGAGCGCAGCGTGTCGCCGACCGTCAGCACGGCCGCCGGCCGCCCGTCCAGCTCCACCAGCACCGGCGTGCGGCCCGCCGCCGAGGCGTCCGCCAGCGCCCGCGCCAGCCCGTCCGGCAGCGGCCCGCCGGCCTCGTCCGGGCGCACCACCTGCACCCGGACTCCCTCGACCTCGCCGGACACCCCGACTCCGGCGGTGGCCGTGAAGCCGGCCACCGCCGGAAGGGGCTCGGAGCCGCACCGGGCCCGGGCCGCCCCCACGACGGCCCGCCCGATCGGGTGCTCCGAGCGGTGCTCGACGGCTCCCGCCAGCCGCAGCACCCGGTCCTCGTCGACCCCCGCGCCGGCGGCCACGGCCACCGCCGCGAGCTCCATCCGGCCGGTGGTCAGCGTGCCCGTCTTGTCCAGCACCACGGTGTCGACCCGGCGCAGGCTCTCCAGCACCTCCGGGCCGCGCACCAGCACACCCAGTTCCGCGCCGCGCCCGGTCGCCGCCAGCAGCGCGGTCGGGGTGGCCAGTCCCAGCGCGCACGGACAGGCCACCACCAGCACGGAGACCGCCGCCGTCACCGCCGCCTGCGGGTCGGCGCCCGCGCCCAGCCAGAAGCCCAGCACGCAGACCGCCACCGTCAGCACACAGGGCACGAACACCCCGGCGACCGTGTCCGCGAGCCGCTGCGCCTTGGCCTTGCCGGCCTGGGCGTCCGCCACCAGCGCGGTGATCCGGGCCAGTTGGGTGTCCGCGCCGACCGCCGTCGCCCGCACCACCAGCGCCCCGCCGACGTTCACCGTGGCGCCCGCGACCCGGTCGCCCGGCCCGACCTCCACCGGCACCGACTCGCCGGTCAGCAGGCTCAGGTCCAGCGCCGAACCGCCCTCCACCACCACCCCGTCGGTGGCCACCCGCTCGCCCGGCCGGACCACGAACTCCTGCCCCGGCAGCAGCCGTTCGATCGGCAGCAGCCGTTCCTCGCCGTCCCGCGGATCGCGGACGCAGACCTCCTTGGCACCCAGTTCGGCCAGCGCCCGCAGCGCCGAACCGCTGCGCCGCCGCACCCGGCCCTCCAGCAGCCGCCCGGCCAGCACGAACAGCGGCACCCCGACGGCCGCCTCCAGGTAGACGTGCGCGGTGCCGCCGCCGTCCGCGGTCAGCGAGAACGGCATCCGCATGCCGATCGCGCCCGCCCCGCCGAACAGCAGCGCGTACGCGGACCAGCCGAACGACGCGACCACACCGAGGCTCACCAGGGTGTCCATGGTCGCCGCCGCGTGCCGCAGGCCCTGCCAGGCCCGCCGGTGGAAGGCGGCCGAGCCCCAGCTCACCACCGGCAGCGCCAGCCCGAAGCAGACCCACTGCCAGGCCGGGAACTGCAGCGCGGGCACCATCGACAGCACCAGCACGGGAACGGTCAGCAGGGCCGTCACCAGCAGCCGCCGGCGGTCCCCGGCGTCCTCCGCGGCCGGGCCGGTCGCCGGCACCCCGTCGGGCGCGGGCTCGGCGGTGTACCCGGCGCGTTCCACCGCCGCGACCAGCTCGTCCACGCCCACCGAGGCCGGGTGGAGCACCCGCGCCCGTCCGGTGGCCAGGTTGACCCCGGCGGTCACGCCCTCGATCCGCGCCAGCCGCTTCTCGACCCGGCTCACACAGGCCGCGCAGGTCATCCCGCCGACCGTCAGATCGGTGCTCACCTGGGCGTCCGTACCCTCCGTCACGGATGTCACCGGCCCGCCCCCATGTCGTGCCCCATCCCGGGTTTACCGCCGCCTCCGCCCCCGGGCGTCAGCCCGGGCGTCACCGGCCCGGCCCCGCGCCCCACCGCGAAGGCCACGACGAACACCACCACCAGCAGCAGGGCGAACCCCGCCAGCACACTCAACGGCCGGCCACCCGGCGACATCCCACTCACCCCCCACCAGTCGTCCCACCGCCCCGGAGAGTTCCCGAACACCCCGAATGACCCGAATCACATACCCCTACCCCGTGCCCGTTCCCGCGCCGGTACCCCGGACGAACCCGCTCTGGGCGTTGATTCGGGTGCTCCCGCGGTCCTGGCCGGCTCCAGCAGGAACCCGGCGATTCCGTGAGGAGCCCTCCGGCAGCCGATCGCCCGGCGACGGGCGGCGCCCCCGGGTCGCCGGGTCGGTCTGTGCGGTCCGTGCGACCCGCAAGCGCCCCAGCGCCCGCGCGCCGCGTCGGGCCTGGGCCGCCAGCACCTTGACGCCGGGTTCGCCGCCGGTCCTGGAAGCGGACCTGGCGGATCGGACGCTCCCGGCTCCCCATCACCTGGATGGCGCGCGGGTCTCCGTCCACGGGCGCTTCCTCATTGATGGCCCTGCGGACCGTGGGTACGGCACTGCCCCGGCGTCGGGGAGATGACGCCGGGGCAGTGGGGCCGGGTGGGGTGCGCTAGGGCAGGGGGATGCGGACGACCTGGGGGTCGTGGTCGCTCAGCTGGGTGGCGAACTCGCTGTTGAGGTGGACGATGTCGTAGCTGTACGCCTTGGCCGCGAGGGCGGGGGAGATGAGGATGTGGTCCAGCACCTGGGAGTTGCCCTCGTAGACGTAGGTGTAGCGCTCGGCGAGGGGCAGGGTGCGGGGGAGGTCGACCAGGGAGCCGCCGGCCGTGAGCAGCGCGGTGGTCTGGGAGAACTCGAAGTCGTTGAGGTCGCCGAGGACGATGACCGAGGCGTTCGGGTCCACGGCGAGGATCTGGTCGGTGAAGTTCTTCACCACGGTGGCCTGCGCGTGCCGCTGGGTCTCGGAGGGGCGGGCCGGCTGCTGGTAGCGGCCGAAGAGGGGCTGGTCGCCGCCCTTGGAGTTGAAGTGGTTGGCTATCACGAAGACCGGGCGGCCGTTCCAGCGGAACTCGCCCGCGAGCGGCTTGCGGCTGGCGTTGAAGGCGGAGTCGGCCGGGTCGATCCGGCCGGGGGAGTAGGCGAGGGCCGGCGTGCCGGCGTTGTTGACGACCGAGTTGGCGGTGGTGGAGCCCGCGCCGGCGCGGTCGGTGAAGGTCAGGCCGCGGTCGGTGCGGTAGAGGAAGACCTGGCGGATGTTGCCGCCGGGCTGGCCGCCGTCCTGGTCGTTCACCGGGTTGATCTGGCGGTAGGAGTAGGCCGGGCCGCCGGCCGCGCCGATCGCGGCGACCAGCTTGGCGACGGTCTGGTCGGCGGCGACGACCCCGTTGTCGGTCGCGCCGGAGTTGTCCTGGATCTCTTCCAGGGCGACCAGGTCGGGCGAGCGGAGGTGGTTGACGACGGCCGCGGCGAGGCCGTCGAACTTGCTCTGCGGGTCGCTCGGGGCGAGGTTCTCGACGTTGAAGGTCGCGGTGGCGAGCTCGCCGGCGGCCGGGGCGGCGGTGGTCTCGGCGGTGAGGCCGCCCGGGGCGACGGTCGGGGTCGCGGTGACCAGCAGCTTGAAGTTGCCGAAGGAGTAGTCGAGGACGCCGACGGTGGCGCCGGAGAGGGTGTCGCCCACGTTGGCGGTCGGCGTCGGGGCGAGCACGTCGTCCAGCAGGACCCGCTCGGGGTTGCCGTCGGCGGCCTGCAGCAGGATGCCGCCGCGGTTGGTGCGGGTGGTCGAGCCCTGCGGGACGACCGGGATCTCGCCGAAGGAACTGCTCGGGCCGACCACGGCGGCGTTGTTCAGCTGGACCCGCATGCCCTCCAGGGACTCCCAGAAGTCCAGGCCGTCGGTGGCCGGCTGGAAGCCGCCGGCGGTCTCGACGTCGCCCGTGGTGACGCCGGAGATCACCGCGGCCGGCGGGACCCGGCCGCCCGCGCCGACCACGGTGGCGGCGGGCAGCGCGACGTTGTGGGCGAGGACACCGGTGGTGGCCCCGGTGAGCTCGGTGATGGTGAGGTTGGTGGTGCCGCCGGTGCCGCCCGGGCGGAACTCGCTCACCGTGCCGGCGACCTTGACCGAGTCGCCGACGGCCACGCCGGGCGCGCCCGCGGTGTAGACGTAGACCGCCTCGCTGGTGGCCGGGTCGGCGTCGGGCTGCGGGTCCTGGAACCAGTAGCCGCTCGGGCCGACCGCCGTGACGACACCGGGGACGGCGCTGACCGACTGGCCGGCCAGCGGGGAGGTGCGGGCGGCGCCCTGGATGTCGTGGATGCGGGTGCCGCCGGTCCCGCCGCCGGTGGAGGACGAGTTGCGCGGGGTGGGCGCGGTGACGGCGAAGTCGCTCGCGTTGGTGTCGGTGTCGGTGGCGCCGCCGCCCGCCCGCACGGCGGCGGTGGTGTTGGCGAGGTTGCCGGTCGGCGAGCCCTCGGCCGAGCTGGCGGTGGTGCCGTACCCGACGAAGTCCCTCACCCCGGGCTGGGTGGCGCAGCCGGTGGAGCAGGTCAGCGCGGTGGAGTTGGTGACCAGCGCGACCTTGCCGGCGTTGGCGCCCATGGCGATGGTGCCGGTGGCGTCGGGCGTCGGGAGGGCCGCGCCGGCGCCGGCCCCGGCCGCCTCCTGCACCAGGTAGTAGGCGCCGGGGGCGATGGTGCCCGAGAGCGTGGTCTTCGACCACGACGAGCCGGCCGCCGAGGCGTACTGGACGGTCCAGCCGGTGACCGTGACCGGCGCGGTGCCGCGGTTGTACAGCTCGATGAAGTCATTGGTGTACGGGGCGCCGGAGTTGCCGCCGCCGCCGTACACCTGGCTGATCACGAGGTCCGGCGACACCGCCTGCGCGGTGCCGGCCGGCAGGGCTGTCACCGCTCCCACGACGGCGGCGGCCGATGCCACCGCCAGCACACGGAGCCGGACTCGATCGGTTCGCCGCATGGGGCGTCCTCCTGACGCGCGAACGGATGATGGTGGGGCGCTGTGTGTTGTAGCAGCGCCACCGTTGCCATACCGCGCGCTCTGGCGGACAGCCAGACGTACAACGGAAGAACGTTTCGGCTGACATGAACCGGCCGAGTCGCCTGTGGCCCGGGTGACGGAGGAGGCGGAGGTGACGGTCGGACGTCGGACGTCAGTCGCCTGCCGTCAGTCGCCTGCCGTCAGCCGTCAGCCGTCAGTCCTCGGTGAGGGTGAGCCGGATGCCGACGGTGCCGCGTTCGCCGCGGCGTAGCCGGCTGCCGAGCAGGGTGACGACGCCGACCAGGCCGTACTTCTGCCGCAGCAGCGTCCGGTAGGCGGCGGTGCGCTCGGGGTCGAGGATCTCGGCGGTGGCCGGGTGGGATTCGCCGGTGGGGTTGCCGCGCACGTCGCAGGGGCCGACCAGGACGTCCGGGCGGTTGCGGATCCGCTTGACCTTCCAGGAGTCGGCGACGGTCCAGATGCCGAGCGCCTCGCCGTCGCGCACCACCCACACCGGGGTGGGCACGGCGGTGCCGTCCTTCTTGAAGGTGGTGACCAGCAGATAGCTTCCGGAGCAGAGGCTGACGAGGCGTTCGAGCCGCTTCTGCCGGTGCGGGTCGGGGTTGGGGGTGGCGGCGCTCATGCCGGGCATTCTAGGGCCCGTGATCACGGCCGCCGGGCGCCGGCCGAGCCGAGCCGGGTGCGGGCGGAGCGGACCAGGCTCCTGGCCCGGCGGGCGAACCGGCGGCGACCGCCACCGCCCACCGCCGTGGACCCGCCCACCGCGGTGGCGCCGCGCAGGGCGGCGGTGCGGTAGGGGGTGACGGTGCCGTACGGGGCGGGCGCCGGGTGCGCGGGGACGGTGGGGGCGGCGGGCAGCACCGGTGGCCGGGCGGCCACGGGGGTGCGGGTGTACAGCCGCCGGCGGACGCGGATCCGGGCCGCCGCCCACATCGCGAGTGCCCCGCACAGGGCGGCCGCCGTCCACCCGGCCGGGCCGAGCGCGTGGTCGATCCGCCGGATGGCGGGGCCGTCCTCCCCGGCCGCGTGCGGCAGCCCCCCGTCGGCCGGCTCCTCGGTACCGTCGGCCGGGGCGTCCGCGCCGTCTTCCTCCACCAGGACGCCGACCGGCTCGACCTTGCCGGCCGCCGCGAAGCCCCAGTCCAGCAGCGCCGCCGCCTCGTCGTACACCTTGGACTGCTGTTCCGGGTGCATCACCGTCACCAGCAGCGTGCGGCCGCCGCGTTCGGCCGCGCCGGTGAAGGTGGCGCCCGCGTTGGTGGTGTAGCCGTTCTTCACCCCGATCAGCCCGGGGTACTTGCCCAGCAGGCGGTCGGTGTTGGCGATGTCGAAGGCGGTCCGCTGCCCGGTCGCCAGGTCGAGCCCGCCGGGGAAGCGCGCGGTGCGGGTCGCGCAGTAGCTGCGGAAGTCGGGGTTGCGCAGCCCGGCCCGGGCGAACAGCGTGAGGTCGTACGCCGAGGAGACCTGGCCGTCCTGGTCGTAGCCGTCCGGGGTGACCACCCGGGTGTCCCGGGCCTGCAGGGCGTCCGCCCGCTCCTGCATCTGCGCGACCGTCAGGGCCAGCCCGCCGTTCATGTGGGAGAGCACGTGCACGGCGTCGTTGCCCGAGGCGAGGAAGACCCCGTGCCAGAGGTCCTCCACCCGGTACGGCAGGTTCTCCTTGATCCCGACCAGGCTGCTGCCCGCTCCCACCTCGGCCAGCTCGGCCGGGCTCACCCGGTGCTCCAGCGAGCGGTCGAACTTGGGCAGCACGGTGTCGGCGAAGAGCATCTTGAGCGTGCTGGCGGGCGGCAGCGGGAGGTGCGCGTTGCGGGCCGCCAGCACCTCGCCGGTCGCGGCGTCGGCGATCAGCCAGGACCGCCCGGTCAGTCCGGCGGGCAACGCCGGTGCCCCGGCCCGGGGCGCCACCTGGACGGTGGGGCGCGCCAGCCGCTCGCCGCCGACCACCGTGGTCGCGTCCTGCGCCGCTTCGGGGACGGCGGTGGGGAGCCCGGGGGGCTCGGGGGCGGGCTCGGCGGCGGGTTCGGGGGCGGGTGAGACCGCCGTGGGGGAGGCCGTGGTGACGGAGGTCGCGGTGACGGAGGCCGCGCTGACGGCGCCCGGCCGGTCGGCCGGGAGCGCCGCGGCCGGGGCTGCGGGCGAGCCGGCCGCGAGGGCCAGCGCGGCGACGGCGCCGGCCGCCGCCGGTATCCGGACCCGGGCGCGGCTGCTGACGTGGGGTGGCCTCTGCTGCACATGGCGAACGTAACCCGGGCGACCACCGCCCCGCCCTGCCCGCTGCTCCGTCCGGGCCCCGGCCCGGATTCCCGGCTGGTACGGTACGGGGCATGTTCGTTCCCTGTGTGTAGTGCGACCCGTCGCGACCGCGCCCCGACTTGCCGTCGGCGCGGTCCTCCGGTGTCCCCGCACACATCCGGTGCCGCTGGGCGTTCCCCGCCCGCCGCCCGGTCTTCACCGAGGAACGTGCCCATGCCCTCCTCCGCTTCCGTGCCTCCGCACGCCTCCTCCGCGCGCCCCGGCTACCGCGCCGTCCTCGCCGCCCCGCACGCCGGCCGCACCTTCGGGGCGGCGCTGCTCGGCCGCCTCTCGTACGGCGTGGTCCCGCTCGCGTTGCTGCTGGCCGTCCGCGATGCCACCGGCTCCTACTCCGCCGCCGGCGCGGCGATGGCCCTGTTCGGTCTCGCCAGCGTCCTCCTCTCCCCGGTCAGGGCCGGCCTGGTCGACCGTCACGGCCCCCGGCGCGCGCTGCCGCCGATGGCCGTGCTGTACACCGCCCTGCTGCTCGCCGTGGCCGCCGCCACCGCGCGGCCCGGCACGGCACCGGCGGCGCTCGCGGCGCTGGTCGTCGCGGCGGGCGCCTGCACCCCGCCGCTCGGGCCGGTGATGCGCACGCTCTGGCGCCGGCTCCTTCCCGACCCGGCACTGCTCCGCCGCGCCTACAGCCTCGACGGGGTCTCCGAGGAACTGCTCTTCGTCACCGGCCCGCTGCTGGTCGGGGTGCTGCTGCCACTGGTCGGTCCCTCCGGCGCCGTGGTCGCGGGCGCGGCCCTGCTGCTCACCGGCGCCCTGCTGCTGGTCGCCTCGCCCCTGGCGGCGGCGGGCGTCCCGGAGGACGGCGCGACGGAGGACGGCGCGATGGGGGACGGCGCGACCGGGGACGTTACGACCGGTGGACGCCGGACTGGTGGACGCCGGTCGCGGCGCGCCGGGCGGCTCGGTGGTGGGAGGGCGCTGCGGTGCGCGGTGCTCGCGGCGGCCGTGACCGGGCTGGCGCTGGGTGCGCTCGACCTCATGGTGGTCGCCTTCGCCGAGCGGCAGGGGCGGCCGGAGGCGGTCGGCTGGGTCCTGGCCGCACTGTCGGTCGGCAGCGCGGTCGGCGGCCTCGGGCTCGGCGCGCTGGACCGTCCGGTGCCCAACGCCGTCCGGCTGCCGCTGCTGACGGCCGGCCTCGGCCTGGCGCTGGCCGTCGCCGGGCTCGCGCCGAACCTCCTGGTGCTCGGCGCGGTCGTCGCGCTCGCCGGGCTCTTCGTCTCACCCGCTCTCACCACCGCCTACCTGGTGGCGGACGAGGCGGTCGCCCCCGACGCCCGCACGCGCGCCGGTGCCTGGGTGAACACCGCCTTCAATGCCGGGTCGGCCGCCGGCGGCGCAAGCGTGGGCCTGCTGGTCGGTCATCTCCCGCTGCCGCTCTGCTTCGCCCTGGCCGCGGCCCCGGCCCTCGCCGCCGTGCCGGTGCTCCGCTCGCGCGACTTTGGTGACGCCCGGTCGCGCCGAAAGTCGGATTCCCTGCCGGACACGGCTGCCTAGCGTCGTGGCCATGAAGAACTTCCTCGGCTTCGTGAGCTTCGTCCTGATCGTCGGTGGGATCAGCGGCCTGCTCGCCGACCACCTGTGGGGCTTTCGCCTCTTCGGCTTCGTCCGCTACCTCGTCCCCGCCGACCACCAGACGGTGGGCTACTTCGTGATGATCGGACTGGGCATTCTGCTCGCCGTCGGCACGGGCCTGCTGGACCGCCTGGGCAGCAGGGACTGAGCCCCGGGTGGGGGTGCGCGGCCGTCGTCGGGACCGGTGTCAGGCATCACCTCCGGGGTGGTCTTCGGGACCGCGGTCGGGATTGCGGTCGGGATCCCGGTCGGGGGTGGACGGGCCGGTCCGGGCGGCGGCCGCGGCGACGCCGTCGAGCAGGACGGCCAGCCCGGTCCGGAAGGCCTCCCGGGTGCGGTCGGGAGCCGGGTCGCCGGTGCCGGCCTCGGCGGCGCCGGACCGTTCGAGGGCGGTGAGCAGGGGGAAGCGTTCGGCGAAGTCGGGAGCGAGGTCGGCGAGCCGGCCGGCCCGGGCGTGCCACCACTCCTCGTCCGGCACACCGGTGGTGGCCGCGGCGGCCCGGGCGTCCGCCGCGGTCTGCGCGGACCCCCGGACGAACTGCCACAGGGCCGCGACCGCGCCCCGCAGCTCCCGGGGACCGAGGCGGGCCCCCCGGAGGATCCCCAGCAGGGCCTCCATCGCGCCCAGCTCGCCGGGCCCGAGGACGGGGCGGGCCTGGGAGATCTGCAGGACCCAGGGGTGCCGGAGGTAGCAGTCCAGGGCGTCGTCGGCCCAGGCGGTGACGCCCGCTCGCCAGTCCCGGCCCGGGTCGGGGGAGGCGGGCAGTTCGGCGAGCACCCGGTCGTGCATGAGGTCGAGGAGTTCGGCCTTGCCCGGGACGTAGGTGTAGAGGGCCATGGCGGTGCGGCCGAGGCGCTCGCCGACCGCGCGCATGGAGAGCGCGGCCATCCCGTCCGCGTCGGCGACCGCGATCCCCGCGAGGACGATGGCGTCCACACTCAGCCCGGGCTTGGGCCCGCTGCGCCCGGGACGCGGCGTCTCGGGCGCGCGCCACAGCAGCGCCATGGAGCGGCGGGCGTCGCCCTGTCCGGCGAAGACGGTCACGACGGAACTCCTTATCGCATAAGGTAACCTCGGCTCCGAGGAACTCTTTACGGCATAAGGTATCAACGGGGGATCGAAACCGGAGGTTGAGCCATGAGCCTTCCCGTCACCTTCGTCCAAGTCGCCGAGGTCGCGCGGATCACGCCTCGGACGGCCCGGATCACCTTCCAGGCCGAGGAACTCGACGCGAGCGTCGGCGCCTCGCCGGACCAGCAGGTCAAACTCTGCTTCCCCCGCCCCGGCCAGGACGCCCCCGTCCTTCCCGGGCGGACCGACGACGCCATGGGCTGGTACCAGGCCTACCTGGCCATCCCGCAGGCGGAGCGGCCGTGGATGCGCAGCTTCACCCTCCGCCGGCGCCGGCCCGGGAGCCGGCGGCTGGAGATCGACTTCGTGCTGCACGGTGACACCGGTCCGGCGAGCGCCTGGGCCGAACGGGCCCGGCCCGGGGACCGCTTGGGCATGGTCGGACCTTCCGCGATGTATGCCTCCCCGCTGTCGATCACGTCCGCCGCCGCGGTGGCGGACTGGGTTCTGATGGTGGGTGACGAGTCGGCGCTGCCCGCGATCTGCACCCTGCTGGAGGCGCTGCCGGAGGGCACCGACATCGTGGTGTTCGCCGAGGTCGAGGATCGCGCCGAGGAACAGCCACTGCCCGGCCCGGCCGGAACGGCCGTGCGGTGGCTGCACCGTGACGGTGCCGCGCCCGGCCGACGGCTGGTCGAGGCCGTCGCCGCCGCCGACCTTCCGGCCGGCACCCCGTTCGCCTGGCTGGCCGGCGAGGCGTCCGCGGTCCGCACGCTCCGCCGCCACCTGGTCGAGGAGCGAGGCGTGCCGAAGGCCTCGGTCGAGTTCAGCGGCTACTGGCGGCACCGCTTCACCCAGGACGACGCGCCCACGGCGGAGGACCTGGCGGACGCCCGGGAGAAGTCGGCCCGGGCCGAGGCCGGCTGACCCCGCTCCCCGCATGCCGGGCGCTGCACGGGGGAAGCGGGTCGGGGAACGGGACGCGGCGCCCACGCCCCGTCCCCCGACCGGAACCCATCGGTCCTTGTCATCTGCCGTCTCCCGCTGGCCGTCTCCGGCCGGTCGACCGGATGCCGACCGGCGGGAGGCGGCCCGCGCTCAGAACCGCCAGGCCGGGTCGTTGGCGATCGCCAGCAGCGCCGCCGTGTCCAACGAGCCCTCCGGCCGCTCCGGGAACTGCTGGAGGGTGACCGTCCGGCCGTCGCCCCGCAGGACGCGGACGTACTGGGAGGTGCGCCCACCCTGCGGGAAGGTGAGCGTCACCGCCTCGGCCCGGCCGCCGCCGGGCAGATCGACCAGCTCGCACCGGTTCTTCGGCAACACCTCCTCGGGTCTGGGGTGACCGGGGGCCGGGGTGATCTTCGGGAAGGCCACCGTGGCGCAGAGCGGGACCTTCGGCGCGTCCGCCGAACGCTCGGCGCCGCCGATGAACTCCACCGGGCCGGCCGCGCCGTTCCAGACGACCCGGAAGGTGCGCCCGGCGATGTCGCCGGCCCGGACGTCGGCGGCGCCGGACGGCAGCAGTCCGGCGAGCGTCGCCCCGAGCCGCTCGCTGGACCAGCCGGTCGGCCGGTCACTGCTGGCCCCGAAGGAATCGGGACGCAGCGCCTGCGGGACCTCGCCGGTCTCGCCGACCAGTGCCACCGGGCCGGTCAGCGGATCGGCGGCGGTGACCGTCGGCCCGCCGGCGGAGGCGGGGGCGGGCGCCGCCGAGCCGAGGCACATCACCAGGGCGGCGAGGGCGGCGGTGACGCCCGCACCGACCCCGGTCCTGGCCAGCACCCGCCCCCCGCCGCGGCGGCGGCCGGCGGCCATCGCCGCCTCGACCGTGCCGGCCCGCAGCGGCGGTTCGGCGCCGAGCCCGGCCGCGAGGAGGAGGCGGATGTGGTCCTGGTCGTCCTGGGTGTCGTCGTGTCTCACGGGGTGTCCTTCACGGGGTTCATCGGATCTCCTTCACGGGATGCGCTCACCGGGTGCGCGTCGCGGGCACGGGCGCGGGAGCGGCGGTGAGCTGCTCGAACGGATCGGTCTCGCCCAGCAGCTCGCGGAGCTTGGCGAGCGCCCTGGCGGTGTGGCTCTTGACGGTGCCGACGCTGCAGTTGAGCGCCCGCGCCGTCGTCGGGATGTCCATGTCGACCCAGAACCTCAGGACGACGACCGCGCGCTGACGCGTCGGCAGGGCGTTGAGCGCCGTTCTGACCTGCAGGCTGAGGGACAGGTCCGTCGCCGGTCCGGCGGAGTCGGGCAGCGTCTCCGTCGGCCGCTCCCTGCGCCACCGTCGTCTGCAGTGGTCGATACTGGCGCGGGTCACCACGGTCTGGGCGTACGCCTCCAGGTTGTCGATCCGGTGTCGACGGTCCCAGGTCGCGTAGAGCTTGGTCAGCGCGATCTGGGTGATGTCCTCGGCGTGGTGCCAGTCGCCGCAGATCCAGTAGGCGGTACGCCGCATGTCGGACAGCCGCTCCTCGGCGAAGGTGCGGAACTCGTCCAGGTCAGAGGTGCGCATGGGAGGCCTCCGTTCGTCTCTGTACACACCGACGGAACGGGCAGGCCCCGGAGATGACACGGCTCGGCGAATTTTTTCCGAGGATTTTTCCTGACGTCTCATGACATCCTCCACCGCCCTCCCTTCCGTCGAACCCCACGACAGACCGAACACGCGGGGACCGGCCCGAAACCGGGCCCCGCCGGAGGGGACGGGTGCGCATGCGCAGGACATCGAGGACGGGGCGGCTGACGGCCGTTCTGCTGGGAGCGGTGCTCGTGGGGACGGTGGCCGCACCGGCCGCCTGGGCGCGGCCGGCCGCCGCGCCCGCCGCCGGCACCCCGGGCGGGGCGCCCGGGGCGGGGCGGCCGGTCCAGGTCACCCTGATCACCGGCGACCGGGTCACCGCCCGGGTCGGCGCCGACGGCGGGGTGGCGCTCGTCGGCGTCCGCCCCGGCCCCGGACGCGCCGAATTGACCTTCAGCCGGGTACCGGGCGCCCCCGGCAGCGTCAACCTGGTTCCGCAGGACGCCGAGCAGCCGCTGCGTGAGGGGCGGCTCGACCCGCGGCTCTTCGACATCGCCGGGCTGATCGCCCAGGGCTACGACGACGGCGGCAGCCGGGAGCTGCCGCTGATCGTCGGCCGCGAGCCGGGGGCGAGCCCGGGCGCCGGCCTCGCCGCCACCGCGCCGCCGCCGGGCACCACCGTCGGCCGCGAGCTGGAGAGCGTGCACGGCACGGCGCTTCGCGCCGACAAGCAGCGCGCCGGGGACCTCTGGCAGCGGCTCGGTCCGGCCGCGGCCGCGCCCGCCGTGGGCCTCGCCGAGGGCGCCGGGCTCGCCCCCGGCATCGCGAAGATCTGGCTGGACGGCAAGGTCGGCGCCGCCCTGGACCGCTCCACCGCGCAGATCGGCGCGCCCGCGGCCTGGCGCTCCGGCCTCACCGGCCAGGGGGTCAAGGTCGCGGTGCTGGACACCGGGATCGACGGCGGCCACCCCGACCTCGCCGGGTCGCTCGGCGAGAGCTCCGACTTCACCGGCGGGACCGCCGGAGTGAACGACGCCGACGGGCACGGCACCCACGTCGCCTCGATCGTCGGCGGCGACGGCGCCGCCTCCGGGGGCCGCTTCAAGGGCGTCGCCCCCGATGCCGAACTGCTGGTCGGCAAGGTCCTCGACGACCAGGGCAACGGCCAGGAGTCCTGGGTGCTGCAGGGCCTGGAGTGGGCCGCCGCCCGGGCCCCGATCGTGAACATCAGCCTCACCGGCGCGCCCACCGACGGCACCGACCCGATGGCCCAGGCCGTCAACACCCTCTCGGAGCGGTACGGCACGCTCTTCGTCGCCGCCGCGGGCAACAGCGGGCGGGCCGGGACGGTCGGCACCCCGGGCTCGGCCGACGCCGCGCTCACCGTCGGGGCGGTCGACCGGGCCGACCGGCTCTCCCCGCTCTCCAGCCAGGGGCCGCGCACCGGCGACCACGCGGTCAAGCCGGACCTCACCGCGCCGGGCAGCGACATCGTCGCCGCGCGGGCCGCCGGCACCACCGGGCCGAGCCCGGTCGGCGACCAGTACACCGCCATCTCCGGCACCTCGATGGCCGCCCCGCACGTCGCCGGCGCCGCGGCCCTGCTGCTGCAGCAGCACCCGGACTGGAAGGGCCCGCAGCTCAAGGCCGCCCTCACCTCCTCCGCCCGGCCGGCCGCCGACCAGAGCAGCTACCAGCAGGGGGCCGGCCGGCTGGACGTCGCCCGCGCCACCGCGCAGACCGTCCTCGCCACCGCCGAGGCCACCGGGGTCCGCTTCACGGACCAGCGGAGCGGCCCCGCGGTGACCCGCACCATCACCTACCGGAACACCGGCCGGGAGCCGGTCGCCCTCGACCTGGCGACCTCGGTCACCGCCACCGACGGTGCCTCGGGACCGGCGGGCGCGCTCACCGTGGCCCCCGCCCGGCTGACGCTGCCGGCCGGCGGCAGCGGCCAGGCGACCGTCACCGTGGATCCGGCCGCGGTGGCCGCCGGCGCCACCCTCAGTGGCCGGGTCACCGCGGGCATCAGCGGGGCCGGCGGCCACCAGGCCGACCCGGCGGCCCCCTCCGTCACCACGGCGTTCGCCCTGAGCCGGGAGGCCGTGCAGCACGAGATCACCGTCCAGGCCGTGGACCGCGACGGCGCGCCGCTCGGCCCGGGTGACTGGCAGACCGGCCGCTCCATGCTCCACCTCGTCGACCTCGCCACCCGCGCGGCCTACGAGCTTCGGTTCACCGACGGCACCGCCACCGTCCGGGTCCCGGAGGGCCGTTACAACCTCGTCGGCAAGCTCGTCACCCCCGGCAGGAACGGCGGTCGCCCCACCGCCACCCTGCTGCTCCAGCCGGAGCTGGACCTGCGCACCGATGGCAGGCTCGCCGTCGACGCCCGCCAGGGCCGGCAGATCACCGTAGCCGTGCCGGACGAGAACGCCGTGCCGTTCTCGCTGTGGGCCGGATTCTGCTACCGGAGCGCGAAGGACGCACCGTGCGCCGGCGAGGGCTTCACCCTCGGCACCCCCGGCAACCTCTACGTCATCCCGGGTGGTCGGCCGACCGGGGGTACGGTGGACTTCGCGGTGCAGAGCCTGCAGCGTGGGCCGGACCGCAAGGACGGCCGGCTGCCCGACCGCTACGACCTGTTCCTGCACACCACGGGTGGCCTGCCTGACCCGGCGTTCCGGGTGACCCGGGCCGATCTCGCCACCGTCTCCACCCTCTACGGCGCCCAGTCCGCCGGCACCAGCGGGGTGATGAGCAGCTACGCGGAAGCCGACGGCCTCGGTGGGATGACCTACGGCGAGCCGACCTTCCCGCTGCCCGCGGCCCGCACCGAGTACTTCACCACCCGGGGGCAGCAGCGCGAGACGTACTTCGGCCAGGAGACGGGCCCCGGCGGAGAGCTCTTCCCGCCGGCCGTCACCCAGATCGGCGTGGTGCCCTGCTCCGCCGGAACGTCCTGCACGGAGTGGTGGAACGGTGCGGTCACCGGCCCGGGCCTCGCGGCCGGCAAGGACGGCGCCGCCACGATGGCCCGTACCAGCGACCACTTCCTGACGGTCTTCCCGCAGCTGTTCTCCGACCCCGCGCCCGGGCACTACGGCTCCCCGCTGCCGCTGCGGCTGGACGACACCGTCCACCTGGAACTGGCCGGCGACGGGCGGCGGATCGGCGCCGCGGACACCCCGCAGGCGACCTTCGCCGTCCCGCCGGCCGAGGGCACCTACCGCCTGACGGCGAAGGCGACCCGCGCCGAAGCGTGGGCGCTCTCCAGCACCGTCGAGGCCGCGTGGACCTTCCGCTCAGGCCCCGTCGCGCCCGGTCCCGACGGTGCCGTGCGCACCGCGCCCCTGCCGATCGGCGTCGTCCGGCTGAGCGCGCCGGTGGACGCCGAGAGCCGGGCACCGCGCGGCCGGCACACGGTGACGGCCAAGGTCGAGCGCCAGAGCGGCGCCCCCGCGCCCGCCACCACGCGGCTCACCGCCGAGGTCTCCTTCGACGGCGGCGCCACCTGGCGGGGCGCCACCGTGGGCGGAGCCGGCCAGGGCGGCCGGCGAATCACCGTCGACCCGCCCGCGCAGGGCGACGCGGACGTCTCGCTGCGGGTCACCGCTGAGGACGCGGACGGTTCGACGGTCGAGCAGACGATCCTGCACGCCTATCGGCTGAAGCCTTGAGGGACGGGAGGAAGCCCATGGTGCGGTAGAAGCGCTTCCCGGGACGGCCGGATGGGCAGGGAAGGGAACGAACGGTCGGTCGCTATCCGTTCGACCGATTGACGAAGCGTCAATGAGGAGGGCCGCATGACCAAGCAGGCGTACGGACAGATCGCGCATCGTCACGTCGAGGTGAACGGAGTCCGGCTGCACGTCGCCGAGCAGGGGGAGGGGCCGCTGGTCCTGCTGCTGCACGGCTTTCCGGAGAGCTGGTACTCCTGGCGGAACCAGTTCGCGCCGCTCGTCGAGGCCGGCTACCGGGTGGTCGCCGTCGACCAGCGCGGCTACGCCCGCAGCGAGCAGCCCGAGTCGGTCGACGCCTACACCCTGTTCCACCTGGTCGGCGATGTCGTCGGCCTGATCCGCGCGCTCGGCAAGGAGCGCGCGGTGCTGGTCGGGCACGACTGGGGCGCCCCGGTCGCCTGGACCACCGCGACGCTCCGCCCCGATCTGGTGCGCGGTGTGGCCGGCCTCAGCGTCCCGCCGCTGCCGACCCTCAGCCTGCCGCCGCTGTCGCAGGCCAGGGAGCGGTTCGGTGACGGCTTCTACCAGGTCTACTTCCAGCGCCCCGGCGTCGCCGACGCCGAACTCGTCCAGGATCCGCACGCGACGTTCCGCCGGCTGTTCTACAGCGGCTCCGGTGACCGTCCGCGCGGCGGGGAGTCGCAGGCCTGGGTGGTCGGCGAGGGCCAGACCCTGCTGGACGTCCTCGTCGAGCCGGAGAAGCTGCCCGACTGGCTGTCGGAGGCGGACATCGAGGCCTTCGTCGCCGACTACGCCGAGCACGGCGAGCGGGCGTTCACCGGCGGCCTGAACTGGTACCGCAACATCGACCGGAACAACGAGCTGCTCGCCGGGCTCGTCGGCCGGCCCGTGGAGGTCCCCGCCCTCTACGTGGCCGGGGACCAGGACATGGTCACGTCGATGATCCCGGAGGACGGGATGCGGCTGCTGCTGCAGCACCTGACGCCCAAGCTGTACCGGCGCGTCACCCTGCCGGGTGTCGGGCACTGGACGCAGCAGGAGAGCCCGGCCGAGGTCACCGCCGCCCTGCTGGACTTCCTCCAGCACCTGGACGGCTGAGGCCACCGGCGGGGCGGGCCGGACCGGTCCAGCCGGCTCCGCCCCGCCACCTCCTCCTCAGACCGGGAGGAGCCGGGCGATGAACTCGCCCAGCCGGCGGGCGTTGCGGCAGCAGTGCATCTCGACCACCTGGGCGTAGGCGGGGGCGGCCGAGTCGCCGGTGCCCCAGAGGGCGGGCTGCTCCGGGTTGAGCCAGTAGACCCGGCGGGCGCGCGCGGAAACGCGATGGAGAGAGGAGAGATTGGGGTCCCGGTAGTTGTTCCGGGCGTCGCCGAGGATCAGCACGCTGGTGCGCGGGCCCACGGCGTCCAGGTGGCGATCGGCGAACTCGCCGAGCGCCGAGCCGTAGTCGCTGTTGCCGTGGTAGCCCATGACCTTGGCCTCGGTGAGGATCCGCCGGGCCAGGGCGGCCGGGTCGCCGCCGCCACGGGTGAGCAGGTCGGTCACCTCGGCGGTGCGGTTGACGAAGGCGAACACCCGGACCTTGCTGAACTGGTCGCGCATCGCCTGGACCAGCAGCAGGGTGAAGTCGGAGAAGCCCGCCACCGAGCCGGACACGTCGCAGAGCAGTACCAGCTCCGGCCGGACGGGGCGGCGCAGCCGGTGGGCCGGGCGCAGCGGGACACCACCGGTGGACAGCGAGCGGCGCAGGGTGCGGCGCAGGTCGATGTGCCCGCGCGCCGCCCGGCGCCGGCGCGCGGCCAGCCGGGTCGCCAGCTTCCGGGCCAACGGGTGCACGGTGCGCCGGAGTTCGGCGAGCTGGTCGTGCCCGGCGGCGAGGAAGTCGATCCGATCGGGGCTGGGCGCGACGGCCCGCTGGGCGACGTGCTCGGTGCCGCGCACCTCGGCCGCCCGCCGGCGCGCCTCGGTGCCGACCATGGCACGGAAGTTCTCGATGCGGCGGCGGATCTCGTCGGGAAGGAGGTGATCGGCCAGGTCGGGACCGTCGCTGCCCCGGCCGTCGGCGCCCGCCCGCAGCGCCGCGAGCACCCGGGCCAGCAGGGTCTCCGGGGCGAGCCTGCTGAGGGTCTGGTAGGCCGACCAGCCGTCGCTGCCGGGCCGGCCCGAGCCGCCGGCGGTGCCGTAACGGCCGAACGCGGCCACCGCCTCGCCCGCGAGCCGGGCCAGGGCGGCCCGGTCGTCGGCGGCGAGCGCGGCGGCGATCCGCGCCCGGAGGTCCTCGCGCAGGGCCGCGGGGTCGAGGCCCGCCGGGTCGAGGGCGGCGAGGTCGAGGGTGGCCGGGGCCGGTGCGGCCGGATCGGGCGGGGCCGGATCGGGTGTGCCCGGGGCGGCGGCCCGGCGTACGGCCTCCGGATCGCCGACGCCGAGCGGGAAGAACAGGTCGAAGGCGGAGTCGAAGACCCCGCGCTGTCCGTCGGAGCGCAGCAGGGCGGCGGCCAGCCCGGCCCTGACCTGCTCGCGGTCGGCGAGGCCGAGGACGTCCAGCACGGCCGCGGCGTCGACCGTCTCGGCCGGCCCGATCCGCAGGCCATGGGTGCGCAGCGTGCGAACGAAGCCGGTCAGCCGGGCGGCGAGGTCGGCGGGCGGGCCGCCCGCGGGCGCCGCAGTGCCGTCGCCGGGCTGGGGCGGGACGGTCATGCGAGGGTGAGCTTCTGGGCGGCCTTCACCACGTCGTCCTGGTGCTTGAGGATCACCCCGAGGGTGGCGCGTACGACCGTCTCGTCGAGGGTGTCGGCGCCGAGGGCGAGCAGGGTGCGGGCCCAGTCGACGGTCTCGGCCACCGAGGGCGCCTTGCGCAGTTCCATCGCCCGCAGCGCGCCGACCACCCGGACCAGCGACTCGGCCAGCGCCGCGTCCAGGGCGGGGACGCGCAGCCGGACGATCCGGCGTTCCAGCTCGGCCTCCGGGTAGCCGAGGTGGAGGAAGAGGCAGCGCCGGCGCAGCGCCTCGGAGAGCTCCCGGGTGGCATTGGAGGTGAGGAGGACGAACGGGCGGCGGCTCGCCGTGATGGTGCCCAGCTCGGGCACGGTGACCTGGAAGTCGCTGAGCACTTCGAGCAGCAGCGCCTCGACCTCGACGTCGGCCTTGTCCATCTCGTCGATGAGCAGCACGGTCGGCTCGTCGCCGCGGATGGCGGTCAGCAGCGGTCGGGTGAGCAGGAACTCCTCGCCGAAGATGTCGCTGCGGGCCTGGTCCCAGCCCTCGTCGCGCCCGGCGGTGATCCGCAGCAGCTGCTTGGCGTGGTTCCACTCGTAGAGGGCGCGGGCCTCGTCGATGCCCTCGTAGCACTGGAGCCGGACCAGCCGGGCGCGGCCGATCGCGGCGACGGCCTTGGCGAGTTCGGTCTTGCCGACGCCGGCCGGCCCCTCGACGAGCAGCGGCTTGCCGAGCCGGTCGGCGAGGAAGACGGTGGTCGCCACCTCGGTGGAGGCCAGGTAGCCGGCCTCGGCCAGCCGGGCGGCCGTGTCGGCCACCGACTCGAAGAACTGCGTGCCCTCGCCGCCCATGCGTGCCCCACATCCCGGTCGTGCGCTGCCTGTCGGCAGCACCCTACCGGTGGGTCACTTCGCTGTCCCGGGCACGGCGGCACCGGGGCGGGAGCCCGGTCGGCGGCCGAGGGTCCGCCGACCGGGCGTGTCACCGGTGCCGCGCGGGCGTCAGTTGACCCAGACGATCGGGCTGCCGGGCACCGAGATGTCCCGGACCTGGCCGTAGAGGGCGGTGAAGTAGCCGACCGGGAAGCAGGTGCTCGGGCCGGAGGACTTCGGCAGCGCCTGGGCGCTGAAGCCGATGGTCTGGCCGACGTTGCTGGTCGTGCCGCTCAGGCCGCCGGTGGCCCGGTAGACGCAGGTGATGGTGCCGAGGATGGTCTTCAGCACCACGGTGGTCTGCACGGGACCGGCGGAGGTCGGGTCGAGCGAGACCGGGTTGCCCGGAGCGTCGCTGACCGAGTTGGTGTAGGGGAGGTTGTTGACGGTGATGCTCTGCACTCCGGTCACACCGATCACATTGGAGGTGCAGGAGCCGAAGGACTGGGTGTTGAGCGACTCGGTGGCGACCCCCGGGGCGGTCGGGTTGGTGAGGACGGTCGCGGAGAACGAGGAGGTGGCGCACTTGATGCCGCTGGTTCCGGTGGCGCTGGAGTAGAAGGTGGCGTTGGTGCCGGCCACCAGGTCCGCGGCGAGCACGTCGCCGACGGAGACGTTCGGGCCGCCGAGCGAGGTGTGGGTGAGCACGGCGACGGAGGCGGCGGCCGGGGCGGTGCCGTCGGCGGCCTGGGCGGGGGCGACGGTGCCGGCGGCCAGCACCGCGGCGGCGGCGAGGGCTGCGGTTCCGAGGGAACGGCGGATACGCATGAGGGTGTGCCTCTCCGGGCGAGTCGGGTGGGGGCCCGTGCGGTCGGTGAGGGGGCGCGCGGCGGCGTCGGCCGCGACATGACCGCGACGGGTGGTGCGGGGTGGGGCGCCGCGGACTGCGACTCGGCGGGCCCGGCGCCACGGGCCCACCCGTCCGGGCGGCGGTACCGGCGGCACGACGCTGTGCGGCGGGTACGGCGCGGCCCGGGTCGACCGCTCACGGCCACCTGGGGCCGGCCGCGGTCGAGTACGGCTGAGTACGGCGAAATGGAGCGGAGGCGGTGCGGGGTGGGGCACGAGGGTACGTGCGGTGCGGGTGCACGTCGGCGGCTGCCACCGCCGGGCATGCGTTCGCCATACTGAGCAGTCGGAACGCGTGCGGGCTTCCGGCGGCGTCCGCCGCGGATTGGAAACCCGCCAGTGTTGTAAACCGGACGTCGCGGCAATGTCAAGAAGAAGCACAGGAGTTGGCGATGAAACCGGAAGCCCGTCGGAACATCGAGACCGTCCTGCTGCCCGGCGCGCGCACCGGGCGCGACCCCGCCCGGTCGATCAAGCGCGGACCGAGCCGGCTGCCGCCGGGGGTGGTCGCCGCGACCCAGCGCGAGCGGTTGCTCGACGGGCTGGTGCTCACCGTGGCGCAACACGGGTACCAGCGGGCCACGGTGAGCGACATCTGCCGCGCCGCCGGGGTGACCAGGCCGGTCTTCTACGAGCTCTTCACCGGCAAGGAGGACGCCTTCCTCGCCGCCCACCGGTACGGCACCGGGGTGGTGATCCGGCGGATGGCGGCGGCGTTCGCGGCGGCGCCGGACTGGTGCACCGGGATCCGCGAGTCGCTGCGGGCGATGCTCGGACTGCTGGCCGGGGTGCCGGCTTTCGCGACCATGGCGGTCATCGAGCTGGACGCGGTCGGCCCGGCCGGCCGTCGTGAGCGCGATCAACTCCTCACCCGCTTTCGGGCGTTCTTCGCCGAGGTGCCCGAACTCCCCGGCGGGGTAACGACGGAGGCGATGGTCGACGCCGTGGTCGGCGGCGTCTACAGCGCCCTGCAGCGCTGCATCGACACCGACCGGACCACCGAACTCCCCGACCTGCTGCCGACCTTGAGCCTCTTCTGCCTGGCCCCCTTCCTCGGTCCGGCCGAGGCCGCGCGCCGGCTGGCCCTGGACCCGATGCCGTAGCGCGGCAGGAGCGCGGCAGCGGCCGGCGACCGGGAGAAGCGGACGATGATCCTTCGTGCACCCGTATTGACCCGCTCAATACCGGGCAGTAGCTTCCCAGTTACCCACTGCGGCCCGACCGGCCCGCCCCGCTGCCGAGGGGCGGTCCCTCCCGGCCGTGCCGCAGAACGCTGTCCGCGCCAGGACAACGTGCCAGTGACTGCCCGTCCCCATCACCCGAGGGAGCACACATGGCCACGTCCGAGGACGCCGCCCAGAGCACCGAGAGCACCGCCGACGCCGAGGCGCCCGCGCAGCGCAGAGGCCGGGTCCGGCTGAAGCGCACCGCGCTGATGGCCGTTCCCGCCGTCGCCGCCGGCGCCGTGCTGATGACCCTGACCGCGCAGGGCGTGCTCGCCGCGCAGTTCGCGATCTCCGGCATGCCGTTCACCGTCACCGCCGACAGCCTGGACGGGGTCGGATTCGAGCAGTTCGGCAGCCTGGACCACATGATCGAGGACAGCCCCAACGCCGGGGACACCGGCGGGCAGGTGCTCGTCGCCGTCTCCGCGATCAAGGAGGCCTCGCTCACCAAGCTCTGCCAGAGCGTCGAACTCGGCGGCATCAACCTGCTGATCAAGGCCGGTGACGCCGGGACGCCGGTGACCGCCACCGACCTCACCACCGACTCCGACCTGCTCTCCGGTGACGCCGAGTTCAAGAACATCGAGATCGGCGGCGACGCGAGCACCTACACCAAGGCCGGCGTGAAGGGCCTGCCCGGAGTCTTCGGCCAGCAGGCCGACACCGTCAAGATCACCAACCTGCGGCAGCACAACTACGCCACCACGGCCGGTGCCTTCAAGCTGCCCAACCTGCGGCTGAGCTTCAGCTCCGAGGGCTGCTGACGGTGGCCGGGCCCGAGCCGACGCCCGAGGCCGCGTCAGCACCCGAGCCGGCGCCCGAGGCCGCGTCGACGGCCGTGCCGACGGCCGTGCCCGAGCCGACCGCCCGGGCCGGGGCGGCCACGGCCGCCCGGAGCCGCCCGTCCTGGCGCGGCTGGCGGGGCCGGCGGCCGTTCTGGGGCGGCGTACTGGTCCTGTTCGGCGGCGCGGAGATCCTCTTCACCCTGCGCGCCCCGCTGCCCGTCGTCCTGCACATCGGGCTCCAGGGGCTCTCCGGTTACCTGGTCCCGACGGTGATGGTGGTCTGCGGCCTGCTGATCCTGTTCAACCCGGCCCAGCGGCTGTTCTACTCGATCCTCGCCGTCCTGGCCTCACTCGGCAGCTGGCTCACCTCCAACCTGGGCGGCTTCCTGATCGGCATGCTGTTCGGCGTGATCGGCAGCTGCCTCACCTTCGGCTGGATACCCGACCAGCCCCCGCGCCGCCGCCTGCTGCGCCGGGGCCAGGCCCGCCGGAAGGCCGCCGGCCCGGCCGGCGTCTGAGGCGGTCGCGGCCGGCGCCGACGCAGACCCCGCGTCCGGCGCGGCCGCGACCGGCCGCCCCGCCGCCGGCCAGGTGGCGGTGCGCCCAGGACCGGCGCCCCGCCCCCGGCGATGGGAGAGCGCCGGGGACGGGGCGCCGTGCACAGCTACGCCCGACGACGCCTCGGGCAGCCGACGGCTCAGGCAGCCGACGGCTCAGGCGGCCGATGCGTCAGGCGGCCGACGCGTCAGATGGTCGACGCGTCGATGACGAAGCGGTAGCGCACGTCGCTCCGCAGGACGCGCTCGTACGCCTCGTTGATCCGGTCGGCCCGGATCAGCTCGATCTCCGCGCCGATCCCGTGCTGCGCGCAGAAGTCCAGCATCTCCTGGGTCTCCGGTAGCCCGCCGATCATCGAGCCGGCGAGCGAGCGCCGCCCGGTGAGCAGCGCGTGCGCGTGCAGGCCCACGGGCTTCTCCGGCGCGCCGAGCTGGACCAGCGTTCCGTCGGTCCGCAGCAGCCCGATGTAGGAGCTGAGGTCCAGGTCGGCCGAGACGGTGTTGACGACCAGGTCGAAGCGGCCCGCCAGCTCCGTGAACGTCGCCGGGTCGGAGGTGGCCCGGTAGTCGTGGGCGCCGAGCCGCAGCCCGTCCTCGCGCTTGCGCAACGACTGGCTGAGCACGGTGACCTCGGCTCCCTTCGCCCGGGCGATCCGCACCCCCAGGTGGCCCAGCCCGCCGAGGCCGACGATGGCGACCTTCCGGCCCGGCCCGGCACCCCAGTGGGTGAGCGGGGAGTAGAGCGTGATGCCCGCGCAGAGCAGCGGCGCGGCGACGTCCAGCGCCAGCGGGTCGGGGATGCGCAGGGCGTACTGCTCGTCGATCACCAGCTGCCTGGCGTACCCGCCGTACGTCGGCGCGCCGTCGCGCCCGAGGGCGTTGTAGGTGAAGACGACGCCGCCCTCGCCCGTGCAGTACTGCTGCAGCCCGGCGCGGCAGTTGTCGCACTCCCGGCAGGAGTCGACGAAGCAGCCGACGCCGACCCGGTCGCCGACCGACCAGCGGGAGACCGCGGAGCCGACCTCCGCGACCACCCCGGCGATCTCGTGGCCCGGGACCATCGGGAAGATGCCCGGTCCCCACTCCTCGCCGACCTGGTGGATGTCGGAGTGACAGATGCCCGCGTAGTGGACGTCGATGAGGATGTCGTGGGCGCCGAGTGCCCGGCGCGGCACGGTGGTCCGCACCAGCGACGCCTTGGGGGCCGGAGCGGCGTAGACCGCGATCCGGCCGGCCCCATCCGCGGCGCCCGCCGGCCGGGCATCCGTCAGCCGGGCATCCGTCGGCCGGGCATCCGCCCGAGCGGCACCGGCGGTGGTGTCGGCCTCGGTGTCGGTGATCGTCGTGTTCGTCATGCCTCAAGGCTCGGCGCGCCGTCCGGGGCCGGCCAGGCCAGTGGTCGTCGTACGATCCCCGTTCCTACGACGGGCAGTGTCACCCTCGGCGCTCCCGTGACCCGGGGCGCGGGCCCATACTGCTGGCATGGACCAGCGCACCGAGCTCAGCGAATTCCTGCGGTCCCGCCGGGCGCGGCTGCGGCCCGCCGACGTCGGCCTGCCCGACTACGGGGGCCGGCGGCGGGTGCCCGGTCTGCGCCGCGAGGAGCTGGCCCAGCTGGCCGGGGTGAGCACGGCGTACTACGTGCGGCTGGAGCAGGGGCACGGGGAGAACGTCTCGACGGCCGTCCTCGACGCGATCGCCCGCGCCCTGCGCCTGGACGCCGCCGAGCGCGACCACCTGCGCCGGATCACCCAGCCGGCCCGCCGATCCCCGGGGCGGTCCCGCTCGGCGCGTCCGCAGCGGGTGCGGCCCGAGCTGCAGCAGCTGCTGGACGCGATGGACGGCGTCCCAGCGTACGTCCTCGGCCGGCGGCTCGACGTGATCGCCTGGAACCGCCTCGGCAACGCCCTGGTCGGCGATGTCGCCGCGCTGCCGCCGGAGCAGCGGAACCTGGCCTGGCTGGTCTTCCTCGACCGGGCCTCCCGGGAGCTGTACCTGGACTGGGAGAGCAAGGCGAACGACCTGGTGGGGATGCTCCGGCTCGACGCGGGGCGCGACCCGGACGACCCCCGGCTCGCCTCGCTGATCGGCGAGCTGTCCGTCAAGAGCGAGGACTTCCGCCGGCTCTGGGCCGCGCACGACGTCCGGGACAAGGGCCACGGCGTCAAGGAACTGCACCACCCGGTGGTCGGCCGGCTGACCCTCCGCTACGAGACGTTCCGCCTGGCCGGCGACCCGGACCAGGTGCTGGTCGCCTACCACGCCGCCCCGGGCTCCCCGTCGGCCGAGTCGCTGCGCCTGCTGGCCAGCTGGAGCGCGACCGGCCCCGGACCGGTCCATGAAGCACAACCGGCACCCACGGCGGCACCGGAGCCGGCACCGGAGCCGGAACCGGAACCCGGACCCGGTCCGTCGACGGGCCGGTAGTCCTCTTCACCCGGCCTGACCTGGTCCGATGGTCCCGGGTCCACCGGGACCGCCGACCCTGTCCGGACCCCGTGCGCGGCCGTTTACTGGACCTGCCGCCGGTCCTGGCCACCCCCTGCCCGGAACCGGGCCGGAACCCGTCCGAACGGTGAACAGCCGTCGTCCGGGAGGTGACTGACGGATGATTAGGCTGCGGTTCATGGACATGGACAGCACCAGCAGCACCGCCGAGTACGACCGGTTGATCGCGCGTCACCACGCCATGCGCCTGCGCCGGCAGATCCTGGCGCCGGCGCCGTCCTTCGCCGCAGCGCCCGCCGGCCCGGTCGGCGCACCCGGCGGCGACCGCTCGGCGCACGGCGGACACGGCGGCCACGGTGCGCACATCGGACCGGGCGCGGCCGGCATGAGCGGTGCGAGCGGTGCGAGCGGTCCGAACGAGACCTACCACCGGGACCACGACGCCGCCGCCGATCAGCGGCTGATCCTCGGCGGCCTCGGCCTGGTCACCCCGTTCGCCGACCTGATCGACCACCTGTACACGTTCATGTTCCGCCGCCGCCCCTTCCTGCGCGCGCTGTTCCCGGAGTCCATGGAGTTCCAGCAGATCCACCTGGAGCGGATGTTCGAGTACCTGGTCGAGCACCTGCACCAGCCCGACCGGCTCGCCGCCACGCTCGCCCAGCTCGGCCGCGACCACCGCAAGCTCGGCGTCCGCCCGGTCCACTACGAGGCCTTCGAGGAAGCGCTCCGCGAGGCGATCCGGCTCCGGGCCGGCGCGGGCTGGAGCGCCGAGCTGGACGCCGCCTGGACGCGGATGCTGCGCTTCGCCGTCCGGTCGATGGTCGCGGGCGCCGAGTCGGCGCTCACCGAACCCCCGTACTGGCACGCCACCGTCGTCGGCCACGAGCGCCGCCGCGCCGACCTCGCCGTGGTCCGGGTGCGCACCGGCGAGCCCTATCCGTACCGGGCCGGGCAGTACGGGACGGTCGAGCACCCGCTGCTCCCGCACACCTGGCGGCAGTACTCGATGGGCTGCGCGCCGCGCGCCGACAACGAGCTGGAGTTCCACGTCCGCCGTACCGGGCCGGGCGGGGTGAGCGAGGCGCTGGTCGAGCACACCGCCGTCGGCGACCGGCTGCGGCTCGGCCCGCCGCGCGGCACGCTGATGCCGGACGACGACACCCGGGACCTCCTGCTGGTGGCCGGAGGCACCGGGCTGGCGCCGATGAAGGCGATCGTCGAGGAGCTGGTGGAGCACCGCCCGCGCGGGCGCCGGGTCCACCTGTTCGTCGGGGCGCGGGCGAGGGCCGACCTCTACGACTGGCCGGCCCTCGCCGAACTCGGCGGCCGCAAGCCCTGGCTGGAGCTGATCCCGGTCGCCGACGACGTCGCCGACGGCCCCGCGGGCCCGGGCGGCCGGCTGGCCGAGGCGGTCAGCCGGGCCGGCGACTGGTCCCAGCACCTGGCCTGCGTCAGCGGCCCGGCGGGACTGGTCGACGAGGTCCGCGCCCGGCTGACCGCCTCCGGCCTGCCGGCCACCCGGATCCACCACGACCCGGTGCTCAGCCGCCTCTGAGACCGGACCCGCCGCCCCGGCCCGTGCCGCCGCCGCCCCGGCCGGCACCCGCCGAAGCCCGGGCCCGGCCGGCAACGGCACCCGCGGCCGCCCCCGCTACCGGTAGCAGTACGAGTCCGAGGAGGCGTCCCCGCCCGCCAGGTGCGTCTGGTGCACCCGCAGTCCCTGGAAGTCCTCCCCGTGCGGGAAGAACCGCGGGTCCACGGTGAGCCCGCCCGCCTCCGGGTCGGCGTCGAGCTTGACGATCCACGGCTCGATGCCGCCCGGGTAGAACTGGTCGTCCCACGCCCCGTACAGCGAGTTGGTGAGGTAGACCCGCCGCCCGTCCCGGCTGATCTCGACCATCTGCGGCGCGCCGCTCAGCGGCCGGTCCGGCTCGGCCGGGTGCGGCGTGCGGGCGGCCACCCCGCCGAGCCGCACCGACGCGGTGAGGCGGGGGTGGAACGGGTCCGCCACGTCGTACTGCAGCAGCTCGCCGGTGCCCCAGGCGGAGACGTACAGCCAGCGGTCGTCGACCGACAGGTTGATGTCGGTGACCAGCGGCGGCACGGCGCCGAAGGGCTGCAGCACGGGCGGCAGGTCCTCGGCCTTCGCCGGCTCGGCGGGGATCTCGATCACCTTGCGCGCGGTGAACGCCTCGCCGTCCCGGTACCAGAGCCAGACCGAGGCCGAGAGGTCCTCCACATTGGTGACCACCCCGGCGAACCCCCACTCGGCCTGCGGATCGTGGGCCGGGCGCAGCTCCAGCACCATCTGGTACTGGTCGCCCAGGTCGATCCGCTGCAGGTGCCGCCCCGAGTCCAGCTCCCAGAAGTGCAGCGCGTGCCCGTACTTGCGGCCGAGCAGCAGCTCCGGCACCACGCCGTCCTCGACCATCCACGGCGTGCCCCACTCACTGGTCACGCCCACATTGGTGCCCAGGTGCCACCACACGTCGTAGGCGAAGTTCTGCGGGCCGCGCTCGGTCTCCCAGGGGCGCAGCACGTCGAAGGTGGTGTGGTCGAGCAGGGCGACCCCGCCGGGTCCGTCGCCGCCGGCCGCCGCGCCCAGGCAGGACAGGAACACGCCGTCCGGCCCGCAGTGCAGGGTGTGCGGGCGCGAGTACCCGGCCCTGGCCGCCAGTTCCTCCGCCGCCACCGTCTTCACCAGTCTCGGGCGGACCGGGTCGGGGTGGGTGTCCAGGACGTGCAGCCGCGAGGAGCGCAGGCCCGGCAGCAGCAGATAGCGCCGCTCGGCGTCGTGGTGGCCGGCGTGCGCGAGCGCGCTGGAGCAGGCGTTCCAGCCGAAGTGGTGCAGCTCGTCGCCCACCCCGGGCATGTCGGTGAGGTTGAGCACGCGCCCGTAGCTCGCCGACGCCGGGTCGGTGTCGACGGTGATCAGCGCGTCCGGCCGCTGCGCCGACCGGTCGAAGCCCGCCACATAGGCGAGCTTCTCCGGCGGAGCGGCGATCGCCTCGGCGGGCGTGCGGTACAGGGAGGGATCGCTGTGGCCGGGCTGCCGGTCGTGCTGCGGGCCGTGTCCATGCGGCATGCTGGCTCCTCAACTCGCCTGTTCGGCAAGGGAAGTGACAGGGGCCCGGGTAGCCTTCCACAGACTCGCGGGCGCACAGCAGGCGCACGGGGAGCGGGCGGGGGGCCGGGGGCGGCGCGCACCCCGGCCCCCCGCGGGGCGTCGGCCGGCTCAGTGCACGGCGAGCGGGAAGTAGGCCCCGAGCCAGCGGTCGAGTTCGGCGAAGACCTGGGTGCGGGCGGTCTCGCCGGACAGCACGAGGTCGTGCATGCCGCCCTTGATCCGGACGATCGTCACATGGCGGCCCAGGTGGGGGCCGGCGGCCGCGATGTCGTCGGCGCGCAGGACGGCGTCCGCGTGGTGCAGGGCGGCGTGCCAGCGGGTGGTGGAGATGGAGGCGGTGGAGGCCATCAGCAGCACCGGCACGTCGATCCCCAGTCCGCGCCGCAGCTCCCGGTGGCCGCGCTGGACGGCGGCCAGCCAGCCGGCGAACAACGGCACGCCCTCGGCCGGCTTGAGCTTCAGGTCGAAGTCCCACTCGCCGCGGAAGTCGCGGTGCAGGCTGTGCACGTAGTGCGGGTTGAGGGCGGAGGGCAGCACCCGGGTGGGTGCGAAGCGGCCGATCGCGTCCAGCGCGGGGGCGCCGAGGGTGCGGACGGCGGCGGCGGCCGGCATGGAGAGGAACGGGCTGTTGAGGAACAGGCCGTCGACCAGGCCCCGCCCGCTGCGGCGCCCGGCCCACAGGGCGGCGATCAGCCCGCCGGTGGAGTGGCCGTTGACCAGCAGCCGGGTGTGGCCGTCCTGCTCCCGGATGATCCGCACCGCCCGGTCCAGCTCCTCGTCGTACGTCGCGAGGTCGCGGACGAAGTTCGGCGAGTGGTGCGGGCGCAGCGAGCGGCCGTACTTGCGCAGGTCGAGCGCGTAGAAGGAGAAGCCGGCGGCGGCGTAGTGGTCGGCGAGGTGGGTCTGGAACCAGTAGTCGTTGTAGCCGTGGATGTACAGCACGGCCCGGTCCGAGCCGGGGACCAGCCGGCGGACCAGGGTGGCCGAGACCTCGCCCTCCTCGTCCGGCCGCAGCGGCAGTTCGGCCGCCTCGTAGGGGGCACCCAGGATGTCTTCGCGGAACTCCATGGCCGCACGCACCCGCTCTCTGCTCGGAATCTCGGGGAACCCCGACGATACCGGCCGGTAGCCTCCGGGGTGACGGCGACTCGGGCCGGGCGCCTATGCTGCGCACATGCCCGAGATGCCCGACCCGCCCCACTCGCCGCCGGACGCGAGCGCCACGCCGCGGCCCCCGGCCGACGAACCCGTGCCGGTGGCGCGGCGCACCGACCTCGGGCAGGCGAAGCTGCTCCCCGACGTCGACCACGACGGCGGGTGGCTGCTGACCCTCGACGACACCCCGCAGTCCTACGTCGACCTCGGCGACCCGACCCATCTGGAGTTCGAGTACACCCAGCGCCTGGGCCACCTCGTCGACGCGCTCGCCGAGCCCGGCCGCCCGCTGCACGCCCTGCACCTGGGCGGCGGCGCGCTGACCGTGCCCCGCTACCTGGCCGCCACCCGCCCCGGCTCGCGCCAGCGCGTGGTGGAGGTGGACGGCCCGCTGCTCGCCCTGGTCGAGCAGCACCTGCCGTGGCGCGGCCCCGGCGTCGACATCACCGCCGAGGTCGAGGACGCCCGCACCGCCCTCGCGGCGACCGCGCAGGCCGCGCCCGGCTCGCTGGACCTCGTCGTCGCGGACGTCTTCCACGGCTCGCGCACCCCCGGGCACCTCACCTCGGTGGAGTTCCTGCGGCTGGCGGCGGCCGCACTGCGCCCGGGCGGCTGCTACGCGGCGAACCTCGCCGACGGCCCGCCGCTCGCCTTCGCCCGCGCCCAGGCGGCGACGCTGCGCGCGGTCTTCCCGCAGGTCTGCCTGATCGCCGAGCCGCCGGTGCTGCGCGGGCGCCGCTACGGCAACATCCTGCTGGTCGGCTCGGCCGGGCCGCTGCCGGTCGAGGACCTCGCCCGCCGGCTGGCCGGGGACATCTTCCCGGCCCGGCTGACCGAGGGCGAGGACCTCGCCGCCTTCGTGGCCCGCACGGCGCCGGTCACCGACGCCACCGCCACCGACTCCCCGCCGCCCCCGGACGGCGCGTTCAGCGTCGGCTGAGCGCGTGAAGCGACTGTCGGCGCGCCGACACCGCCCGCACCCCGGCTCGCGCGCCCGGCGGTGTCAGAATCGGCGGGTCCGCGCGGGAACACCCGCCACCGCCGAGGGAGCGAGCGAGAGATGAGCAGCGTGGAGCGGCCGGAGCTGGCGGCGGTGCCCGAGACGGCGCTGTGGACGCTCTGGCACCGGGCCGTCGAGGCCCGCCGACCGGATGCCGTGCTCCACGACCCCAAGGCCGTCGAGCTGGTCGAGCGGATCGACCACCCCTTCGCGGAGCGGTTCGGCACGAGTGGGTTTCAGTCCCAGCTCCAGGCGCTGCGGGTGGCCTGCTTCGACCGTGAGGTGGCGGACTTCCTGGCCCGCGAGCCGCGCGGCACGGTGGTCTGCCTGGGGGAGGGCCTGGAGACGCAGTACTGGCGGGTCGACAACGGCCGCGCCCGCTGGCTCTCCGTCGACCTCCCCGGGACGGTGGCCCTGCGCGAGCGCCTGCTGCCGCCCGGCCCGCGCCAGCGCTATCTGGCCGCCGACGCCACCGACCTGACGTGGACCGGCGAGGTGGACCGCGACCGTGCGGTCCTGGTCACCGCGCAGGGCCTGTGCATGTACCTTCCCCCGGTCCGGGTGAAGGCCCTGATCGCAGGCTGCGCGGACCGGTTCCCCGGGGGGTCCATGGTCCTGGACGCCGTACCGCGCTGGTTCGCCCGGCTCGCCGCGAGCGGGAGGATGAGCACCACCGCCTACCAGGTGCCCCCCATGCCCTGGGCGATGGACGCCGGCGAGCGTGACAAGCTCCGCACCGCGAGCCCGGCGGTGGCGGCCGTCCGCGACGTCCGTCCGACGGGTGGACGCGGTTTCCTCGGCGCGTTCCTGCCGCTCGCCCTGACCGTCCCGTGGCTGGCCGCCCGCCGCCCCTCGGTCACGGTCCTGAACTTCGCCGAAGGTCCCGAACCGGCCTGGACCAGCAGCCGTGCTGTCGAGTGATCACGGACTGCAAGGTCCTCTCGGTCGTCATCGACTGCGAGCGGGCCGGGCGGACGCGGTGCACGGGCGTCCCGCGCGATCGCCGTCCGCGGTGGCGGCCTGAGCGGCACCCTGCTGGTCGGCCGGGGGCGCGTTCACCGTCGCCGCCCCTGCGACGGCCGCCGGACGGGGCGCCGGGCGCGGGATCCGGAACCGGGCGTACCGGGCCGTCGGTCAGAACTGTTAGCGTAAGGAGTTCACCCCCTCGCTGCCCATGGCCGTACCGGCATCATGACGGTGCCGGGATCGGTCGACCGACCCGACCGCTTGGAGAGAGCATGACTCAGCGTCAGGACATCGTCGCCGTTCGCCCGATCACCGAGGCCGATGTCCCCACCGCGGTCGACACCCTCACCCGGGCCTTCGCGGACTATCCCTTCACCCGGTACGTGCTCGCCGCCGACGGCCATGAGGAGCGGATCCGGCGCTTCCAGGAGCTGTGCCTGACCCGCATAGGCATGGTGTACGGACGCACATGGGTTGCCGACGGGGGTCGCGCCGTCGCCGCCTGGACCACCCCCGAGCAGGACCCCTCGCCCGCCTTCGCCGAGCTCGGCCCACTGTTCGGCGAACTGGCAGGGGACCGCGCGGCCGCCTTCGGGGCCGCGGAGCAGGCCGTCGAGCCACACCGGCCGCAGGAGCCGGTGTGGTTCCTCAACACGGTCGGCGTCGCCCCCGAAGCCCAGGGGCGGGGCCTCGGCGCCGCGGTGCTGGCCCCCGGCATCGAGGCGGCCGCCCGCGCGGGGTACCCGGCCTTCCTGGAGACCTCCGCCGAGTCCAACGTCGCCTTCTACCGGCGCCTCGGCTTCGAGGTCACCGCCGAGGTCCCGCTCGACGGCGGCCCCTACACCTGGTGCATGCGCCGGGACCCCCGCTGAGCGCGGGCCGCGAAGCCCGCTGATCCGCTCGACGGCGGCGCGGACGGTGCTGGTCCGGTGGGCGGTCGGGCGGGCGACGGGCGGCCACTATGCTCTCCCGGTGAGCGCTGGAACCGTGAAGAGTCTGAGCCGGGGGTTGGACGTGCTGCTCGAGGTCGCCGTCCTCGATGAGGCGGCGACCTCGACGGAGATCGCCGAGCGGCTCGGACGGAACCGGGTGCAGGTGGCCCGGAGCCTGCACAGCCTGGAGGCCGCCGGCCTGCTGGCCCGCGACTCCCGGAGCCGCACGTACGGGCTCAGCTGGCGGCTGCGCACCGGGGCGACGCTCGCGGCACGATCGCGGCTGATGGTGGAGGGGCCGCGGATCCTGCGCGAGGTGGTGGAGGCGACGGGCGTCAGCGCCTTCCTCGCCGAGGTGCGCGGGGACGGAGCGGTGGCCATCCTGGAGGACGTACCCTCGGGGCTGTCCTGGGTCGGGCGTTCGTATCCGCTGTACTGCGACGACGCGGGCCAGGCGCTGCTCTGGGACTGCACCCGCGAGGAGCTGGAGACGGTGTTCGCGGGCACCGAGTTCATCGCCCACGGCCCGCAGGCACCCAGTGGGGTGGCCGAGTTCGAGGCGCGACTGCTCGAGGCGCGGCGGCGCGGCTACGCGGTCGTGGACGGCGAGTCGCAGCCCGGGGTGTTCGCGGTGGCCGCCCCGGTGAAGGACTTCTCCGGCCAGATCGTCTGCGCCCTGCACACCCAGGGGCCGTCCGACCGCCTCGCGCCGCTGGCCGGGCACCACGGCGGGATCATCAAGGGGTCGGCCGACCGGCTGTCCGCTCTGCTCGGCTGGAAGCCCTGACCTCCAAGGCCTGAGCGGCACTTCGGACCGAGTCCGCGATCTCCGCCGAGCGCCCGTCCAGCCGGAACCGGGGCACGGCGATGCTGAGCGCCGCGACGACGGCACCGGAGCCGTCCCGGACGGGGGCCGAGAAGTCGACCACGTCGTGCTCGAACTCCCGGTCGGCGATGACCACGCCGGCGGCCAGGTCGGCGGCGTTGCGGGCCGCGAGTGCCGGCACGTCGCGAACGGCCAGCGGGCCGCCGCCGACGAACTCGACCCCGCCCAGCAGTTCGGCGAGTTCCTGTTCCGAGTGGTCGAGCAGGAGCGCCCGCCCGGGCCCGGTGCACCAGACCGGCGTCACCGCGCCCGGTGTCGCGGCCACCGAGGACGACCAGTGGCTGGGCTGCGCTTCGACGGTGAGCGCCACCTCCCGTGAGCGCACCGAGAGCCAGGCCGGCTCGTGCCAGCGTGACACCAGCCCGCGCAGTAGCGGGCGCGCCGCCCTCAGCAGCCCGGCGTCACCCGCGGCTGCGGCGAGCGCGAAGTAGTGCGGGCCGACGCGCCAGCCGCGTCCCTGCCCGTCCCGCTCGACCAGGCCGAGCGAACCGAGGTCCTTGAGCATGCGGGAGATCTGCGCCTGGTCGAGGCCGAGCTGTTCGGCGAGCTGGGCGTTGCCGGGGTAGCCGGTCGCGCCCACCTCGGCGGCCAGCACCGCGTCGAGCAGATCCAGGCCCCTGTCGAAGGTCGAGGTCATGGTGCACAGCTTAGCGCGATCAATTTGCGCATGAACTGTTGACGATTATGAACGCGTCTGGCCATCATGGCGGGCACACCCTCCCTGGGCGTCATCCCGACCCGGCCGGTCCCGCACCCACCCACACCGGCCCTCGCACTCCACCGGCACCACACCCTCGCCCCAGGGACACCCTCACCCCCACCCCAAGGAACCGATATGACATCGGTCGACTCCACCGCGCCCGCTCACGGACTGCGGCGCCTCGATGTGCTGGCCATGCTGCTGTGCGCGATCGTGGGCCTCGACACACTCGGCTCGGTCGCCGCGAACGGCCCCGAGGGCCTGACCTGGATGGCCGTGCTCGGCCTCCTCTTCTTCGTGCCGTACGGCCTGATGATCGCGGAACTCGGCTCCGCCTTCCCCGCCGAGGGCGGGCCCTACGTTTGGACCAAACTGGCCTTCGGCCGCTTCGCCGCCGGCATCAACCAGGTCTTCTACTGGATCAACAACCCGATCTGGCTCGGCGGCTCTCTCTGCGTGGTGGCGATCACGACGTTCGAGACCTTCTTTCACCCCCTGCCCGGCGCCTGGAAGTACCTCGCCGGCGCGCTCTTCATCGGAGCGGCCGGACTCGCCGTCCACTCCTCGGTGGTGATCGGCCGCTGGGTGCCGATCGTCGGCGCCATCGCCCGGGTGGTCCTGCTCGGGTTCTTCGTCGTCTCGCTGGTCGTCTACGCCCTGCGCAACGGCCTCCAGCCGCTCTCGGTCGGCGACTACGCCCCCACGTACCTCGGACTGGTCGCCCTCACCCCGATCATCGTCTTCAACTACATGGGCTTCGAGATCCCGAGCACGGCAGCGGGAGCGATGGCCGACCCCCGGCGCGACGTGCCCGCCGCGCTGCTCCGCGGCGGCCTGGGCTCCGCCGTGCTGTACGGCGTACCGATCCTCGGCACCCTGCTCGTCCTGCCGCGCGACCGACTCGGCTCGCTGACCGGCTTCATCGACGCCTGCCGCGCGGTCTTCACCGTCTACGGCGGACACATCGCCGAGGACGGCACGATCGTGCTGACCGGAGCCGGTGCCCTGCTCGCCAAGGTCGCGGCGGCCGGCCTGATCATCGGCCTGCTCACCAGCGGGACGGCCTGGGCGATGGGCCTCAGCCGGGCGCAGGCGGTGGCCTGCGCCGACGGTGCCGGGCCGCGCTGGCTGGGCGTGACCGACGCCCGGAAAGGCACCCCCACCCGGGTCAACCTGGTCTCCACCGCCATCGCCCTCCTGGTGATGGTCGTCGCGCTCAGCCTCAGCGCCGGTGACGTCCAGGCGTACTTCACCGCCGGGATCAGCCTGGCGATCTCCGCCACCGCCATCTCCTACCTGCTCACCTTCTCCTCCTTCATCGCCCTGCGCCACAAGCTCCCGCACGTCGAACGGCCCTACCGGGTGCCGCTCGGCAGCTTCGGCGCATGGACGGCGACCGTGCTGACCGTCGGCACCATGGGCTTCACCGTGCTCGCCCTGATCTGGCCCGGCCTGGGCGTCGGCTGGTTCGGAACGGCGGGCGACCCGGCCGCCTACCTGCCCGCCGGCTTCGAGGGCCGGCGCGGCGCCTACACGGCCAGCCAACTCGTCCCGGTCGCCCTGATCCTCACGCTCGGCTGCGTCTTCTACGCCGTCGGCACCCGCCACCGCCGCGAACTCCCAGCCCCGTCCGCCGCCACCTCCGCCCCCGCACACCCCGACCGAGGAGTCACCGCCGATGTCCCGTCCTGAACCCGCCCGGACCACGGCCACCCGCACCGCCGCGCTACCGGACCGCGCCGACATCGTCGTCCTCGGAGGCGGCACGGCCGGCTGCGTCGTCGCCGGGCGCCTCGCCGAACGCCATCAGGTCCTGCTCCTGGAGGCCGGGCCCGACTACGGGTCCGACTTCGGCGCCTGGCCCGCCGACCTGCTGGACGCCACCACCCTGCCCGCCTCCCACGACTGGGGCTACCGGGGCGCCGGCCTGAACTTCGAGCGCTGCCGGGTCATCGGCGGCTGCTCCACCCACAACGGCTGCACGCAGAGCGCCGGCTGGGCGGGCGACTACGACGCCTGGGCCGCCGCCGGCCTGACCGGATGGGACTCCGTCTCCCTCGCCCCGCTGTTCGACCAGGCGGCCAGGACGCTGCGCTTCCGGACCTACCGCGAGGACGAGGTCCAGCCCTTCCAGCGGGCGTTCATCACCGCGGGCGCCGCACTCGGCCTCCCCGTCCGGCACGACTTCGACCACCTCGACGGAGGGCTCGGCGTCGGCTGCGCCCCGGTGAACATCACCCCCGGCGGAGTCCGCTTCAACACCGCCTTCGGCTACCTGGACCCGGTCCGCGACAACGGCAACCTGACCGTCGTCGGCGGCGTCAAGGTCGACCGCGTGATCCTCGACCGCGGCCGGGCGGCCGGGGTGGAGGTGCGAACCCAGGACGGCGCACGGCGCCGGATCGACGCCGGCCTGGTGGTGCTGAGCGCCGGCGCCTACGGCAGCCCCGAGGTACTGCTGCGCTCCGGAATCGGCCCGGCCGAGCACCTGACCGAGGTCGGTGTGCCCCCGCGGCACCACCTGCCCGGTGTCGGCGAGAACCTGCACGACCACCCCTCGGTCCACCTGGAGTTCGCCGCCACCGGGCAACTCGGCGCCGAACTGGCCGAGTTCGCCCGGACCAGGATGCTGCCGGACGAGCAGGCGATCGCCAAACTCCGCTCGCCGTACGCCGGTGACGCACCCTACGACCTGCACGTCTACCCGTGGATCGAACGCGATGACACGCTCCCGCACGGCTGGCGCTGCTTCCTCCCGGTCGGTCTGCTGAACCCCCGCTCCCGGGGCACCGTGCGGCTGCGCTCGGCCGATCCGCAGGCGCTGGCCGCCGTCGACCACGCGTACCTGAGCCACCCGGACGACCTCGCGGCGATCGCTCACGGCGTGCGCTGGGTCCAGGAGCTCGACCTCTCCCACTACCTGGGCACCCCGCTGCTCACCCCCGACGGGGACCTGTCCGCCTGGATCAAGGCCAACCACCAGCACTACTGGCACCCCGCCGGCAGCTGCCGGATGGGCCCGGACGGCGACCCGGGCGCGGTCGTCGACCCCACCGGCAAGGTGCACGGCCTAGAGGGCCTGTACCTCGCGGACGCCTCGATCTTCCCCGACGTCCCCCGTGCCACCCCCGCCCTGCCGACGACCGTCGTCGGCGAGCGGATCGCCGCCTTCCTCCAGGAGATCCTGTGACCACCACCGACACCACCCGCTCCTACACCGACATCACCGACCCGCGCACCGGCGAGGTCTACGACCGCGTGGCCGTCGCCACCGCTGAGGAGGTGGACACCGCCGTGCGCACCGCCGCCGACGCCTTCGACGGCTGGCGGCGCCTGACCCCGGCCCGACGGCAGGACGCCCTGCTCGCCCTCGCCGACGCGATCGGCGCACGGGCGGTGGAACTCGCCGGAGCCGAGTGCCGCAACACGGGCAAGGACTTCACCGAGGTGTTCGAGGACGAGATCACGACCGTGATCGACACCTTCCGGTTCATGGCCGGCGCCGCCCGCGGGGCCCACGGGCCCGTGGCGGGCGAATACGTCGAGGGATACAGCTCGTCGGTGCTGCGCGAGCCGGTCGGCGTCTGCGTGCTGATCGCGCCGTGGAACCACCCGCTGGGCTCGGCGGTGGACAAGCTCGCCCCGGCGCTGGCGACGGGGAACACCGTCGTCCTCAAGCCCGCCGAGACGACCCCGATGACGGCCCGCATCCTCGGCGAGATCTGCGCGGAGGTGCTGCCGCCGGGCGTCGTCACCGTGGTGTGCGGGGACCGCGACACGGGCCGGGCCCTGGTCGCCCACCCCGTCCCCGCCCTGGTCTCGCTCACCGGCAGCACCCGGGCCGGCCTGGAGGTCACGGCCGCCGCCGGCGTCAAGCGGCTCCACCTGGAACTGGGCGGTGACGCGCCCGCCGTCGTCCTGGCCGACGCCGACCTGGCGCGGGCGGCCGACGTCATCGCCGAGGCCGCGTTCTACAACGCCGGCCAGGACTGCACCGCCGCCTGCCGGGTGCTCGTCGCCGAGGAGGCGTACGACCGGATGGTCCTGCTGCTCGCCGACCGGGCGGCCAAGGCCGAGGTCGGCCCGCTCAGCAGCCGCGCCCACCTCGACCGCGTGAACGCCTACCTGACCGGCCTGCCCGCGCACGCCACGGTCGTCGCGGGCGGCGGCCCGGCGGACGGTCCGGGCTTCTTCTTCCGGCCCACCGTGGTGGCCGGGGTGCGGCAGGACGACGCGATCGTGCAGGAGGAGGTGTTCGGCCCGGTGCTCACCGTCCAGCCCTTCACGGACGAGGACGACGCCGTCCGGCTCGCCAACGACGTCCCGTACGGCCTGGCGGCCTCGGTGTGGACGCGGAACGGGGCGGCCGGCGCACGCCTGGCCGGCCGCATCGACGCGGGCACGGTCTGGCTCAACTGCCACGGCGTGTACGCCACGGAGATGCCGCACGGCGGCTTCAAGCAGTCCGGCCACGGCAAGGACCTGTCGACGTACGCGCTCGACGCCTACACCCGTGTCAAGCACGTGATGGTCGGCCTCGACTGACGTCGCCCCGCTCGCGCGCAGCGCGCTCGCCCGTTGACCGGGGCCCTGCACGCGGCGGCCGCGCAGGGCTCCCGCGATCGCGGGAGAGCCGCTCCGTCATCCCCTTGGATCAGGCCGAATGCCGGGAGACCATGCACCTCATGAAGAGCCCACTGCACCGGAAGTACCCGCACCATGAGTGGAACCCCGTCACCGAAGGGGAGTCGGGCGCCTTCGTTCACCGCCTCACCGGGCCGCGGTCCGAGCTCTACGCGAAGATCGCCCCGCGTGGCCCGGACAACTCGGCCTTCGATCTGGGGGGCGAGGCCGATCGGCTCGAATGGCTGGCCCGGCACGGAATCCCGGTCCCCCGTGTCGTCGAGCGCGGGGGCGACGACACCTCCGTGTGGATCGTCACCGAGGCCGTACCGGGCGTCCCGGCCGCGGAGGAGTGGCCCGAGCACCAACGGCTCGCCGTCGCGGAGGCGATGGCCCGGGTCGCCCGCGCCCTGCACGGCCTGCCCGTGGCGGACTGTCCCTTCGACCGTTCCCTCTCCGTGGCGGTGGACGAGGCCCGCCACAACCTGCGGGCAGGGCTGGTGGACCTCGATGACCTGGACGAGGCGCGCCGGGGCTGGTCCGGCGCACAGCTCCTGGCCGAACTCGACCGCACCCGGCCGGAGACGGAGGACACCGTCGTCTGCCACGGGGACCTCTGCCCGAACAACGTCCTGCTGGATCCCCGGACGTGCGAGGTCACCGGGGTCATCGACGTGGGCCGTCTCGGTCTCGCCGACCGCCACGCCGACCTCGCACTGGCAACCCGTGAGCTGGAGATCGAGGAGGACCCCTGGTTCGGTCCCGAGTACGCCCGGCGCTTCCTCGCGCGGTACGGCGGCGCCGGTGTGGACGAGGACAGGTTGGCCTTCTACCAGCTGCTCGACGAATTCTTCTAGCCCGGCGCGTCGGGCAGGCACATCGCCGGGGGCGAGGGCACCGCGAACACGGTCGCGGATGCCCTCGCCCGTCCGGGTACGGCTGCGCCGGGAGGCGCTCGGCGAGGCGTCGACCGCCCGCCGTTGAGACGGGAGCGCCGGCGTGGAACGATCAGGCCGGCAGCGGGTCGTGCTCGGCGGCCAGCGTGAGCGCGATATCGACGATCATGTCCTCCTGCCCGCCCACCAGGCGGCGGCGTCCGCACTCCATGAGGATGTCGCGGACATCGACGCCGTAGCGCGCGGCGGCGGCCTCCGCGTGGCGGAGGAAGGAGGAGTAGACGCCCGCGTACCCCAGGGTGAGGGTCTCCCGGTCGACGCGCACCGGGCGGTCCTGGAGCGGGCGGACGAGGTCGTCGGCGGCGTCCTGGAGGCGGAACAGGTCGCAGCGGTGATCGAAGTCCGAGAGGTCCGCGACCGCGATGAACGCCTCCAGCGGGCAGTTGCCCGCGCCCGCGCCGTGGCCGGCCAGCGAGGCGTCGACGCGGCGGACGCCGTTCTCGACCGCGACGACGGAGTTCGCGACCGAGAGCGAGAGGTTCTCGTGGGCGTGGATGCCGATCTCCGTCCCGGCGTCGAGGACATCGCGGTAGGCCCGGACCCGCTCGGCCACGTCCCGCATCGTCAGCCGGCCACCGGAGTCGGTGACGTAGACGCAGTGCGCGCCGTAGGACTCCATCAGCTTCGCCTGCCGGGCGAGTTCCTCGGGCGGCGCCATGTGGGAGAGCATCAGGAACCCGGACACGTCCATGCCGAGATCCCGCGCCGCGGCGATGTGCTGCGCGGAGATGTCGGCCTCGGTGCAGTGGGTGGCGACGCGCACGGAGCGGACTCCGAGTTCGTGGGCGCGCTTCAGCTCGTGGAGGGTGCCGACGCCCGGCAGCAGCAGCGTGGTGAGGCGGGCGTTCTCCAGTACCGAGGCCGCCGCCTCGATCCACTCCCAGTCGGTGTGCGACCCGGGGCCGTAGGTGAGAGACCCGCCGGCGAGGCCGTCGCCGTGCGCCACCTCGATCGCGTCGACGCCGGCCCGGTCGAGCGCGGTGACGATGCGCTTGACGTCCCGCGGCGTGATCCGGTGGCGGACGGCGTGCATGCCGTCCCGAAGGGTGACGTCCTGGACGAAGATCGGGGTTCCCATCACTGGTCCGCCTTCCCGGCCGCGATGCGCTCCGCGACCTGGATGGCGGCGGAGGTCATGATGTCGAGGTTGCCGGCGTAGGCCGGCAGGTAGTGTGCGGCGCCCTCGACCTCCAGGAAGACGGACACCTGGTGGGTGGGCCGGGGGGCGCCTGCGGCGAGGAGTGTCGCGACCGGCTGGTCCGCGGGGATCGCGGTGATCTGCACCTGTTGCTTGAGCCGGTAGCCGGGGACGTAGGCGGCGACGTCGGACACCATGTCCCCGACCGAGCGCCGGATCTCCTCGTGGGTGGCCGGGTCCGGGGCCGTGACGAGGCAGAGGACCGTGTCGCGCATCATCAGCGGCGGCTCGGCGGGGTTGAGGATGATGACCGCCTTGCCGCGGCGGGCCCCGCCGACCCGTTCGATGGCGGACGAGGTCGTCTCGGTGAACTCGTCGATGTTGGCGCGGGTGCCCGGGCCGGCCGACTTCGACGCGATCGACGCGACGATCTCCGCGTACTCCACCGGCACGACCCGGCTGATCGCGGCGACGATCGGGATGGTGGCCTGGCCGCCGCAGGTGACCATGTTGACGTTGGCGGCGTGGAGGTGCTGGTCGAGGTTGACGGCGGGGACGACGTAGGGCCCGACGGCCGCCGGGGTGAGGTCGATCAGCCGCTTCCCGAGTGGGGTCAGCTTGCCGGCGTTCGCCTCGTGCGCCTTCGCCGAGGTCGCGTCGAAGACGATCCGGATCTCGTCGAAGTCCGGCATCGCGATCAGCCCGTCGACGCCCTCGTGGGTGGTCCGGACTCCGAACCGCGCGGCACGGGCGAGGCCGTCGGAGGCGGGGTCGATACCGACCATGGCGCCCATGTCGAGGTGCGGCGCCCCTCTGAGTACTTTGATCATCAAGTCGGTGCCGATGTTGCCGGACCCGATGACCGCGACCTTCGTCCTGCTCATGCTGCCACTCCCTCGCTGAAGCCGACCGTCACGGCACCGAGGCCGGACAGGGTGGCGGTGACGGTGCTGCCGGGGAACACCGGCCGCATCGGACCGAGCGCGCCGGACAGCACGACCTGCCCCGCACGCAGGGGCTCGCCGAGGTCACGGGCCGTGCGGGCCAGCCACACGACGGCCTCGACCGGATCGCCGAGGCAGTCCGAGCCGGATCCGGTGGAGACCTCCTCGCCGTCGATGCTCATCGTCATGGTGACGTCCACCGGCTCGACCTGGCCGAGGGTGCGGGCCTGCGTCCCGAGCACGTAGGCGCCGGCGGACGCGTTGTCGGCCACCGTGTCGCCGAGGCTGATGTCCCACCACGCGATCCGGCTGTCACAGATCTCCAAGGCGGCCATGCCGTACTCGATCGCGTCCCGGACCTGCGCGGCGTCGAGCGGGCCGTCGGCCAGATCGGTACGGAGCAGGAACGCGATCTCCGCCTCGACCCGGGGCTGGAGGATCCGTCCGGCCGGGACCGCGTCGCCGTCCGCGTAGGCCATGTCGTCGAAGAGGACGCCGAAGTCGGGCTGGTCGACGCCGAGCTGTCGCTGCACCGCCGGCGAGGTCAGGCCGATCTTGCGGCCGGTGATCCGGGCGCCCGCGGCGAGGCGGCGCCGCGTCAGCGCGGCCTGCACGGCGTACGCGGCGGCCAGGTCGTCCCGGCCGATCAGGTCCCGCACCGGTGCGCAGGGCACACCGGAGGCGGACGCCCCGGCGAGCCGCGCGACCGCTGCGGCGATGTCGTCCTTGCTCGCGGTGGCGAGCCTGTTGTTATCGGTCACGGCCCCACTCTGCGGCCGGGGCTCGTGCCGAACCAGCACTTCGTCTCGCTCAGCGATACGCTGCGCCCATGGCGGACACCTCTGGTCTCGACACGGTGCTGGGCAAGGCGCTGACGATCCTGCGGGCGTTCCGGCCCGAGGACCAGGCCGTCTCCCTCGCCGAGCTGGTGCGGCGCACCGGCCTCCACAAGGCGACCACGCACCGACTGGCCGGAGCCCTGGTCGCCAACCGCCTGCTCGACCGGGTCGACGGCGGCTACCGCCCCAGCGGCGGCCTCTTCGAGCTCGGGATGCTCGCGTCGCCGGAGCGCAGCCTGCTCGAAATGGCGATGCCCTTCCTCCAGGACCTCTACGAACGCACCCACGAGACCGTCCACCTCGGTGTGCGCGAGGGCCACGATGTCGTCTACGTCGCCAAGATCGGCGGCCACCGGCAGGCCAAGGCCCCCTCGCGCATCGGCGGACGGATGCCGCTGCACTGCACCGCCATCGGCAAGGCGCTGCTCGCACACGCCGACGACACACTGCGGCGCGAGGTGCTCACCGGGCCGCTGGAGCGGCGCACACCCCACACCGTCGTGGCACCGGGCGCGCTGCGCCGCCAGCTGCGGCGGATCACCGAGACCGGCATCGCCTTCGAGCTCGAAGAGTCGGCGCCGGGGCTCCTGTGCGTCGCCGCGCCGGTACTGGGGTACGACGACGAGCCGCTCGCCGCGATCAGCGTGGCCGGGCCGGTGGGAAGGTTCCGGCCCGACCGGTACACGACGCCGGTACGGGCGGCGGCGGCCGGGCTCGCCAGCACACTGGCCCGGCGCGACTTCCCGCGCTGAGCGGGGCGCCTCAGAGCGCGCGGGTGATCGCCTCGGCCGTGACCGTGAGTGCGGCGGTGAGCGGCTTGAGCGTCCCGGGCGAGTAGCGGACGCCGGGCATCGAGACCGACAGGGCCGCGGTGGTCCCGCCGGCGCGGTCCTTCACCGCGCACCCCACCGCCACCACGCCGCGCTCGGTGCGCTCCAGATTGAGCGCGACCCCGCTGCGCCGTACCACCCGGAGCTCCCGGCGCAGGTGGGCCAGGTCCGGCATCTCCTCGCCCGGGTCGCGTGGGCCGTCGGCGTACAGGGCCTCGACCTCCTCGTCCGGGAGAGCGGCCAGCTCGATCAGGCCGCCGGTGGCCTGGTGGGCCGGGAAGACCATGCCCTCGCGGCTGCCCACCCGCAGGGCCCGGGCGCACTCCGTCGAGGCGATGAACCGGATGTTGCGCCCGGTGCGGACGCTGAGGTTCGCCGTCTCGTCGATCCGGTCGACCAGGGCGCGCATCGGTCCGAGGGCCGCCGCGCGCAGCGCGCCGAGGTCGGAGCGGGCGCGCTCGGCGAGGGCGAGGACGGGGCCCACCCGGTAGGTCCGGTCCTCGTTCCGCACCGCGAAGTCGCGGTAGACCAGCGCGGTCAGCAGGCGGTGGGCCGTGGAGCGGGCGACGCCCAGCCGTGCGGCCGCCTCCGACACGGTGACCGAACCGTCGAGCTGGAGGATCTGGGCGAGCCGCAGGGCGTGGTCGACGCTGTTCGGCGCGTAGGTGGGCGGGATCTTCATCGACTTCACCATGCCCAGATCGTCACACATGCTGTTCCGCGGTGCAGAATCCTCTGTTCTGCGATCGTCCTGGCGGCCGATAGTCGGGCCATGTCCGAAGTGAACGCCCTCACGCCCCCGCCCGGTCCCACCGCCGAGGACCGCCCTGACCAGCCTCCCGTCACCCCCGAACTCCTGAACCTCTACCGCGGTTTCGACGAGGCGCTGCTCGTCCCGCTGTGGACCGAGATCGGCGACCTGATGCCCCGGCACCCGCGCTCCCGTGCGCTGCCACACTGCTGGACGTGGCGCGAACTGTCCGAACTCGCCGCACGATCCGGGGAGTTGGTCCCGGTCGGCCGCGGCGGGGAGCGCCGCGCGATCGCCCTCGCCAACCCGGGCCTGGGCGGCCGGCCCTATGCGACCCCCACTCTGTGGGCCGCGATCCAGTACCTGATGCCGGGCGAGGACGCCCCCGAGCACCGGCACACCCAGAACGCGTTCCGTTTCGTCGTCGAGGGTGAGGGCGTGTGGACGGTGGTCGAGCGAGACCCCGTACCGATGGGCCGCGGCGACTTCCTGCCCCAGCCCGGTATGCACTGGCACGCCCACCACAACTCCGCGAACGCGCCGATGGCCTGGCTCGACGGGCTCGACATCCCCTTCCAGTACGGCGTCGAGGCACAGTTCTTCGACTTCGGCCGGGAAGTCCTCAGCGAGGAGGAGCACACCACCCCCGTCCGCTCCCGGTCGCAGCGCCTGTGGGGCTACCCCGGCCTGGTGCCGGTCTCCCGGTTCGGGCGGCGCGAGGGCACTCCGCTGCTGTGCTACCGGTGGGCCGACACCGACGCCGCGCTCACCGGCCAGCTGACGCTGGAGCGCGAGGGCCACCCGGGCACGGTCGAGCCCGGCCACGCCCTGGTCCGCTACACCAACCCGACCAGCGCCGACGACGTGCTCCCCACCATCCGGGCGCAGTTCCACCGGATCACGGCCGGCACGGAGACCGCACCGCACCGGGAGACCGGCTCCTCGGTCTACCAGGTCTTCGACGGCTCGGGACGGGTCACGGTCGGCGACCGCTCCTGGGCGGTGACCCGCGGCGACCTCTTCGTCGTCCCGTCCTGGCAGTCGCTGTCGATCCGTTCGGAAGCCTCGGCCTCGGACTCCGACTCGGGCGCGCTCGACCTGTTCCAGTTCAGCGACGCCCCGATCCTCACGAAGCTCAACCTGTTCCGCAGCCACACCGAGAGGGGCACCCGATGAAGCTCGCCACCATCCGCCTGGACGAGCGGCGCACCGCCGCCGTCCGCGTCGAGGGCGACCGGCTCGTGGAGGTCGGCCGGCCCGACGTCGGCGCGGTCCTGGCCGCCCCCGGCGGCCTCGCCGCCGCCGCGACGGCCGACGGCCCGCGGCACCCGCTCGCCGGGGCCGACCTCGCCCCGGTCGTCCCGCAGCCGGGCAAGGTCGTCTGCGTCGGACTGAACTACCGGAACCACATCAAGGAGATGGGCCGGGACCTGCCGGAACACCCCACCCTCTTCGCCAAGTACGCCGACACCCTCATCGGTGCCCACGACGCCATCCGGCGCCCGGCGGAGACCGGGCGGTTCGACTGGGAGGCCGAACTCGCCCTCGTCATCGGCCGGCAGGTGCGCCGGGCGGACGAGGCCGAGGCGGTCAGCGCGATCGCGGGATTCACCGTGCTCAACGACATCACCTGCCGTGACTGGCAGTTCCGGACCCGGGAATGGCTGCAGGGCAAGAACTGGGACTCCAGCACCCCTGTCGGCCCGTTCCTCGTCACCGCGGACGAGACCGGTCCGCGGCCGGCCCTCGACATCCGCTGCGAGGTCGACGGCCGGGTGGTGCAGTCCGACAACACCGGCGACCTGCTCTTCGACCCGGTCGACCTGGTCCGCTACGTCTCGACGATGGTGCGGCTCAACCCGGGCGACATCATCGCGACCGGCACCCCCGGCGGCGTCGGCCACGCCCGCGAGCCCCAGGTCTACCTGGAGGGCGGCGAACTGGTCGTCACCGAGATCGAGTCGATCGGCCGGCTGGAGAACCCCGTCGTCCCCGAGAGCGCCTGATGGAACACGACCGCGCCATCGCACTCGGCTGGGTCGGGACGGGGACGGCACTGTGCGCCTCGGCGATCGCCGGACTCTCCGAGGACGAGTACGCCGCCGCATCGGCCCTGCCGGGCTGGACCCGCAAACACCTCGTCGCGCACCTGGCGGCGAACGCCGAGGCGATCGGCAATCTCGTCCACTGGGCCCGCACCGGTGAGCGGACCCCGATGTACGCCGACCCGCGGGAACGCGCTGCCGGGATCGAGAGGGGAGCCGGACGGGGCGCGGACGAGCTGACCCGGTGGTTCACCGACTCGGCCGTGAACCTCGCCGCCGCGATGTCGGCTCTGCCCGAGGAGGCCTGGCGGACACCGGTGGTCACCGCGCAGGGCCGCACGGTGCCGGTGAGCGAGACCCCGTACCTGCGCGCCCGGGAGGTGATGGTGCACGCCGTGGACCTCGCCACCGGGGTCCGCTTCGCCGGCCTCCCCGACGGCTTCCTGCGGGCGCTGGAGGAGGACATCCGCGCCAAGCGGGGCGGCGACGCCGTACCCGAGCTCAGGGGACCGCAGGCCGAGGTGACCGCCTACCTGGCCGGACGCTCCGCGACCGGAGTGACCACCGCCGACGGCGGCCTCCCCCCGACCCTTCCTGCCTGGCTGTGACGACAAGGACCGAATCCATGGAACGATCCCCTTCCGCCCGCGCCGACGTGATCGTCGTCGGGGGCGGCATCGGCGGCCTCGCCGCGGCGCTCGCCCTGACCCGCCAGGACCTGCGGGTCCGGGTGTACGAGCAGGCCCCCGCCTTCGGCGAGGTCGGCGCGGGACTCCAGCTCGCGCCGAACTGCACCCGTATCCTCGACCGCTACGGCCTCCTGGCGGAGGCGGCGTCCCTGGGCGTGCTGCCCGGGAACATCATCATGAAGGACGCCGTGGACGCCGGTGAACTGACCCGCCTCGACCTGCGCGACCTGGAGCGCCGGTACGGCTACCCCTACCTGGTGATCCATCGCAGCGACCTGCACGGAATCCTGCTCCGCGCCTGTGAGCGGGCGGGGGTGGAGCTTGTCACCGACTCCCACTGCACGGCGTACGAGAACACCGGTGCCGGCGCCCGGGTCCGTTTCGCCGACGGCCGCGCCGACGAGGCGGAACTGGTGATCGCCGCGGACGGACTGCACTCGGTCGCCCGCGAGTTGCTGGTCCGGGACGAGCCGGTCAGTTCGGCCTACGTGGCCTACCGCGCCGCCGTACCGTTCGAGGAGGTCGCCACCCGTGACATCCACGACAAGGACGTCGTCGTGTACGTCGGGCCCCACTGCCACTTCGTGCAGTACCCGCTGCGGGGCGGCGCGATGTTCAACCAGGTCGCGGTGTTCGAATCACCGAAGGCGCTGGCGGGGGAGGAGGACTGGGGCACCCCGGACGAGTTGGACGCGGCGTTCGCCACGACCTGCGACCAGGTGCAGCAGGGACTGGCGCTGATGTGGCGCGACCGGTGGTGGCGGATGTACGACCGCGACCCGATCACGACCTGGGTGAGCGGCCGGATCGCCCTGCTCGGCGACGCGGCGCACCCGCCGCTGCAGTACATGGCGCAGGGCGCGATCATGGCGATCGAGGACGGCTGGGTCCTCGGAGAACACATCGCCGCCCAGCGCGCGCGACGAAGCGGAAACGGCTCGGGCGTCGACTGGGGCACGGTGCTCGCCGCCTACGAGGCGGTACGGCCCGAGCACTGCCGCAGGGTCGTCGACACGGCGCGGTCATGGGGCGAGCTGTGGCACCTCGACGGCGTTCGGAGGGTTCAGCGCAACGCTCTCCTGCGTGCCCGCGACACCTACGACTACTCGTTCGTCGACTGGATCTACGGTCCGACGGCGCTGAACCCGGAGGAGGAAGCGGAGATGTTCCGGCCGCTCCCCCTGGAGACAGCGCCGCTCTGAGGAGCCGTCGAACGGTGCAGCCGCGCGGGGTCCGGAGCGGACCTCGCGCGGCTGCACCACCGCGCCCTCGGGTGATCCGCTGTGCACCGAAGACAGTCGTGGGCGCCGGCCAACAGGCCGGCGCCCACGCTCCGTTCCGGTGTGACGGGCACTCAGGCGGTCGGGGGCACGTGCTTGTCGAGGAACGCGTAGGTGCGCTGCCACGCGGTCCGCGCGCTGTCCTCGACGTACATGTGCGGGCGGGCGTCGCAGGCGAAGGCGTGCCCGGCGCCCTCGTACACGTAGCTCTCGAAGTCGACGCCGGCGTCACGCAGCGCCGCGTCGACGGCCGAGACGTGATCGGCGGGAATGGTGGGGTCCTCGCCGCCCACGTGCATCAGCACGGGAGCGTCCATGCCCTCGGCACGGTCGACGACGGCGTGCGGCCCGGCGGCGATGCCGGGTCCGTAGAAGACGACGGTGGCGCCGAGCCCCCGGACGGCCGTGGCCGCGGTGAAGGCGGCGCGGCCGCCGAAGCAGAATCCGTTGATCACGGTTCGGGACGTCGAGACGCCCTCGTCGTCGACGAGGAGGGCGAGGACGGCTTCGACATCGGCGATGACGGCGTCCGGTCCGATGGCGGCGATGAGCGGCATGGCGTCGGCGTGCTGCTCGTAGGGGAGGGTGCCGACACCGCTGCGGTGGAACAGGTCGGGGGCGAGGGCGAGGAATCCCCGGGCCGCGTAGCGCCGGGCGATGTCCTGGATGTGGTCGTTGACGCCGAACGCCTCCTGGAGGACGATCACCGCCCGGTCGGCGGGCTGGTCGGGACGCGCCGCGTACACGCGCATCGGGCCGTCGGCGGTGGCCACGGTGAGCCAGTCGGTCTTCACGGCGTCGGAGGCGTGCTGGCCGCTCATCATGTGAGCTCCTTCGGTGGTGGGGGAGTCAGTGGAGTCGGGAAGGGACGGATTCGTCATGGACCTGGTCCCGGACGACGGCCCGCCTCCGGTTGCCCGGAGGCGGGCCGTCGTCCGACCGCCCTGCTCCGATGCGGTCGGGCGGGGTCGGTCGGGCGGTGCCGTCGCGTGCAGCGCCGGCCGGCTCCTGCGAGGAGCTTCGAGGTCAGAAGCGCTTGACGAGGCTGACCGAGCGGTCGCTGACGGCGAATCCCAGGCTCTGGTACAGGCCGAGGGCCCCGGTGGGGCTCTCGGCGTCGACGTCCAGCACGGCGCGGTCCAGGCCGTCGGCGTGCAGCGTCCGCAGCACGTGGGCCATCATGGCGCGGGCCAGGCCCTGCCCCCGTGCCTCCCGCCTCACTCCGACGGACGAGATGTACCCGAACGGAGCCCCGCGCAGCGGCCATTCCTCCGGCGTGACGTCCACCAGGACGAAGCCGACGACGCGCTCGCCCCCGGAGGCGTCCGGGACGACCGCGAGCACGGAGAGGTCCGGACGGGACGCCTGCAGCCGGTCACCGGCGGCCCATTCGGCGGCGGTCATCGGCTGAGTGGCCCAGTGGTCGCGGAAGGCCTCGTTCCACGCCGACCTGGCCCGCTCCGCCCATTCCTCGCCGTAAGGCACGAACCGCGTCTCCGGAGGCGACGGCGGTTCGGGGAGCGGCGCCGTGAGGTCGCGTTCCAGCTCCAGCCACCACCGGGCGCGCTCGTAGCCGTGCGCCTCCAGGAGCCGGATCGTTCGAGCGGCACTCTCGTCCGCGCCCACGGCCAGCCACCCGGGCAGGGTGGCGTCGCAGGAGGCGAGATGCTGGAGACCGCGGGCCTCCTGCCAGGCGAGGAGCGCCGCGCCGATGCCCTCACCCCGGCGGTCCGGGGCCACCGTTCCGTCGAGTTCCACCCAGAAGATCGTCTCGGGGGCCGACGGGGCCACCGCCGAGCCGTAGGCGACGGCTCTCCTGCCGGCGTCGAGCGCGATCACCGCGTCCTGCTCGGGCACGAAGGTCTCGCCGGCGAACTCCTCCTCCAACTCGTCCCTCATCACCAGCGAGTGCGGGTGGTCGACCTTGCCGGCGGCGTGCTCCAGGTCGAGGATCAGGTCGATGTCGGCGGCGGTGACCGGCCGCCAGACGAGGTCCTCGCCGGCCGTGGGCAGGTCGATGCTCGAAGGCGCGGTCACCCGGTCGGACAGCGGGCGCGGGCCGAGGTCGTGATGCGGTGTCCCGCTCACAAGGGTCCTACCTTTCAAAGGGGTTGCTCTGGTCATTCGTAGGATCGGAGAGCCGGGGGATCCGGCAAGGCGGTGAACCGGGTGACCTCAGGGCTGGGAGCTTCTCGCGGAAAGCCGCTGGAGGTACTGCCAGCCCGCCTCGCGCTGGGCCGAGTTCCATACCTGACGGTCCTTGAACTCGGCCTCGGCGGGGTCCGACCAGATCCTCGGGCCGCCCGCGGCCATGGCCATGAGCTGCGTCCGGCAGGCGCGTTCCAGCAGGACCGCGTACATCACGGCGGTGGCCGCGTCGGGCCCGACCGTGACGGCACCGTGGTTCGGCATCAGGCAGGCGCGCGCATCACCGAGCGTCCGGGCCAGGGCGACGCCGAGTTCGGCCGTCGCGATGAGCGAGCCCGTGTGCGCGAACCGCGGCAACCGCGGCTCGCAGAAGGGGACCGCGTCGTGGGAGATCGGCCGCAGTTCGGCGTCCAGGGAGGCGAAGGCGGCGAGCGCGGGCGCGTGGGTGTGCACGACGCAACCGACGTCGGGGCGGCGTTCCATGATCTCGGTGTGGATGTGGAACTCGATGTGGCGCCGGCCCCGGCCGTGGTGCACCTCCCCGTCCCTGTCGACGAGGAGTACGCGCTCGGCGTCCACTTCCTCGAATCCCCAGCCGGCGGCCTTCATCCAGACGCCGCGGCCGTCGTGGTCGCGCACGGCGGCGTGTCCCCACACCATGTCGGTCAGACCGGCGGCAGCCAGCGCACGGCCGGCACGTACGGTATCTGCTATCTCGTCCTTCATCACGGTCTCCGGTCAGCCCTGGTTCCGGTTCGTCACCAGCGGGGTGTCCACGCCGATCGGTCCGCTCCCGGAGGCGCCGCCGGGACTGTCCAGCGGCGCGCTGCGGCCGGGCAGGGGCAGTGCGAAGAAGGCCCGGTTGTCCTCGGCCCAGACCGGATCCGTGCCGGCCGGCGCCGTGATGGCGGAGACCGGGCATTCGGCCAGGCAGGCGCCGCACTCGATGCACTCCGCGGGCTGGATGTAGCGCTTGGTGAGACCCTCGTAGATGCAGTCGACCGGACACACGTCGACGCACGAGCCGTCGAGTTCACCGATGCACTTCTCGTTGATCACATACGCCATGTCGTCACCTCTTCCTGTGGTTGCGGTGGGATGGGTCGGAACGCCCGGTCCGAGGAGTGACCGGGGAAGACGTCCAGCGCCGGGTGCAACCGCACGGCGAGGTTGTTGACCGCGGTGGCGGCCTCGCCGAACCCGACGGCCATGAGCCGGACCTTGCCGGGATAGGTGGTGATGTCACCGGCGGCGTAGACGCGGTCGACGCCGGTGGACATGTCGGTGCCGACCTCGATCTGCTGGCCGCTCAGGCGCAGTCCCCAGTCCTTGAGGGCACCCAGCGAGGCGATGTGTCCCAGGGCGGGGATCAGCACGTCGGCGTCGAGACGCACCGAGGCCCGGGTGCCGCAGTCGCGTACGGTCACCGCTTCCACCCGGCCGGCGCCGTGGACCGTCGCGATCTCGCTGTTGGTCAGGACCCGAACGGTGGAGTCCATGAGCCGGTTCACCGAGTGCTCGTGAGCGCTGAACCGCTTCCTCCGGTGCACGAGGGTGATTCGACGGGCGTACGGGGCGAGCGTGTTGGCCCAGTCGACGGCGCTGTCGCCGCCGCCGACGATCACCACGTCCCGCCCCGAGTACTCCTCGGGGGCGGCCACCACGTGGTGCACCCCGCTTCCGTCGTACTCCTCCAGTGCCGGCAGCGGTCGCGGGGTGAAGCGGCCGATCCCGGCGGTGATGAGAACGGCGCCGGCCCGGATGCGGTGGCCGCTGCTCGTGGACACCGTGACCGAGTCGGGTCCGCGGTCCAGCGAGCCCGCACCTTCGCCGAGCCGGATGTCGGGTTCGGCGAGCCGGGCCTGGTGGACCAGCCGGTCGACGAGGCCCCGCCCGGTGATCGCGGGGAAGCCGGCGATGTCGAAGATCTCCTTGGCCGGGTAGAGGGCGGCGACCTGCCCGCCGAGGTGCGGCAGGCTGTCGAGCAGGGTGACTCCCAGGCCGCGCATGCCCGCGTAGAAGCAGGCGAAGAGACCGGCGGGGCCGGCGCCGATGATCAGCAGCTCGGTCTCCGAGGTCATCGGTTCCGAAACGGGAACGGACACGGTCAGCCCCACATCAACGGTTCGTCCAGGACGCTCGCGGATGCCAGCTCGGCGTAGGCCCGGGCGGCTCCGGGGTGCAGCGGCAGCGGCGTACGCGCCATGTCGGCGGGAACGATCGGATACGTGACCGGCGTGTGGTCCATCGGAAGGTGCGCGTACTGCGCCTCCAGGGCCCGACGGGTCTGCACCATGCACCACGCGGTGAGGTGGGCCACCTCCTCGGGCAGATCGCCGCGGCACAGCACCACGAAGTCGGAGAACTCGAGGGTGCGCAGGTCCTCCTGGAGCCCGGGCAGGTACCCGGCCTCCACCACGGCGTCGGGCCAGCCCTCCGCGGCGAAGGCCCGGAGGACCTCGTCGCCCCACGGCAGGTACCTGACCGGGCGGGCCCGGTCGATGCGCTGCCACGGCGGAGTCGTCAACGCCTCGTGGACCAGCACGTTCGCCTCGCCCGAGGCGAAGCGGCTGATGGCCGGGAAGGGGCGCTCGCTGTAGGCGAAGGCGAGCCCGTCCGGGTCCACGCCCGCGAGGCGCAGCGCCTTGTGCGCCGCGAACCCGACGAGGTTGACGCCGTCGTCGGGCGAGGTGGCTACCACCAGCCGGTCGGCGATCGCGGCCAGTTCGGGGACGCTGTTCACCGGAAGGGCGGCGTCGACGGCCACGACGAGACGGTCGTACTGGCCGATCACCCCCAACGCGGACAGGCCGTCGAGCTCGCCCGCCCGATGGAGCGTGCGCACGGCGGCGGCCGGGGTGACGACGGTGATGTCGCACTCGCCGGCGCGCAGCGCCTCGATCTGGTCCAGGCCGCCCGTGCCCGACCAGATGGCGAACCGGGAGCCCTGGGGCGCCCGGTCGCCGATCTCCTGGGCGAGCCAGCCGCAGATGCGGTGCATGTTGGCCTGGCCCCAGTCACCGCGGAACTGCAGGGTGACCGGGCGCTCCAGGCGCGGCTTTTCGGTCATTTGATCTCCTCCGGCGACAGGCCGGAGGCCCGGTGAAGGCTCCCGCAGAGAGACATCACACGTCCTCTCATTCGTTATGGTGTCACTATGCGGAACAGTAGACCGCATGATGCGACTAGATCAAGGCTCCGAACGGGGGATGGAAATCGCTGCGCTACTGTGCTCTCGTGGATGCGACGAGAGGCGAAGACGCCGAGGAGACAGGCCCTGCCGACCGCCCCAGCGGGCTGATCGGAGCGGTCGACAACGTCCTGCGCCTGCTGCGCCTGTTCGAGGACCACGAGATGATCCGGGTCAATCAGGTCGCCCGCGACATGAACCTGTCCCGCTCCACCGTCCACCGCATGCTGGCGACACTGAGCCACCACCAGTTCGTCGAGCAGGACGAGTTCTCCCGTGCGTACAAGCCGGGCCCCGCACTCGTCGACATCGGCCTGGCCGTGCTCGACAACATCGACATCAGGGGCCTGGCCCACAACGCCCTCGTGGAACTGCGTGACAGGACCACCGAGACCGCCCATCTGGCACTGCTGCGCGGCACCGATGTGGTCTATCTCGACAGCGTCGAGAGCAAGCAGGTCCTGCGTACCGGCGGCCGGGTCGGATGGACGCTGCCCGCGCACGGGACCGCGGCCGGCAAGGCCCTGCTCGCCGAACTGCCCGACGCCGAACTCGCCGCGTTGTACCCCTCGGGTGAACTCGAGGCGGTCACCCCCCGCACCCTCACCACGCTCGACGAGCTGAGGCGGCAGCTGGCCGAGGTGCGGCGCGTCGGCTACGCGCTCAACGACGCGGAGAGCGAGGAGGGCGTCAGCGCGGTCGCGGCCGTGGTGCGCGACAAGCGGGGCCGCCCGCGCGCCGCGCTCGCCACGACGGCGCCGCTGTCGCGCGCCGGCGCGGTCTGGGCCGCCGAGACCGGCGGCGCGACCGCGGCCGTCGCGCGTGAGCTGGGCGCTCGGCTGGGATAGCTGAACGATGCGAGGGGCCGGCGGTGGCAGGCGGTCCGCGAGCCGATCACCGCGTGGGTGACCGGCTCGGCCACGGGCCTCAGTGCGCCGCGGGCACCCTGGCCAGCGCGCGCAGGTCGGTGGCGGGGGAGGCCAGTGCCTCGCCGGTGACGGGTGTCCGGCGCTCGATCAGCGTGCGCGCCGATCGCAGCTCCCGGGGGCGGGCCATGCCGGCGGCGGCGACCAGGATGCCCCGGCGGGTCCAGAATCCGAGGAATCCGTTGTCCGTCTCCCCGTCGCGGAGGACGAACTCGTCCCCCGCGACCGGCCGTCCGTACATCTGGATGGTGCGGCCGAACTGCTCGGAATAGAAGTACGGCAGCGAGGTGTGCGACTCCTGCACGCCCGCCATGACGGCCCCGGCCACCGCGCCCTGCTTCTGGGCGTTGTCCCAGTGCTCGATGCGGCCACGACCGGACAGGTACGGGTTCGGTTGGTTCGTGACGTCACCGGCGGCGAGTATCCAGGGAACACTGGTGCGGCAGTGTCGGTCGACGACGATGCCCCGGTCGCAGTGCACTCCGGCGCGTTCCGCGAGGGTGGTGTCGGGCCTCACGCCGATGCCGACCACGACGGTCGCGGCCGGCAGCAGCTCCCCGGTGGACAGCTGGACCCCGGTGACGGTGTCCGTACCGGTGAAGGCGACCACGGACATCCCGGTGCGCAGCGTGACACCCGCTCGTTCGTGCAGGTCGGTCACCCGGGATGCCAGCGTCGGGCCGAGCGGGCCCTCCAACGGCTGTGCGCCCATCTCGACGACGGTGACGTCGAGTCCGGCCTCCCGGGCGACCGCCGCCACCTCCAGCCCGATGAAGCCGCCGCCCACGACGACCAGCGGCCCGCCCTCGCTCAGCCGTGCCGCCAGGACCCGGGCGTCCCGCACGTCGCGAAGGGTGACGACGCCGGAGAGTCCGGAGCCGGGCACCGGCAGGGTGAGGGGGACGACTCCGGTGGCCAGCAGCACACGGTCGGCGTGCAGCACCTGGCCGTTGTCGAGCACGACGGTACGGTGCCGCGGTTCGAGGGCCTGGACGCGGGTGCCCAGGCGCAGGCCGATGCGGTGCTCGTCGTACGCCTCCCGAGGGGCGATGAGACGCAGGGATCCCGTTTCTCCACCAGCGATGCTCTTGGACAACGGAGGCCGCTCGTAGGGGAGTTCGCCGCCCGATTCGACGACCGTCACCCGCCCGGCGAATCCGTGCTGCCGCATCGCGAGAGCAGCCGCGATGCCGGCCGCGCTCCCCCCGACGATGACATGGTGGTGCTTCGCGCCGTCCATGTGCGCCTCCGTTCTTCCGTGCCCCACTGGGCAGACGGTGGCAAGGTTAGGAGTGCCTTCCCGGACGGGCGGAGAAGCGTTCCGGTGGGTGGGACGCCGTCATCAGGCCCGGGCGTCGGGGGTCGCCGGCGAACGGATCCCGTTCCCGGCCGACGGTGGTCTCGCCCGGGGCGGTTTGCCGACGTGACGGCGAGGCACCGCCGGACTCCGACTGGGAGGAGTCCGACGGTGCCTCGCCGACTTTCAGTTCCGGGGCGGGACGCTGACACTACTGACGTCGATCACCGTTCCCGTGGTGATCGAGGAGTCCTTCGACGCGAGCAGCACGTACGGTCCGACCACGTCCTCGGGCCGGACCACGACCCCGAGGGCCGTGCCCTTGCTGACGATCTGTTCGAGCGGCAGGACACGGTCGAGGTGGGAATCCGCCAGCCCCATCGACCGCGGCCCGCTGATACCGGTCTCCAGGACGCCGGGCGCCACCCCGTTCACCCGGATGTCGGGTGCCAGTTCATAGGCGAACTGGCGGAGCAGGCCGAGTGCCGCGTGCTTGGCCGCCGTGTAGATCGGTCCTCCTCCGGGGCCGGGGAAGAGCGCGGCGCTGGAGAGCGTGAGGATCAGGCTCCCTCGCGACCTGCGCAAGCACGGTGCGGCGGCCTTGGCCCCCAGCAGGTACCCCTTGACGTTGATCGCGAACAGTTCGTCGAAGCCGCCGGACAGCTCCTCCACGGGGGTGTCGGTCAGTGAGCGCGCGAAGTCCCACACGCCGGCGTTGGCGACGAAGGTGTCCAGGCGGCCGAACTCCCGCTCGGCGAGGGAACACGCGCGAGCGTTGTCCTCGTACGAGGTGACATCGCCCCTGACGGTACGGACGGCGTCGCCCAGGCCGGCGTTCAGGTCGGCGAGTCGCTCCGCGGACCGGTCGAGTACGACCACTCGCGCCCCTTCGGTGACGAAGCGCTCCACTATCGACCGGCCGAGGCCGCAGGCGCCTCCGGTGACGACGGCCGACGTCCCGTCAAGCCATCCCATCGAGACCTCCGGTCGTGCTCGGGCACGCCGGGTCGTCCGGCTGCCGCTGTTCGATGCGTACGTACAGGTCGTCACCGTCCACGCGCACCTCGTGAGTCCGCAGCGGCCGGTAGGCGGGCGTGGAGAGCGCCGCGCCGGTGCGCAGACAGAACTTCGCGAGGTGCAGGGGGCACTCGACGGAGCAGTCCTCCACCCAGCCCTCGGCCAGTGAGAAGTCCTCGTGGGTACAGGTGTCGTCGACGCAGAAGAACTCACCGTTCGTCCGGAACACCGACACGGGGGGAGTGGTGTCCAGCCGTCGTGCCTGCTCGTCGGCCAGCTCGTCGACCCGGCAGGCGCGGATCCACGGCGATGCGGTGTTGTGTTCGCTCACAGGAAGATGCTTATGCTCGGTGCCAGCAGCGTGGTGGTGTCCAGCACGATCTTGCGGCGGGCCACCTGGAAACCCGGTTCCCGCGGGATCCGGCGCAGCAGATCGGTCCGCTCGCCGAAGAAGGTGTCGTGGTGGCGTTCCGCCCTGCTGCGCAGGACATGGAAGTTGGCCCGCACCTCGAAGGTGCCGTCGGCCAGTTCCACGGGACGGACGTTGGTGATCAGCCGGCGGGTCCTGGACGGGGGTTCCTCCGACCACGACTGGCCCGAGGAGAGCCGGCGTACCCGACCCCTCAGGAACGTCTTGTCGTCGTCGAAGAAGGCGGCGCCGTCCGGGCCCGCGACCTCGAGGCTCCGTTCGCGGACGGTCCGGGTCACCCGGGTCGGCAGCCAGTAGTGCACGTCGTCGCTGAACAACTCCAGCCAGTCCTGGAACCGCTGGTCGTCGAGGAGTTCGGCCTCCCGGTAGAGGAACTGCTCGATCTCGTGCCGGACCGTCGGGTCGACGGGCCTGCGGGTGTCGGGCGTGGGGGTGTCGGGCGTGGGGGTGGTCATGCCGTGTGCACCTCCTGCTGCCGGTTCCGGTCGAGTTCGGCGATCTGCTGCCAGGACAGGCCGGACATGAGGTCGGCCCAGCGCTGGTACATGCCGCGGGCAGCCATCTCGGTGTACATGTCGTCGGCGACCCGGCCGGGCATGCCGTCCGTGCCCTGCTTCTCGTGGCCCAGGCCCATCTGGGCGTTGAAGAGCGATTTGCGGGCCATGTGCCCGCGCAGGACCTGCTGGATCTCCGTCCAGTTCTCCCCGTCGTCGGTCTCGAAGACGCCGGCGGGGCTGAAGGAGCGGATGGTGCTGGTCCGGATCTCGTTGCGGACCTCGTCCGGCGCGCCCCGGGGCACGAAGGTCCAGGCCCACACCTCGATCTGCCCCGGGCCGCGCGGATGCCAGACCCGCATGGTGTTGTTGATGTCGAGCCACGAGAAGTTGGGGAAGACGGTGTTGTGACCGTTCGCGGCGAGCGCACGCTGTTCGCCGCCGCGGCGGTAGATCTCCTCGCGGTGGGCGTCGAGCCAGGCGTCGAACTCGGGCCCCGACTGGGAGGGGATGATGTCGGGCCGCAGGGCGAACCCGGAGCCGTGCCCGTTCCCGGAGAACTGGCGGCCCGGCACGGTCAGGTTCAGCTCGTGCAGTCGGGCGAGCACCTGGGGGTCCTCGACGAGGGCCACCAGGGCGGACGTGTGGGAGGACGGCACGTGGTACATGTCGCTGGCGAACTGTTCGGCGGCGAATTTCCAGTTGCAGTCGATGACCCACTTGGTGGCGCCGGGGATCAGGCTGATGCCTTCGTCGTACCGGTCGGCCATGGCGTCGAGCCTCCACACCATGTCGCCCAGGTACTCCTCGAAGGAGGGTGCCTCCTCGTCCCACGTGCCGAAGTAGAAGCCCTTGTGGTTGTGCACCCGTGGGACCCGCCGCGGGCCCCACTGCGACTTGTCGATCTCGTTGTGGTAGGCGCGTTCCTGCATCGGTACGTTCACGAGCTCACCGGCGAGGTTGTACGCCCAGCCGTGGTAGGTGCAGGTGAAGGCCCTGGCCACGCCTTCGTCGCTGCGGCAGATGCGCATTCCGCGGTGGCGGCACTGGTTGAGGAACGCCTTGACCGATCCGTCGCGCTGGCGGACCACCAGCACCGGGTCCTCGGCCATGTACGCCTGGACGAAACTGCCGGGCTTGGGCAGCTGGCTGTCGTGCGCCAGGAAGAGCCAGCTGCGGGCGAAGACCTGCTCCAGTTCGGCCTGGTAGATCTCGGGGTCGGTGTAGATGCTGGGGTGGATCAGCCCTTTCCCGGGCTGGACCAGCTCGCTGACATCGAGCATGACGGTGCCTTTCGCGGCTATCGGCCGGTCGGGGGAGTGGGCGGGGCGGTGAAGCGGTGGCCCCAGTTGCTGGTCGTCTCGTAGTGCGTCACGGTCCACTCCCGGTCGTCGATGACGCGGCCGTTCCAGCCGTACTCGATGTCGAACCCGGACGGCGTGCGCACGTAGAAGGACGTCATCCGGTCGTTGGAGTGCTCTCCGAGGGAGATCGGCACGGGGGCGCCCGCCTGGTTGACCGTGTCCATCGCCCGGCCCACCGCGTCCAGGCTCGTGACCTCCAGCATCAGATGGCCGATGCCGGAGGCCGGCGCGCCCTCCAGCGCGGCGAACGCGACCGAGTGGTGGCGGGGATTGCAGTGCAGGAAGTGCGCGGACTGCGGGCCGAAGTCGATCGTGTCGGAGAGCAGGAATCCGAGGTTGTCCGTGTAGAAGGCCGCGGCCTTCGCCGTGTCCTCGGCCAGCAGGAAGGCGTGGCCGATCCCGATTTCGCCGTGCTCGGTCTCCCCGGCGACGAAGGTGACACCGCGGGGGGAGGAGAAACCGGCCCGGTCGACGGTCGCTCCCCAGTACGCCTCGACCCGGTTGCCGCCGCCGTCGCGGAAGGTGATCAGCTGGCGGACCCGGCGGCGCTCGGCCAGCGCCGCGTCCTCGCGCACCTCGATGCCGCGCGAGCGCAGCGTTCCCGCCAGCTGGTCCAGGCCCTCGCGCGACCTGACCTCCAGGCCGAGCGCGACGAGGGACGCCGGGCCGGCGGGAGTACCGGCCTCCACCGCCAACCGCCAGGACCGGCTGTCGTTCTTGAAGTGGAGGGTGTCCGGGTCCGGCGAGTGGCCGAGCTGGAGCCCCAGCACGTCCGTGCCGAACTGCCTCCACTCCTCCAGGGGGCCGCGCACGACCACGTAGCCCAGGGCGCTCACGATGCTCATGGTTCTCCTTCGGTGTGGATCGGCCGGGCTACAGCTGCCCGGCGAGGAACGAACGGGCCACGGCGTTGAAGTGGGCGGCCTGCTCGATCTGCGCCCAGTGCCCGCAGTGCGGGATCAGGTGCAGACGGGCGTTGGGGATGCGGCGCGCGAACCACTCGCTTCCCTCCGGCGGAACGATCACGTCCTCCCGCCCGTGCACCAGCAGCACGTCGTTGGGAATGCGGTTCAAGGCGATCTCGGGCAGGCCGGGGCCCGTGCCGGGCGCCATCGTGAACGTCTGCCGGTGGGAACGCTCCACCTCCGGGCGCACCGCCACCGCCAGTCGCTCCTCGGCGATGGCTCCGAGCCGGTCGCCGAACAGGTCGGGGTCGTGGAGCATGAAGGAGATCAGCTCGGCCATGGCCCGGGGTGTCGGGTCGTCGTAGAAGTTGATCAGCCGCATCATCGCCGGGGTCGGCCCGGTCGTGTTCCCGGCGCCCGCGGCCCCCATCAGAACCGCCTTGCCGAAGCGCTCCGGGGCACGGGCCAGCAGGTGCAGCGCCAGTGCGCCGCCCATCGAGTTGCCGACCAGGTGGACCCGGTCGAGGCCGAGCCCGTCCAGCAGTCCCAGCACGGCTTCGACGTTCTGGCGGATGCGGGCGCCGGGCGGGGTGTCCGGGTGGCTGGAGTCGCCCCAGCCGACCTGGTCGATGACCAGGCAGTCATAGGAAGGGGCGAACTCCGGGACGGTGCCGTTGAAGTTGGACATGCCGGTGGCACCGGGGCCCGAGCCGTGCAGGAAGAGAACGGCTTCCGCGTTGCCCTCCCCGGCCCGGTTGAGCCGGATGCTGTGCTGCCCTGTTGTCACGTCGGATGTGACGATCGAGTTGCCCATGAGTTCTGCTCCACTGATTGAGTCGCCTTGGCACCCGCGGCCGGGGGCACCAGCTGCCCGCTCCCGGGGCCGGAGGTCTCCGTCACGACGGCGGGACCCGGCGGGGACGGGCGGGTGCGGACGGTGTGCTGTCGATGGCCCGCGCGGTGGAGGCGACCGCGATGTGAGGACACGGGGGTCATCGCGATCGCCTCCACTGAGGGGGAGTCTCGGCGTGCGGGACCTCGTGCGGGGAGGATCGTTCCGGTGGTCGGAACGCCATCGCGTCCGCATCACCGGACGCGGGATCCGGTGCCCTCCGGTGCGGGGCCGGTGATCGGGGGCGTCCCGGCCACCGGGACAGCGGCGCCTCGTCGTGACGGACCGGTGGCTACGGTGCCGCCATGCCGAGCCCCATGGACCAACCCTCCGCCCGTTACGGGCGTTTGCTGTTCGCCCTGTGCTTCGCCGGTGTCGTCGCCGGGGCGATGCCGGCCGTCGTCGTGCCGGTCCTGCCCAACATCGCGCACCAGCTGGATGTCTCCGTCTCCACGGTCAACTGGTCGGTCACGGCGGGTCTGTTGGTGTCGGCCGTCACCGTCCCGGTGTTCGGCCGGATCGCCGACCTGCGCGGCGGCCGCCGTGTGCTGGTGTGGTGCCTGTCGGTGCTCACCGCCGGCGCGGTGCTGTCCGCCCTCGCCCCGTCCGTCTGGCTGCTGATGCTGGGCCGCACGCTCCAGGGCACGACGGGAGCCGTGTTCCCCTTGGCCATCACGGTGCTGTACCGCGAGGTGCCCGAGCAGCGCCGTACCTCCGCCATGGCGCTGATGTCCGGAACGCTCGCCGTGGGCGGCGGGCTCGGCCCGGTGATCGCCGGCGTGCTGAACCGGGTGGACCCCGACTACCGGGTCCTGTTCTGGCTCTGCGCCGGGCTCGGTACGATCTCGCTGCTCCTGGTGCTCCTGTTCGTGCCCCGGCGGGGAACGGCCGTCGACACCGGACGGGTGGACGTCATGGGAGCCACCCTGCTGGGCACCGCCCTGGTGCTGGTGATGCTGCCGCTGTCGCAGGGGGCCGACTGGGGCTGGGCCTCCACGCCGGTCGTCGCGATGGCCGTCGGCGCGGTGGCGGCGTTCTGGCTCTTCCTCCGGGCGGAGAGCCGCCGGTACGACCCCCTGCTGGACCTGGAACTGCTGCGCCGCCGGCCGATCGTGATCGCGAACCTGGTGTCCGCGCTGGTCGGAGCCGTCATGTACCTCTCGTCGCTGCTCCTGGGCCACCTCGCGCGCAGCACACCGGAGTCCTCGGGTTACGGCTTCGGCGCTTCGGCGCTGACCACCGCCTCGGTCTACCTGCTGCCGCTCGCCATGGCGGCCGTGTGCGCCGCGCCGGTCGGCGGTCGGCTGATCGTCCGCCACGGCATTCGCCGCACCCTCGTCCTGTCCGGACTCGCGGGCGTCGTGGGCTTCGCCGTCCTCGCCCTGGCCCACGACCGGCCCTGGCAGGTGGTGGCCGCCGGTTTCACCATCGGGGTGATGGTGAGCCTGGCGTACGCCGCGCTCCCGGCGCTGCTGGCCCGGTTCGTACCCCCCTCCCAGGTCGGGATGGCGAACAGCGCGAACGCGCTGACCCGTTGGGTGGGGGGTGCGGTCGGAAGCAGCCTCGTCACAGCGGTGCTGGCCGCCTTCACCCCGGAGGGGGGTGGTGCGCCGCGGGAGAACGCCCTCGTGGCGCTCGCGGCGACCGGAGCGGCCATGGCCGTGGCCGTCGTTCTCCTGGCGCGGTTCGGACTGCCCGTACCCCGCGCCGCCGGTGCTCCGGGGCGTCGGGGTTCAGGGGGTCGCCACTGACCGGCCGGTGGCGCTCTCCGTGATGGCCGTCAGGACGAACTGGCGCAGGCGGCGCATCCCCGTGGCGACGCCGGAGGTCCCGCTCTCGGTGAAGACCACCAGTCCGGCGGTGAACGACACGGTGAGTTCGGCCAGTTCCCTCGCGAGTTCCGTCGCGTCCGCCGCTCCGCTGTCCCGGGCGACCGGTTCGATGGCGGCGGCCAGCTCGTCCCGCACGCGACGGCGTGCCTCGTGGACCAGGGGTGCGATCCTTCCGTCCTTGTCCTCCTGCAACTGCAGCAGGAACATCAGCCGCATGAAGGGCGCCTGGTCGCCCATGACCTCGGCGGCCCGGTCGTAGTAGGCGCCGAGGCGGTCGAGCGGGTCGGTGCCGCACAGCTCCTCCACCGCGGGCAGGTCGTCGAAGAACCGGCCGGAGGCACGGTCGACGACCGCCGCCAGGAGGCCGAGCTTGTTGGTGAAGTGGTGATAGACCGAACCGACGGGCAGGCCGGATGCCTGGCAGACCTGGACGATGGTGACATCCGCATAGCCCCGCGAGCTGAACAGGCTCTCGGCGGCATCCAGCATCTGCTCCCGGTTCGACCTGGTCGTATCCATGGTGTTCACCCTATCCACCCGCCGTGAGGAGCTGGAGGCCGGAGACGGATACCAGCGAACGGGAGATCGCCCCGGCAGCCTGGCGGAGCGCGTTGATCAGGACGTGGCCGCTGCCGGCCGAGGCCGCGAAGGCGACCGAGACGGCGGCGACGGCACGACGCTGGGCCAGCACCGGCACCGCTACGCAGGCCAGTCCCTCGACGGCCTCCTCCCGGTCGACCGCGAAGCCGTCCGCTCGGATGGCGGCCAGTTGCCGACGCACGTCCTCCGCCGATTCCAGGGAGTGGGCCGTCCTGCGGTGCAGCGGCCCACCCAGCGCCCCGGCCACCAACCGTTCCTCCGAGAACGCCAGCATGGCCTTGCCGATGGCGGTGCAGTGGGCGGGCAGCCGGCCACCCACCACGGCGGGGGACGGATCGGACTTCCGGCTGCGGAGCTTCTCCAGGTAGACGGCCTCCCCGTCCCGCAGGATCGCCAGGTGCAGCGTCTGTCCGGTGATGCGGTGCAGCTCTTCGAGATGCACCATCGCGGCGTCCCGGAGCGCCACCTCCGGGGGCAGGGCACCCAGGGTGAACATGCGCAGTCCCACGCGGTATCCGCCCTCGTGCTGCTCGACCGCGCCCACCTCCAGCAGCATCGCCAGCACCCGGTGCGTGGTCGACTTCGGCAGACCGCTGCGGCGCATGATCTGCGCCAGCGTCAGCACCCGCCGGCTGTGGCTGAACGATCCCAGGACCCGAAAGGCCTTCCACAGGACCGACGGAGCCAGTGAGCTCCCAGGGGTGTCGAGGGATGTCGGGTCCGGCAACGGTTGATCGGTCATTCCTGTGATCACCTCAACACGCTTAGAACGATGACTCTAGAATATCCATTCTAAGCAGCTGCCGGCGCACGTCGAATCGGGCAGCGGGCCGGAGGCGCGCGCCGGCCGGTGGATCGGTCCGGTCTGTCTGTGGTGCTTGCCACTCGACCATGCTAAGTGCCACTATGGCGAACATCGTTCCGCATGATGCAACATCCCTCTCAGAAGGAGAAGTTGTGAGCCAGTCGAGCCCATCGATCATCGAGTCGGAGAAACTGAAGGAGACGCGGCGGATCCCCTCGCCCGACCCCGACCGCGAACCTCTCAAGGCCAATGTCTACGAGCAGATGGCGAAGGCCGCTGCTCAGCTCACCCCGCTGTTCCCGTACGACGAAGCGGGCGCCATCGTGCCGTGCGGCAGCGTGATCATGGGCGGTCCCGACAAGGCGTACGGGCACTTCTTCCACTGGAACGCGGTCAACGAGGTCATCGTCAACTACGGCTCCAACGAGTCGATGCTCGCCTCCGGCCAGATCATGGCGGCCCAGAACCTGCACGGCGTGAACTCCTTCCTGCGCAACGAGAAGAACCCCGAGGCCTTCGCCGTCATCGTGGTCACCCAGCACCAGTCCGACGAGGGCGACCAGGGTGAGGCGATGATCGCCCGCTGCACGAACTGCAAGGCGGAGCTCCTCCGGCACGACTACGACTCGACGCCCTTCCCGCTGCCCGGCTACGACGCCGAGCGTCACGGCCGGCCGGGCGTCCCGGTACGCCAGTTCGCCACCGCGCTCGGCTCCGCCGAATTCAGCGTCCTGCGCAACACCGACGAGGGCCGAACGTGCGACGCCTGCGGTCACGTCAACGACCTCTTCCCCGGCGAACTCTGGGGCTGGCGCAGGGAGGTCGCCCAGACCCGCGCCGTGAACTCGTCCCACCAGGCGCTGCGCGATGCCGCAGCCACTTCGACCGATCAGGAGAAGCAGTCGTGAACCGTCGCCGCACGCTCAACGCCTTCGACGCCGCCGTCGGGATCGGCAACTACGAGGACGTCGCCGTCCTGCCCGCCGACACCGACCCCCAGATCTACCTCTCGCGCAACTGGCTGCCGCAGCCCTTCCACCTGGTCTGCGAGAAGGACACCGTGCTCAGCCAGCTGTCCGGAGCGGCGCAGGTGCACCTGCGCGACAGCTCGGTGAACCGGTTCCGGATGGACCTGGGCGACCACATCTACGTGCCGGCCGGGACCCCGCACCGGATCGTGCCCCTCCAGGAAGGCGTCACGATCCGGTACCTGCCGCTGAAGCCCGGCCTGCAGGGCGCGGTCTGGTTCTGCGCGGGGTGCGAGAGGGAACTGCACCGCTACGAGTGGGAGCACGACAACGACACGCCGGCCGCCCTCATGTACGCGGAGGCCTGCGCCCGATTCACCGCCGACCTCCGCGCGCGCACCTGCGCCGACTGTTCGGCGGTCCACCCCGAGATCGACCTGTCGGCCTTCGCCTGGCCGCTCTCCGTTCCGGCCTGACCCGTACGCGCCTTCTCGCGGGCGCCGAGAAGGCGCGGAGCCAGGTGCGGCGCAACGAGCGCGCCGCACCACCAGGGCCGGCCGAGGACGCTTCCCCGATCCACCGGGGGCGTCCTCGGCCGGCCCTTCCTGTCGACCGGGGGAGACCCGAGCTCCTCCGCACCGCCGAACCGAGCAGGGGAGTCAGGGGCACGGCCGGCACCCCGTTCGCCGTTAGAGAAGCTGATGCTCGGCATCAGAAGCACTGCCTTTTCTGTGGATCGCCGATGAGTCACCCTTCGTCTGTCGAGCCGCACCGCACGTCCTCACGTGGCTGCGGCCTCGGCCGAGGCCGGAGAAACCCCTGCCGGCTCCACGCCGCCACGAACGGAGCACCACCCGATGGGCAACCCCACACCAGTCGGACAGCGCGACGACTCCCGGATGCCTCGCTACGGGGGGCTCGCCACCTATGCGCTCCTGCCTCGCATCGAGGAAGTGCCCCATGCCGATGTGGCCGTCCTCGGCGTCCCCTTCGACGGCGGAACCAGCTTCCGGCCGGGGGCCCGGTTCGGGCCCGCGCACATCCGTGAGAACTCGCGGCAGTTGCACCCCTACCACCAGTTCCTGGACGTGTATCCGTTCACCTGCCAGCAGGTGGCCGACGCGGGCGACGTTGCGGCCGGCCCGTTCGACATCCAGCACGCCGTCGCGGTGATCGAAGCGGCCGCGCGGCGCCTGGTGGAAGGGGGAACGCGCATCGTGGCCCTCGGCGGCGACCACACCGTGGCGCTGCCCCTGATGCGGGCCGCGGCCGCGGCCCACGGTCCCCTCGCAGTCCTCCACTTCGACGCGCACCTGGACACCTGGGACACGTGCCAGGGCGCGAGCGTGTGGCACGGCTCGCCCTTCAGGCGCGCCTCCGAGGAGGGCATCCTCGACCTGAACCACTGCCAGCACGTGGGAACGCGCGGCGGCGTCTACGATCCCAGCGAACTGGCCGACGACCGGAGGGCCGGTTTCGAGCGGATCGACAGCCAGGAGTTCCAGGACCGCCCGATCGGCGACATCGTCGCGCAGATCCGCCGACGGCTGGGAGCGAGGCCCGTCTACGTCTCCGTGGACATCGACGTACTGGACCCCGCCCATGCCCCCGCCACCGGGACCCCGGAAGTCGGCGGACTGACGACTCGTGAACTCTTCGCCACCCTGCGCGGCCTGTCGGGGCTGAATATCGTCGGATGCGACATCGTGGAAGTCGCCCCCGCCTACGACCACGCCGGCGTCACCGGGCTCGCCGCGGCACACACGGCCTGGGAACTGATTTCGCTCATCGCACTCAGCGAGAACCGGGCTTCGGCGAAGGGCGCCTGAACGAAGGCGCTTCCCGTCTGAACCCACCCGTGGGCGACCAGCCTCACGGCCTCACCTCACGGCCTCAGTCGCACCCCCCACCTGCGTCGATTCCGACCCGGAGGCACAGCAGGAGCCTTCCGTGCTGCCCGGCCGCCCCCGCCGGTCGGCGCAGGTGGCGGGGACCCCGACCCGCCGAGCTGATGGATCATCACCGGCGGCCCCGCATCACACCACAGGAAGTCGGCCTTCCTCCGCACACCCGTGCCGAAGAGTCAGCGCCGCCTCCACGAAAGGCACGACCTCATGCCAGACGAAGCAAGACCCCGTCAGCAGCTGCTGCGCCGCAAGCCGGTCTCGGCCTTCCTGGCCGACTCCGACCAGGCGGGCGGGAATCCGGCCGGCGGACTGCACCGGACCGTCGGAACCTTCCACCTCACGATGATCGGTGTCGGGGCCACCATCGGTACGGGGATCTTCTTCGTGCTCAGCACGGCCGTCCCCGAGGCCGGGCCCGCCGTGATCCTCTCCTTCGTGATCGGCGCGATCACCGCCGCACTGACCGCCCTCTGCTACGCCGAGCTCACCTCGGCGGTGCCGGTCTCCGGTTCGTCCTACTCCTACGCCTACGCGACGCTCGGCGAGCTCGCCGCCTGGGCGGTCGGCTCCTGCCTGATCCTGGAGTACGCCGTCTCCGGCGCGGCGGTGGCCGTCAGCTGGGGGCAGTACCTCAACGACCTCACCCGGCGCCTCTTCGGCTTCACCATGCCCGCTGAGATCGCCGCGCCCCCCGGGCACGGCGGCTACATCAATCTGCCCGGGGTCGTCCTGGTCGTCCTGTGCTGTCTGCTGCTGATCCGGGGCGCGAAGGAGTCGGCGCTGGCCAACACCGTCATGGTGTTCATCAAGCTGGGCGTACTCACCCTCTTCATCGCCGTCGGCGTCACCGGCTTCCACTCGGCCAACCTGCACCCCTTCGCGCCGCTCGGCTTCGCCGGCATCAGTGCCGCCTCCTCCTCGGTCTTCTTCTCCTTCATCGGCCTCGACGCCGTCTCCACCGCCGGTGAGGAGGTCAAGAACCCGCAGAGGGCGCTGCCCCGCGCGATCATCGGCGCGCTCCTGGTGGTCACCGCCTTCTACTGCCTCGTCGCCCTCGTCGGCGTCGGTGCGCAGCAGTGGACCCTCTTCGACGGCCAGGACGCGGGCCTCTCCGCGATCCTCCAGCGCGTCACGGGTCGGACCTGGCCCGGAGCGATCCTGTCGGCGGGCGCGGTCGTCTCCATCGTCAGCATCACGCTGGTCGTCATCTACGGCCAGACCCGCATCCTCTACTCCATGAGCCGCGACGGCATGCTTCCGCCGCTCTTCCGCAAGGTGAACCCGCGCAGCGGCACCCCCGTCGCCAACACCCTCATCGTCGGCGCGTTCATCGCCGTGCTCGCCGCGTTCGTCCCGCTGGACTGGCTGGCCAACCTCACCTCGATGGGTACGCTGGTCGCCTTCTCCGTCGTCTCGGTCGGCGTCATCGTCCTGCGCGTGCGCGAGCCCCGGCTGAAGCGCCTCTTCAAGGTCCCCGGACACCCGGTCGTGCCGGCCCTGTCGGTGCTCTGCTGCGGCTACCTGATCACGAACCTCCCGGCCGACACCTTCATTCTCTTCGCCGGTTGGATGGTGCTCGCACTCGCCGTCTACTTCGGTTACGGCCGCAAGCACTCGCGGCTGGCCGCGACCGAAGCCGCGGCGGCACCGCTGGAGCCCGCGCCAGCGGGCGGCTCGGCTGGACTCGGGTGACGCCGGCCGCACGGAACGACCGGAGTTCAGCGCCGTGCGCCGCCGGATCGATCACCGGACCGGTCGTCGTCGCCGAAGCCGCGTTGGACGAGCAGAGCGGTCAGGGCTTCGACTGCCGGTGACGAGTCGGCGTCGCGCATCGTCACGTGGATGTCGTGGGTGAGACCGGCCGGTTGGGAGACCTCGAGGTAGGCCACGCCACTGCGCGGAACCGCGGCAAGAGCGGGAACGAGAGCGACGCCGAAGTCGGCAGCCACCAGCAGCAGCAGGATGTCGTACTGGTCCGTGCGGAAGGCGATGTCCGGCTCGAAGCCCTCCGCGCGGCAGAGGAGCTCCGTCGCTGCCTGGAAGCCGGAGCTGGGCAATGCGGACAGCCAGGTCGCCTCCGCGTAGTCCTGGAGCCTCGCGCTGATCTGTCCCGCCCGCTGGAGGTGGGGCGGCACGGCCAGCACCAGCCGGTCGCGGTGGAGGAGTACCTGCCGCAGGCCGCGAAGATCCGGCTTCGGCAGGCGCCCGTACTCGTGGGTGACCGCGAGGTCCAGGTCGCCGTTCGCCACCGCCGGCATCGACAACTCCGGCTCCGCCTCGGTGAACGTCATCCGCACGTCCTTGTGGCGCTGCCGGAAGGCCATCAGGGCAGGCACGACGAGGCCGGTCGCCACACTGTTGAACGCCGCGACACGGATTCTCCCCCCGCGCAGTCCGGCCACCGCGTGCACCGCGGCCTCGGCGGCATCGAGCTCGGCGAAGACACGATGCGCATGTTCGACCAGGACCCGGCCCGCATCGGTCAGGCGAACGCTGCGGGTGGAGCGCTCCAGCAGGGCGATCCCCAGTTCCTGCTCCAGGGCGGAGAGCTGCTGCGAAGCCGCCGAAGGCGTACAGCCTGCCAGCTGAGCGGCTCCCGCGATGGTCCCCGTGCGGACGAGGTCCCGGAGCAGGCTGAGCCTACGAGTGTTGAGCATGAGAGAAACTTACGCCGACATGCCATCGGTTGAGGCCGACCTGATCCGGTCGGCTCGCCAGTCGCCCTCTGTGGACGATTGGCAGTCACCACGATCAGCACCGGCTTCCACTTCGCGACCGCGGTCGAACCCCGGTGGGACGCTCCCTGCCGGCCTCCGGGGTCTGTCCGGATACCGCGGAGCAGCCGCCGAGCGGCAGCGAGGCGTGAACCGCGGCCCTCCTGCGCCGAAGCTGTCCGCGGTCCAGGCGAGCAGCGGGGTGTGCGGCAGCAGGTGGGCGGCCGCGGCTGCGCCCGGGCGCAGTTCGGTGACCAGGGAGGTGGCGGCCTCGACGGCCCACCGGCCGGCGGCGTAGCCGTCGCGGTCCTCGACGTCCAGGACGATCCGGCAGGTGACGGCGAGGGTGGAGTGGCGCAGGGGCCTGGAGACGACGGCGACGGGAATGTCGGCGGCGATCATGATGCCGGCGGCGGTGTGCCAAGGATCGTGCAGGCCGAGCGGGCGACGGACGGCCGGGCTCCGGAACCGGGGAACGGCTCCGTACGTCGTAACCAGGGGTGATCGGCCAGGGGGACGGGCCGCCCGGCACGTTAGGCTGCCCTCTCGGGGAGCGGCCTGGTGCCGCCATCGGACGACGTCGGGACCGGCGTGCGGGCCGCGGGGACCTGATCGGGCCCCGGACGGAACCGCCGTGGATCCCGTCCTGCCACGGAGGTACTGGCCTTGCTGCACATCGACGCCTGGATCGAAGGCGTACCACCGGGCGCGGTGTACGCCCTGGTGGCTCTGATCATCGGACTGGAGTCGCTGGGGATCCCGCTTCCCGGGGAGATCGCCCTGGTCTCCGCCGCCCTGCTGTCCGCGCGCGGTGTGGTCAGCCCCGTCTGGGTGGCGGTCTGCGCGATCCTCGGCGCGATCATCGGTGACTCGATCGGCTACTCGATCGGCCGCAAGGGCGGCAAGCCGCTGTTCGAGAAGCTCGGGCGGAGGTTCCCCAAGCACTTCGGCCCCAGCCACCTGGCCACCGCCGAGCGCTCCTTCCAGAAGTGGGGCATGTGGGCGGTCTTCTTCGGCCGCTTCATCGCCCTGCTGCGCATCTTCGCCGGGCCGCTGGCCGGCGCGCTGAAGATGCCGTACTGGAAGTTCCTGATCGCCAACGTCCTCGGCGGCATCGTCTGGGCCGGCGGCACGACCCTGCTGGTCTACCAGGTCGGCAAGGTCGCCGAGCAGTGGCTGTCGAAGTTCTCCTGGATCGGTCTGCTGGTCGCCGCGGCCGGCGGGGCCCTCTCGGCGTGGCTGATGAAGCGCCGGGCGGCCAAGACCGCCAAGGCCCACGAGGCCGAGGACGCCGTGGCCGAGGAGAAGGCCGCGGAGAAGGCCGCGGAGAAGGCCGGGAAGGACGAGAAGGCCGCGGCGAGGGACGGCGCGGCCGCCGCTCCGACGGTCACCGCGCCCGCCGCGGACTGACCGGCCCGGACCCCTCCCGGGTCCACCCCGGTCCACCGCCCGGATCCTCCCGGGCCGGCCGGACCGCCACGCCCGCCGCTGCCCGGACACCCTCCGGCGGCGGCGTTCGCGTGAAACCGACACCCGAACCGACACCGGTACACGACGGAGAAGTGGGAACAGCATGCGGATCGGACTCCTGGGCACCGGCCCGTGGGCGGAGCGGGTGCACGCACCCGTCCTGGCGGAGCACCCCGGCGTCGAGTTCGCGGGCGTCTGGGGCCGCCGCCCCGAGGCGGCCGCCGCGCTCGGCGAGCGGTACGGCGTCCCCGGCCACACCGACCTGGACCGGCTGCTCGCCGAGGTCGACGCCGTCTCCATCGCCCTGCCCCCGACCGTGCAGGCGGACCTCGCGGTGCGCGCCGCCGAGGCCGGCTGCCACCTGCTGCTCGACAAGCCCGTGGCGCTCACCGTCCCCGACGCCCGCCGGGTGGTCGAGGCCACCGAGGCGCACCGGGTCGCCTCGGTGGTCTTCTTCACCGTCCGCTTCGGCGGTGACCAGCTGCCGTGGATCGAGAAGCAGGCGGCCGTCGGCGGCTGGTTCACCGGCCGCTCGGACTGGCTCGGCTCGGTGTTCGCCCCCGACTCCACGAGCCCGTACGCGGCCTCGGCGTGGCGCAAGGAGAAGGGCGCGCTCTGGGACGTCGGCCCGCACGCCCTCTCCGTGCTGCTCCCGGTCATCGGCGACGCCGCCTCCGTCACGGCGGTGGCCGGTCCGCTGGACACCGTCCACCTCGTGCTGCGGCACGTCGGCGGCGCCTCCAGCACCCTCGCGCTGAGCCTGACCACCCCGGTCGCCGGCGGCGGCACCGGCATGGAACTGCGCGGCGAGTCCGGCACCGTCCAGCTCCCGGAGCGCGGGGAGGGGCCGGTCGCGGCCTTCCACCGGGCCCTGGACGCCCTCGCGACGGCCGCCCGCACCGGCGAGCCGCATCCGTGCTCGGCCGCCTTCGGTCTGCGCACCGTCGAGATCCTGGCCGCCGCCGAGCGCTCGCTGGCCACCGGAACCACCGTCGAGGTCTGAGCCCGCCCGCCCCCACCCCCCGCCCCGCCCCGCCGCCGTCAGCTGCGCAGCAGCAGCTCCGCGAACTCCCGCACCCGGTCCTCGGTGATGCCCTCGCGCCGCTCGACGGCGAGCGGGTGGTCGGTGGGCTCCAGCTCGATCAGCGGGCGCAGGCCCACCGCCCGGGTGTAGACGTGGGTCTTGAGCAGCAGCGTGGACTCCGGGTAGACCGGCAGCTCGGTGGTCAGCCAGCCGAAGTACGGCGGCTCCTGCTCCCGCGCCGGGTCCTCCCCCAGCTCGTGCATCCGGGCGAAGCCGGTCCCGCTCAGCGACACCCAGACGCCCCAGGAGAAGGGGTCGCCGCCGTCCCGCACCGGGATCTCGATCAGGCCGTGGACGTAGAACTCGCGGTCCTTGATCACGCACTGGTCGGCGGTGAGCCGGCTGTCCTTGCGCCGGGCGTAGCGCGGCTTCCAGCTCACCGGAGCCGGGGCGCCGTAGGAGCGCGGCGGGCCGTCGTGCCGCCCGTCGCAGCAGGAGCAGGCGAAAGAGTGTTCGGTGGACATGGCGCTTGAGCACAGGGGGCGGGCGGGGGCCCGCCGGCACCGCCCCGTGCGAGGGTGGAGGGGTGAACCTGGAGGACCTCGCCCTGCTGCGCCGGGCCCGTGACGCGATGGACCGCGACTACGCCCGGCCGCTGGACGTGCCGGCGCTGGCGCGGGTGGCGCTGATGTCACCGGGGCACTTCTCGCGCAGCTTCCGGGCGGCGTTCGGGGAGACTCCGTACAGCTACCTCATGACCCGGCGGATCGAGCGGGCCAAGGCGCTGCTGCGGCGCGGGGACCTGTCGGTCACCGAGGTGTGCTTCGCGGTGGGCTGCACCTCGCTGGGGTCGTTCAGCTCGCGGTTCACCGGGCTGGTCGGGGAGAGCCCGAGCGCCTACCGGGCGCGCGGCCACGAGGACGGCGCCGCGATCCCGGCGTGCTACGCGAAGCTCTACACCCGGCCGGTCAGGAACGGAGAAGCGAAACTCCCGCCCCGCCCGTAGCGTGAGCCCCATGGACATCAAGCTCTCACAGTGCTTCATCGCCGTCGACGACCACGACAAGGCGCTCGCCTTCTACCGCGACGTCCTCGGCCTGGAGGTCCGCAACGACGTGGGGTTCGAGAACATGCGCTGGGTGACGGTCGGCGCCCCGTCGCAGCCGGACGTGGACATCGTGCTGGAGCCGCCGCTGGCCGACCCGAACGCCTCTCCGGCCGACCGGCAGGCGATGGCGGAGCTACTGGCCAAGGGCCTGCTGCGGGCGGTCATCTTCGCCACCGAGGACTGCGACGCGACCTTCGAGCGGATCCGCGCCGCCGGCGGCGAGGTGCTCCAGGAGCCGATCGACCAGCCGTACGGCGTCCGCGACTGCGCCTTCCGGGACCCGGCCGGCAACATGCTGCGCTTCACCCAGCGCCGGGGCGCGTAGCGGCGGCTCACCTCCCCGGGCCGGGCGCGGGCCGGCGGTCGGCGGGACGGGCCGGGGGGATGGCCGGGGCCCGGAAGTCGCGCGGGCCGGTCCACAGCGCGGGGACGGCGTCGCTGCGCCGGGCCAGCTCGTAGGCCAGCGGCTCGTAGTTGACCCGCCAGCCGTGGAAGTGCGGCCAGGCCTCGGCGGCGGGCCGCTCGTGCGGGAAGCCGGCGGCGGCGAGCATCGCCACGGCGGCGTCGAACTCGGTGTAGCCGAGGCGGATCGGGGCGTCCGGGGCCGGGTCGGCGTCGAAGTCGAGGCGCAGCGACCGGCCGATGTCGCGCAGCGCGGTGAACCCGGCGCGCAGCACCAGCCGTGCCTCGGGCGGGGCGCTGCGCGGGCAGACGGCCAGGTGGACGGCGGCGGCGTCCATGACGGCGATCAGCCCGACCACCCAGCTGCGGTTGGGCTGCGGGGATCGGAAGGAGATCAGCACGGGGTAGTTGGAGTGGCTCTCGCCGAGGTCGGCGGCGAGCCGTTCCCAGTCCCGGTAGAGCTGGGGGAGCGCGGTCTCGGTGTCCACCAGGGACTGCCGGGCGAGCAGTTCGGGGCCCCAGGCGGGCTCCCCGGCCCGGGACTGCAGCAGGGTGACCTCCAGTTCGCGCCGGTTGTAGGCGGCGTAGAGGGTCGGCAGGTAGGCGATCTGCAGGGCGATCACCAGCGGGCCGCTGGCGGCGGCGACGAAGTCGATCAGCGAGAGGTGGAGCCGCTCGCCGCTGGCGAAGCCGAGGGTGAAGAGGCTGGAGCCCGCCTCGCGGATGGAGACCGCCCAGTCCAGCTCCGAGGTGCCGTGCAGTATCAGCGTGTAGGAGACGAGCATGCCGCCGAGCCAGACGCCCAGCATCCCGGTGAGCATCAGCGGTGCCAGCCAGGTCTGCGCCCGGTCCTGCGCGCGGTAGGTGCCGAACGGCGCGGCGGCGAGCCGCAGCATCGTCCGCAGGATCCGCCAGAGGCCGTGCACCAGGGAGGAGTACAGGCCGCGCGGGACGACCAGCGTGCGCAGGATGCTGGCGACGGTGACCAGCAGGAGCAGCACGCCGGCGACGGTGTGGATCAACCTCATGGCGCTCATTGTGGCGGTCCGCCGGGGCCCGGGGTGACGGCCCGCGGGGATCGGCGGCGGAACCGGGGGATCGGCGGCGGGGAACGGGCCGGATCGGCGGCGGTGGGGATTGACAGGGCGCGGACGCCGACTGAATGCTGAGCAAGCGCTTAGTCAACGACGGCGCCCCGGCCGACGAATGGAGAGTGCCCGTGCCCGAGACCACGCCGGAGCCCCCCGCCGCCCCGCCCGGGCCGGACCTGGAGCGGCTGCGCGCCCACCTCGACCGCGAGCTGCCCGGCACCGTGGCCGGCCCGCTGCGCGCCGAGCTCATCGAGGGCGGCCGCTCCAACCTCAGCTACCGGCTCACCGACGGCGCCACCGTCTGGGTGCTGCGCCGGCCCCCGCTCGGGCACGTGCTCGCCACCGCGCACGACATGGGCCGCGAGTACCGGGTGATGACCGCCCTGCGCGACACCGGCGTGCCGGTGCCCGCCACCGTCCACCTCGACCCCGGGACGGAGGTGCTCGGCGCGCCCTGGTACCTGATGGCGTACGTGCCGGGCACCGTGCACCGGGACGCCGGTGCCCTCGCCGCGCTCGGCGAGCGGCGGGTGCGCGGCATCGGCGAGGCCCTGGTGGACACCCTCGCCGCCCTGCACCGGATCGACCCGGTGGCCGTCGGGCTCGCCGACTTCGGCCGGCCCGAGGGCTACCTGGAGCGACAACTGCGCCGCTGGTCGGCCCAGTTGGACGCCTCGCGGAGCCGGGAGCTGCCCGGCGTCGACCGGCTGCACGAGCTGCTCGCCGCCGCCCGCCCGGACTCCCCGGCGCCGGCCCTGGTACATGGCGACTACCGGCTCGACAACGTGCTGGTCGCCGAGCGCGACGGCCGGGACACCGTCGCCGCCGTCCTGGACTGGGAGATGTCCACGCTCGGCGACCCGCTCACCGACGTCGGGCTGCTGGTGATGTACACCGAACTGGCCGGTGTCGGCGGCGGCCTCATCCCCTCCGCCGCGACCGCCCCCGGCTTCCCGCACAGCGCCGAACTCGTCGCCCGCTACGCCGGGTCGACCGGCCGCGACGCCGCCGCGCTCGACTGGTACGTCGCCTTCGCCTGCTACAAGCTCGCCGTCGTCGCCGAGGGCATCCACTACCGCTACCGGCAGGGGCGCACCCTCGGGTCCGGCTTCGAACGCGCCGGCACCATGGCGCCGCTGCTCGTCGAGCACGGCCTCACCACGCTGAAGGGACACTGACCGATGGACTTCGCCTACGACCGGCGCACCCTCGAACTGCGCGAGCGGCTCACGGAGTTCATGGACCGGCACGTCCACCCCGCCGAACCGGTGCTGGCCGCCCAGCTCGCCGACCCGCGCCGGCCCGCCTGGGAGGTGCCGGCGGTGATCGCCGACCTGCGGGTGGAGGCGCGCAAGCAGGGGCTCTGGAACCTCTTCCTGCCGGGCGAGCACGGCGCCGGGCTGACCAACCTCCAGTACGCCCCGCTCGCCGAGATCACCGGCCGCAGCCCGCACCTCGCCCCGCCCGCCCTCAACTGCGCCGCCCCCGACACCGGGAACATGGAGCTGCTCGCCGAGTTCGGCAGCGCCGCGCAGCGCGAACGCTGGCTGGAACCGCTGCTCGACGCCCGCATCCGCTCGGCCTTCGCGATGACCGAGCCCGACGTCGCCTCCTCCGACGCCGCCAACATCGCCACCCGGATCGAACGCGACGGCGGGACGTACGTGGTCAACGGCCGCAAGTGGTACATCAGCGGCGCGATGAACCCGGACTGCCGGATCCTCATCGTGATGGGCAAGACCGACCCGGCGGCCGAGAAGCACCGGCAGCAGAGCATGATCCTGGTGCCGCGCGACACCCCCGGCGTGACCGTGCGGCGCGGCATGACCGTCTTCGGCTACGACGACGCCGACCACGGCGGCCACGCCGAGATCACCTTCGAGGACGTCCGCGTCCCCGCCGCGAACCTGATCGGCGAGGAGGGCTCCGGCTTCGCCATCGCCCAGGCCCGACTCGGCCCCGGCCGGATCCACCACTGCATGCGGCTGATCGGCATGGCCGAACGCGCTCTGGAACTGACCTGCCGGCGCGTCCTCGGCCGGACGGCCTTCGGCGCGCCGCTCGCCGACCAGGGCGTGATCCACGACTGGATCGCCGAATCCCGGGTCCGCATCGAGCAGTCGAGGCTGCTGGTGCTCAAGACCGCCTGGCTGATGGACACCGTCGGCAACCGGGGCGCGCACACCGAGATCCAGGCCATCAAGATCGCCACCCCACGCACCGTCGAGTGGATCCTGGACAAGGCCGTCCAGGCGCACGGCGCGGCCGGCGTCAGCCAGGACACCCCGCTCGCCGCGCTCTGGGCGGCCGCCCGGACGATCCGGCTGGCGGACGGACCGGACGAGGTGCACAAGCGCTCGCTGGCCCGGCGGGAGCTGCGCCGCCACCGCTGACCCTCGGTGTGGCACCCCGGTGCGATGCCCCCGGCCGGGTCATACCCCGGTAGCACCCGGCGGGTTGGCTCCGGGGTATGACGTCCGCGCACCGGTCCGGCCCGTACCGTCGCCGTACGGGCCGTCACACGGGGAGTCGGGGAGTTGGGAACCATGCGCGAACGGGGCCGGGGACAGGACGTGCGGGGCCTGCGGGGGCTGCGCCGGGGCATCGCCGTCGCGCTGGCGGCCACGACGGTGCTGACCGCCGCCGGGGCGGTGGCCGTGCCCGCCTCCGCGGCCCCGGCCGTCGCCGAGCGCCTGGCCGGGGCCGCGCTGCCGCAGCCCACCGGCCCCTACGCCGTCGGCACCACCGCGCTGCGCCTGTCCGACCCCGGCCGCGAGGACCCCTGGCGGCCGGGCCGCGCCCGCGAACTGATGATCAGCCTCTGGTACCCGGCCACCCGCCCGGCGCACGACAAGGAGCGCGCGCCCTACATGGTGCCGAGCGCCGGCCGGCACTTCGGCGGCCAGGAGGGCGCGGCCGTCTTCAACTACGGCACGACGCCGGACCGCACCGACTGGACCTGGGTGCGCACCCACGCCCGCCCGGACGCCCCGCCGCTGCTCGGAGCCGGGCCGCGCCCGGTGGTCCTCTGGTCGGCCGGGCTCGGCGACCCCCGCACCTGGGGGACCGGCCTGGTCGAGGACCTCGCCTCGCGCGGCTACGTCGTGGTCACCGTCGACCACCCCTACGAGGCCTCCGAGGTGGCCTTCCCGGACGGGCGGCTGGCCACCTCGGTGTTCCCCGCACTGGCCGCCCAGCCCGGGCTCGACATCGGCGCGCTGCTCCGCAAGGCCACGGCCGTCCGGGTCGCCGACACCCGCTTCGTGCTGGACGAGCTCGCCGCACTGCGCAGCGACGGCCGGCTCCCGGCGGCGCTGGCCGGCTCACTGGACCTCGACCGGATCGGCATGGCCGGCCACTCCGCCGGCGGGTTCACCGCCGCCCAGGCGATGCACGACGACCCCCGGATCAAGGCCGGCGTCAACCTGGACGGCCAGCTGCACTTCCCCGGCCCGGACGGCACCGGGGCGTACCTGAGCGGTGTCGCCGAGGACGGCCTGGACCGCCCGTTCCTGCTGATGGGCACCGAGAGCGCGGACTCCGGCCCCTACACCGGCCAGCCCGGCTGGGCCGCGTTCTGGCAGCACACCCGCGGCTGGAAGGCCGACATCACCCTGCTCGGCTCCCGGCACGGCTCGTACACCGACGCCCAGGCGCTGCTGCCCCAGCTCGCCCGCCAGGGCGCGGTGGGGGAGGAGGCCGTGCGCCGCGACATCGGCGACGTCCGCCCGGAGCGGGCGGTGGCCGCCACCCGCGCGTACGTCGGCTCCTTCTTCGACCGCTGGCTGCGCGGCCATGACGACCACCTGCTGGACGGGCCCTCGCCGCGCTTCCCGGAGGTCCGCTTCGAACACTGACGCCCCGTCACCTGGCGAGTTCGGAGTCCGGGTTGGCGGCGTCCCAGGCCTGCCGGGAGTCGGCGATGGCGTCGTGGTGGTCGTAGGACCAGTCGGCCATCGCCCGCACCAGATGGGTCAGGCTGTGCCCGAGCGGCGTCAGCTCGTACTCCACCTGCGGCGGGACGGTCGGGTGGACGGTGCGGGAGACCAGGCCGTCGCGCTCCAGCCGGCGGACCGTCAGGGTCAGCATCCGCTGCGAGATCCCCGGTACGGCGCGCTGCAGCTCACGGAACCGCCGCACACCCTGGGCGAGTTCGACCACCACCAGGACCGTCCAGCGGTCGCCGAGCCGGTTCAGCAGGTCGCGGATCCCGCAGTCCACGCCGTCCTCGCACCAGACCACCGGGCGGCCGGCGGCGGGCGGGGTGGTTACCGCGGTGTGCCCCACTGACATCGAAGTGCCTCCTTACGTCGGACGGCCAGGCTACCGAGGATGGTCATCGGGCCGCTGAGCAGGGACGCGGGCCCGGTACCGACTTCTCGGAGGAACGACCATGCTTCTCGTCACAGGTGTCAACGGCGGCCTCGGCTCGCTGGTGCTGGAGCGACTGGCCGAACGGCCCGGCACCGTGGCCGGCGTGCTGGCCGGCAGCCGTACGCCGGAGCGGGCGCCGCGGGTCGGCGTCCCGGTGCGGACGGTGGACTTCGACCGGCCCCGCACGCTGGAGGGGGCCTTCGCCGGCGTGCGGACGCTGCTGCTGATCTCGGCCGGCTACGGCGAGGACGACGTGGTGATCGCCCGGCACCGGGCGGCGATCGGGGCGGCCGAACGCGCCGGCGTCGGGCACGTCGTCTACACCAGCCTCTCCGGCGGCGGCGACCACCTCGCCTACGCGCTGGCGCACCGCTGGACCGGGCGTCGGCTGCGGGCGTCGGCCACCCTGCGCTGGACGATCCTGCGCAACGGCCTCTACGCCGAACTCCTGGGCTTCCTGGCCCGGCCGGACACCGACGGCGTGATCACCGCCCCGCTGGGCGACGGCCGGCTGGCGGCGGTCGCCCGCGCCGACCTCGCCGAGGTCGCGGTGAAGGTGGCGCTGGAGCCGGACCGGCACGCGGGCCGGATCTACGAACTGGTCGGCGAGGAGGCGGTCGGCGGCGCCGATGTCGCCGCCGCGCTGACCCGCGCCACCGGCCGCCCGGTCGAGTACCGCCCGGGCACCCTGGCCGGGGCCCGGGCGGCGGTCGCGGCCTCGGGCGTGGAGGCCTTCCAGGTCCCGATGCTGGCGGGCACCTGCTCGGCGATCGCCCACGGCTTCCTGGCCGGCCCCGGCAAGCCCGGCGACCTCGCCGCCCTCCTCGGCCGCGCCCCGCGCCCGGCCCTGGACGTCATCGCGGCCGGCACCGACGCCGCCTGGTGACCCGCCGCCCGGTCAGGCGGGCCGCCGGGAGCGCCGCCGCTCACAGGCCGCCGCCGAGGGTGACGCCGCCGTCCACCACCACGGTCTGGCCGGTGATCCACGCCGCGTCGGGGGAGAGCAGGAAGGCGACGGCGCCCGCGACGTCCTCGGGCACGCCGAGCCGGCCCAGCGGGTAGCCGGCGGCGACCTGCTCCTCGCGGCCCGCGTACAGGGCCTCGGCGAACTTCGTCTTCACCACGGCGGGGGCGACGGCGTTGACCCGGATGCCCTGGGGGCCCAGCTCGGCGGCGAGTTCGGCGGTGAGCCGGATCAGCGCGGCCTTGGAGACCCCGTACAGGCCGATGCCGGGCGAGGCGCGGATCCCGGCCACCGAGGCGACGTTGACCACCGAGCCGCCGTGCTCGCCCATCCAGGCGGCGTGCGCGCGGCGGGTCCAGGCCAGCGGGGCGAGCACGTTGACGGCGAGGGTCTTGGCGGCGGCCGCCTCGTCGACGGTCAGTACCGGACCGTGGACGGGGTTGATGCCGGTGTTGTTGACCAGGTGGTCGAGCCGGCCGAAGGCCTCCAGGGTGCGGGCGACCGCCTCCTCCTGGTGGGCCGGGTCGTCGGCGCGGCCGGCGACGCCGATGGCGACCTCCGGGCCGCCGAGGTCGCGGACCGCCTCGGCGAGCGGTTCCGGGGTCCGGGCGGTGAGGCAGACCCTGGCCCCCCGGGCGATCAGCTCGCGTGCGATGCCGAGGCCGATGCCCCGGCTCGATCCGGTGACGACGGCCACCCGGCCCTTGAAGGAGTTCACCACGGGGGTCCTCTCGGCGTGGAGCGCGCGGCCGACCGGGCCGCTGACGACGGCACTGACTCTGGCGCTGACCAAGCGCTTGCTCAGCATGGTGGCGGTGCGGGACCCTGTCAACAGCCCGCGGCGGCCCCGCGGGCCGAACGCCCGTACGGCTGCCCGGCCGACCGATCTGCGAGGATGGCGCCATGACCAGCACGCCCATCGCCGAACTCTGGCCCACCCTGCCCGGCGGCGCCGACGCCCGCCCGGAGGCGGCGTACCGGCTGCTCCAGGCCGCCGTGGAGTCCTTCGCCGAGCGCGGCTTCCACGCCACCACCACCCGGGACATCGCCACCGGCGCCGGGATGAGCCCGGCCGCGCTGTACATCCACTACCCGTCCAAGGCGGCCCTGCTGGCCGAGATCAGCCGGGCCGGGCACGCGGCGACGCTCGCCCTGGTCCGGGCGGCGGCGGCCGGCGGGGGCGACCCGGTGGTGCGGATGCGGCGCCTGGTCGAGGAGTTCACCGCCTGGCACGCCCGGGCGCGGACGGTCGGCCGGGTGGTCAACTACGAGCTGCACGCGCTCCCGCCGGACGACTACGCCGCCGTCGCGGCGCTGCGGCTGGACATCGAGCGCGAGGTCACCGTGCTGATCGAGGCGGGCCTGGCGGCCGGGGCCTTCGAGGTCGCCGAGGTGCGCACGGCCGCCCGCGCGGTCACCTCGCTGGGGATCGACGTCTCCCGCTGGTACACCGACCGCAGCAGCGAGACACCCGGGGAACTCGGCCGCCGCTACGGCGACCTGGTGCTGCGGATGCTGGGCGCCGCGCGCTGAGCCACCCGCCGCTCAGCCGTCCTTGACGGCGGTGTGCACCATCCAGGCGACGTGGTGGCGCAGCTCGTACATCTCCACCGTGGAGCGCAGCCCCAGCCACCGCTCGGCCGCCCCGAACCGCCGCAGCACCGCGTAGGGCAGCCGGAAGTACGCGTACAGCGCCTCGGTGGTCGGCAGGTAGTAGCGGGTGGCGTCGAGCTCCTCCTCCAGCCGGAACCCGGCGCCGGTGACCAGGGCGCCGAGCGTGCGGGTGGTGTAGTGCCGGGCGCCGGGCAGCACCATCGCGTCCAGGAACGGCTCCAGCAGCGCCCGTTGCGGCGCGGGCATCTCCGCGCGCGGCACGGCGGCCGGCCCGAGCAGCACCAGCCGTCCGCCCGGGCGCAGCAGCCGGTGGAACTCGGCCAGCGCCCGGCCCGGGTCGTAGGCGTGGCAGAGCGTCTCCATCGCGTAGACGCCGTCGAACGAGCCGTCCGCGTACTCCAGGTCGTGGAAGTCACCCCAGGTGAAGGTGGTGCGGTCCTCCAGGGCGGCCCGGGTGCTCAGCCGGCGCGCCTCGCGCACGTGGAAGTCCATCAGGTCGACCCCGGTGACCCGCAGTCCCAGGCGCGCGGCGAGCCGGCGTGCGACGACGCCCGAGCCGCAGCCGGCGTCCAGCACCCGGGAGTCGGGCGGAAGGGCGAGCTTGCGGCCGAGCACGGCCTCCAGCTGGCGCTGCGCCCGCCAGCAGCGCCACTTGGACTGGCCGGGCTCGGTCCAGCCCCAGTGCCGGGCGCGACGGCAGACCAGGGTGTAGAAGAGCCGGTGGCCGCGGGTGCCGTAGACCCGCCGCAGCCCGCCGAGATCGAGCTCGCCTCCGACGTCTCCGGTCATCGCATCCGCCCGGCCTTCCGCTGATCCGCGCCGCTGCCGTGCGGGCGCGCCCTTGCCGTCGCGGTCACGCTACCGAGCGGTCCGGCGCGGCGCCGGTCCGGTGCGGCCGGACGGGCGGTCGCGGCGGGGTGCGGCGGGGCGCGGCGGGGTGTGGCTCAGCGCGCGGTGGCCCGGGCGGCGGCGAGCAGGGCGTCCAGCAGACCGGGGAAGCGCGCGTCGAGGTCGGCCCGGCGCAGCGAGACGAACCGGTTGCGCCCGGCGACCCGGGTGGTGGTGACGCCGGCCTCGCGGAGCACCCGCATGTGGTGCGAGACGGTCGACTTGTGCAGGTGTTCCAGGCCCAGGTGGCGCGGGTCGCAGGAGTGCTCCGCGCCGTCCGCGTAGCTGGTCAGCAGCCGCATCCGGACCGGGTCGCCGAGCGCGTGCAGCACGGTGACCAGGTCGATCTCGGCGGGGGCGGGCTGGGGCAGCCGCTCGTCGTCGGTCATGGCCGGCGGCCTCCTCGGGGTCGGGCGCGGGGTGCCGCGCGCGGACGGGACGGTTCGACAAGGTTTGACAATCATCCATCGATCCGTACTGTTTGGCGAGTATCAAACTGTTGCCCTAGCGTCCAACAATGCTCACTCCTGGGGGATCGACGTGCCCGTCCGCCTGCTCCTGCTCGCCCTCGGCACCTTCGCCGTCGGCACCGACGCCCTGGTCATGGCCGGCATCCTCGGCCCGGTCGCCGACGACCTCGGCGTCTCGGTCACCGCCGCCGGCCAGCTGGTCACCGTCTTCGCCCTGGGCTACGCACTGCTCGCCCCGCCGCTCGCCGCCCTCACCGCCCGCTGGCCGCGCCGCAGCCTGCTGCTCACCGCGCTCACCGTGTTCGGCGCCGCCAACGCGCTCAGCGCGCTCGCCCCCTCGTTCGGCACGCTGCTGGCCACCCGGGTCCTGGCCGCCGCCGGCGCCGCGCTCTACACCCCGACCGCCAACGCGGTCGCCACCACCCTGGTCGCCCCCGAGCGGCGCGGCCGGGCGCTGGCCACGGTGCTCGGCGGCATGACGGTCGCCACCGCGCTCGGCGTGCCGCTCGGCACCTGGGTCGGGCGCACCGACTGGCGGCTGACGATGTGGCTGGTGACGGCGCTGAGCGCGGCCGCCCTGGCCGGCCTGGCGCTGCTGCTGCGCGAGCTGCCGGTGCCCGCCGCCGCGCCCGGCCTGCGGGACCGGCTGGCGCCGCTGCGCGAGCGGCCGGTGCTCGCCGCCGCCTTCACCACCCTGGTGTTCTTCCTCGCCTTCCAGTCCGTCTACATCTACCTGGCCACCGCCGTCGCCCCGGCGACCGGCGGCCGGGCCGAGCGGCTGAGCCTGATCCTGCTGGTCTCGGGCGTCGCCTCGGTGGCGGGCAGCTGGCTGGGCGGTCGCCTGGTGGACCGGGTCGGCGTGCGGCGGGTGCTGCTGGTCGCCAGCACGGTGGCGGCGGCCGCGTTCGCCGCGCTCCCGTGGGCGGGGCGCTCGATGCCCGGCGCGCTCGCCTACGCGGTGGTCACCCCGATGGCCGGCTGGGCGGTCTCGGTGGCGCTGCCGCACCGGCTGGCCTCGCTGGACCCGGCCAACGCCCAGCTGCTGATCTCGCTCAACAGCAGCGCCCTCTACCTGGGCACGGCCGCGGGCGGCGCGGCCGGCAGCGCCGCGATCGCCCTGGTCGGCGGGCGCTGGTTCCCGCTCGCGGCGACCGGACTGGCCCTGGTGGCGGCGGCCACGGCCTGGGCCACCACCCGGAGCGCGGCGCCCGCCCCGGCCGGGGCCGCTCACTGAGCGCGGATCGCCCGGAACAGCAACTCGGCGGTCTCCGCCCAGCGTTCGGCGATGTCCACCCGTTCGTGCAGGACGTCCGAGATGTGCTGGGTGCCGAAGAACGCGGCCACCAGCGAGCGGGCCGCCGCCTGCGGGACGACCCTCGGGTGCAGCTCGCCCGCCGCCTCGGCGCGCACCAGCAGGGTGGCCAGCAGCTGGGTCCAGTCCACGTACGGCGTCGGCAACTCGGCGTCGATCTGCGGGCGTTCGATCTGCAGCCGGGCGCCCGCCTGGACGACGATGTCGTCCCGGAAGGCGATCGCGGCCCCCGCGAGCATGCGGACCGCCGTCTCCAGCGGCCCGTGACCCTCGGCGGTGACCTGCGACAGCAGCACCGGCCAGCGGGCGTAGTGCTCCTCGACCACGGCCACCGCCAGGGCCTCCTTGGTCGGGAAGTGGAAGTACACCGCGCCCTTGGTCATCTCCACCCGGTCCGCCACGTCCTGCACCGAGGTGTGGCGGAATCCCCGGGCCGCGAACAGCTCGGCGGCCGCGGTGAGCACCAGGAGCTTGGTGCGGGCCGACCGGTCCTGCTTGGGATCGGGGCCCCGCCGGGTGGTGATCGGCCGGACCCGGAACGGGGTGGCCTGGTCGGACTCGGGCATGGTCGGCTCCTGGGATGCTGGGGTTCGGTCAACTCGGCGGCGGACGGGGCGATCTGGACGAAGTGGCGGGAAACTCCGGCTCGACGGTAAACCTTCCAGAAGGTATGTTCCTGAGCCGTCGCACCGGTCGGGGCACCGCAATGTAGCGGGCCCGCCGGGGCCTCCGCGACCGCGGGGGAGGGAGAAGTCATGAATGTTCTGTCATCGGTTGTGTCCGCGCGGCAACGGTCACGACTCCGCGCCGGGCGGGTGAGGGCATGCTGAACCACGCGAGCCCGGCCGGCCCCGCCGTCACCGAACTGGCCGGCCTGGCCCGGCGGGACGCCGCGCGGGCGGAGGCCGGACGGCGGCTCACCGAGGAGGTCGCCGACGGGATCCGGCGCGCGCACTTCCCCCGCCACTTCGTACCGCGCCGCTGGGGCGGCACCGCCGGGGAGTTCGGCGCCCTGGTCACCGCCGTAGCGCGGCTCGCCGAATCCTGCGCGGGCGCGGCCTGGTGCGCCGCGCTGTACGCCTCGCACGGCCGGCTGGCCGCCTACCTCCCGCCCGAGGGGCAGCGCGAGCTGTGGGGGGAGGGACCGGACGTGCGGATCGCTGCGTCGGTGGTTCCGCCCCAGGGCCGGGCCGAACGCCGGGGCGATGGCTGGAAGTTGGACGGCGAGTGGCGGCTGGCGAGCGGGGCCGACCACGCCGAGTGGATCCTGCTGGCCGCCTGGACCGGCAGCGACGCCGCCCCGGAGCACCGGGTCTTCGCCGTGCCCAGGGCCGAGCTCACGGTCCTGGACACCTGGCACTCCGCCGGCCTGCGCGCCAGCGGCAGCACCTCGGTGACCGCCGAGGCGGTCCGGGTACCCGGCCACCGCACGCTGGTCCTGGAGACGCTGCTCGCCCCGCAGGAGGGCGGCGCCCGCTGCCACACCGTGCCCTACCCGATGGTCGCCGCGCTGGTCTTCGCCGCCCCGCTGCTCGGCATCGCCCGCGCGGCACTGCGCGAATGGACCGCCGGGGCCCGGAGCGCGCCCGTCCCGCACCCGGCCGCGCACACCGTGCTGGCCGGGGCGTCCGCCAGGATCCGGATGGCCGGGCTGCTGCTGGACAGCGCCGCCGGGCGGGCCGACCGGGGCGAGCCGACCGCCCTGGCGGTGGCCGAGAACCGGCGCGACGCCACCACGGCCGCCGTGCTCTGCCGGGAGGCGGTGGACATGCTCTTCCTCGCGGCCGGCACCGGCGCGCAGGACCCGGCCTCGGTGCTGCAGCGCGCCTGGCGGGACGCGGCCGCGGTGGCGGTGCACCGCACCCTCGACGCCGACGCCGCGGCGCGCGCCTACGCGCAGACGGTCCTCGCGGCGGCCCCCGCCGCGGAGGGCGGCCCGGGGTGAGCGGCACCCGCCCGGCCCCGGTCGCCTTCTTCGACGTGGACGAGACGCTGCTCGCGGTCAAGGCGATGCTCGCCTTCCGGACGTCCTGGGAGCGCGGGAGGCCGCCGCACGACGGCCCCGGCCTCCTCGGCCTCACCGCGCCCGGTGTCCCCCGCGAGGAGCTGAACCGGCGCTACTACCGGGGCTTCGCCGGCCTGGCCGCCGCCGTCCTGCGCTCGGCGGCCCGTGCCTGGTACGCCGAGTACCGCCGCGGCCCGGAGGCCTTCGTCGCCCCCGGCCTCGCGACGCTCGCACGCCACCGTGCCCTCGGGCACCCGGTGGCCCAGGTGTCCGGCTCGCTGCGCCCGCTGCCGGAGGCGGTCGCCGAGGACCTCGGGGCGGACGAGGTCTGGTGCACCGAGCAGACGGTGTCGCCCGGGGGGAGTGCTCACCGGCGCGGTGGACCGTCCGATGATCGGCCCGGCGAAGGCCGACGCGGTGGCCGCCGTGGTGCGCGCCCGGGGCGCGCGGGCGGCCGAGTGCTTCGCCTGCGGGGACCACGAGAGCGACCTCGCGATGCTGCGCGCCGTCGGCCGCCCGGTGGTGGTCAACGGCTCGCCCGGCCTGCTCGCCGAGGCCGGCCGGGCGGGCCGGCCGGTGCTCGGCGGCCGGCGCGGCCCGCGGACCGCAGGTGGGATGACGGCCAGTCACCGATCGGATCCCGTCTGATGCGCGGGGGACCGGGCGTGCGCGGGGCCGCCGCTGAGAACATTCATTCAGAAAGGTATGTTCTTCCCCAGGGAGGGCACATGATGAAGCAGGAGCGGGCGCGGCGGACCAGGGAGAAGGTGCTGGACGCCGCGGCCGAGGAGTTTTCCACCCAGGGCTACAGCCGGGCCACCCTCAACGCGGTGGCGCAGCGCACCGGGATGACCAAGGGCGCGCTGTACGGGCACTTCCCGTCCAAACGCGCGCTCGCCGGTGCGCTGATGTCGCAGTCGCGCACGGTCTGGGAGGAGATGCGCCAGGCCCGCGACGTCCCGGGTACCGAGGCCGCCGTCGTCCTGGAGGGCCTGGTCCTGGACCTGGCGCACCGGCTGAAGGCCGACGTCCGGCTGCGGGCGGCGCTCCGGCTGGCCACCGACATCCCCGACCCGGCCAAGCCGCACCCCTTCCGGCCGCCGGCCGCGGCGGCACCCGACATCTTCGAGGACGTCCAGCGCGGCCTGGTCGCCCTGATCCGCCGCGCCCAGGGCGAGGGCGGCATGGTGTCCCGGCCACCCGAGCTGGTCGCCCAACTGCTGCTGGCCGTCCTGCACGGCGCCCCGCACGTCGCCTTCGGCCCACCGGAGGCCGCCGGCCCCGCCGCCTACGACGCGGCCTGGCGGCTCCTCCTGGAAGCCCTGACCGGCGCCGCCCGCGGCACCCCGCTCACGGCCGCCCCGCTCACGGCCGCCCCGCTCACTGGCGCCGCACCACCCGCGTGATGCTCACCAGCACCGTCGCCCCGAGGAACCACCCGGCGACGACGAGCGCCGAGGCCAGGAAGGCGGTCCCGCTGTCCGCGGGGTGCCACCGGTCCTTTTCGCCGAACCCGACCAGGGGGATGAGCAGATCGGCGGGATAGGTGAAGTGCTCGACCCAGTTCATCGGGGGGAGTTCCGCCGCCTTCTCCGTGATCACGGTCTGCCGGACGTAGGGGTCGGGCGGGACGAGGAAGAACACGATGACGCCGATGCCCCAGAGGATCAGCAGCGAGACCAGTGCCCGCAGGGGGCGGTAGCCGTAACCGATGAGGTAACGCTGGAAGAAGTTCCAGACGGTGGTGAGCTTGGCGACGACGACGTCCTTGGCCCTCTGCCACCAGGGGCCCGTGTGGTCGCGCGGCACCTTCCGGCGGTGGCGTTCGATCTCCTCGTTCTTCTTCAGCAGGACGGTTCGGGAATCGTCGTCCCGTCCGGCCGCGCCGTAGGCCGCGGCGAACTGGTCGTAGGGCTGCGGTGCAGGTGCGCCGACGGTGTAGCTCGCGATCTCGCGGTCCGTCGCGCGACCCGAGCGCGCGTAGCAGGCACTGGTGGCGAGCCACCGCAGACGGGGGCCGAACGGGACGTCATTGGCGTGCACGGCGTCGTACTGCAGGCCCTTGAGGACGTAGCACAGGCCGCCCCGTGCCGGGGGGCCAGGGCCCTGCCAGACGGTGTTCTGGTCCCAGAGCACGACCAGTTTCGCCTGGGTGAGGTCGACCAGCCCGCCGTCAGGGGCCCGCCGTGCGGGCCCCTGCTCGGCGGAGAGGCGGAGGATCGTGGTCTGCAGCCGGGTGAGGTCGGCGACCACCGTGACGGACTCTTCCTTCCCGGACCCGGTGAGAGCGGTCTCGTCGCCACGGACACCGGTGATGTCGAGGTGGACGTCCAGGCCGACCTTGGCGCCGGTCAGCGTGACGGCGCCCTCGGTCCAGAAGCGCAGCTTCCCGTCGGCGGGTTCCCCGGGGGCGATCCTCCGGCGGTAGCGTCTCGCGTAGTCGCCCGTCCGTCTGGTCGTGCCACCCCGGTCCATCGAGATCACACCGCCGACCACGCTGCGGTCGAGCTGCAGCGCGGCGCCGCCGGACTTCTCGCCGGCGATGATCGTGGCGCCGTTGAAGTTCGCGGTGGTGCTCACCCGCATGCCCTTCGCGTGGAACGTCCCGGTGCAGACGAACCCCCGGTCGCAGAAGAGGCTGCCGTCGACGCCTGCGCGGTCCATCATGACGGCGCCCTCGTGCGGCTGGGCCCGCTCGTCACCGCGGTGGATCCTGGCGCCACGGAACTCGCACGAACCGCCGATGGTGGCGCCGACCAGCCTGACCTGGCCGTGAGCCTCCAGTCTGGACCCGTACAGCGAGCCGCCCACGGTCATGCCGTCGGCGGAGACGGCGTACTTCGGCTCCTTCCGCGTGCGGCCGATCACCGCGTCGATGAGATAGACCGAGCCGTCGATGCGCGCGTCCTCCAGCAGGAGCGTCCCGCGTGCTCTGAACCGGGCGCGGCGCGGGCCGCCGGACGCGTGGGCCACCTGCTTCGTCGAACTCCCGCAGAAGTTGCCGCCGAGCCGCAGGTTCGTCGCCTTGAGCGCGTAGGTGTCGCCGGCCTTGGCCGCCAGCCGGGCTCCTTCGAGGTGGAGATCGTCCCGGATGTGGGCGCCACCGAGATTGACGACGCCGTGGAACCGCGTCAGTTCGAGATCGCCGCCCGTGATGCTGAGATGGCTCGCCTCCAGCTCACCCGCCCAGTGATCGGGCTCGCCGACCTTGCAGTGGACCAGGTGGAGCTGGGGGAAGTCGGCCTCCGTCAGCACGATCCGCTCGAAGGTGCAGTCGGTCAGCGTGACCGGATACCCGACCTTCGCCTGGGCGAGGTCGAGGGAGCCGGTCACCCGGAGGCCGCTCAGGTCATGGCACCGGCCGTCCGGCGGCGGGGCGCGTAAGACGCCCGCCAGGCGGTCTCCGGAGACGGTCGTGATCATCCCGGCATCACCACCCCCGTGGCACGTTCTGGGGTCTCGATCGCACGAGGACGTCTACTGACGAGCCTACCGCCGCCACGCCCTCACACCGGCGGGGCGGGCCAGGGGTCGGTGCGGCCGGGGCGGGCGATGTGCTGCCAGGGCCAATGGGTGGTGACCCAGTGGTCGAGGGTGGTGGACAGCGCGCGGTCGAGGGCGGAGCCGGGGCCGGCGCCGGTCCAGAAGAACAGGTCGGCCTCGTGCCGGGGGTCACCCGGCGGGTCGAGGTGGACGCAGCCGAGCAGGCGGTCGTCGGCCGGTGCGACCACCGCCAGGGCGAAGGACGTCCTTCGGGTGAACTCGTGCTGGTGCCAGGCGAGCTGGACGAGGTCCTGGTCCTCGGTGAGGTCCGGCGGGGGCCAGTTCCAGGCCTGGCCGAACTGAGCCCGGAGCTGGTCCCGGGAGGCGGTCACCAGGGCGTGGTCCTGGGCGAGGTCGCGGATGGTGATCGGGCGCAGCAGGAAGCCCGGGCCCTCCAGCCGCTCGGGCACCTCGAAGCGGTGCGGGACGAACGGCCGGCGGGACATCCCGGCGGCCGGCGCGGTGACGGCGGAGCGGTCCGGTGGGGGCGGCTCCTGGCGGAGGATGGCCCGGTGGACGGCGGTGAGGCCGGCGCCCGGCTCGACGCCGAGCTCGTCGACCAGCCGGCGCCTGGTCCGGCCGTACAGCGCCAGCGCCTCCGCCTGCCGGCCGGTGCGGTACAGCGCCCGCATCAGCAGGGCCTGCGGGCCTTCGCGCAGCGGGTGCTCGGCGGCGGTGCGCCACAGGCGGTCGACGGCCGCAGCCGGGCGACCGCAGGCGAGTTCGGCCTCGGCCGCGGACTCCACGGCGGCCAGCCGGAGCTCCTCCAGGCGGACGGCCTCGGCCTGGAGCCCGGGCACCTCGCGCAGATCGGCGAGCGCCGGGCCGCGCCACAGTCCGAGCGCCTCGACCAGCCGGGTGCGCGCGCCGTGCGCGTCGCCCTCGGCGAGCCGCGCCCGGCCGTCGGCCGTCAGCCGCTCGAAACGGCGGACGTCGACGACCTCCGCGTCCCCTTCCGGTCCGTCGGCCGGGCCGAGGTCGAGCCGGTAGCCGCCGGCGGTGCCGATCAGCCGGGGCGCGGCCGGGTCGGCGCCCCCGGACGCGTCGGCGAGGACGGCGCGCAGCCGGGAGACGTAGCTCTGCACCGTGTTGACCGCGCTGGCGGGCTCCCGGCCGTTCCAGACGCTCTCGACGAGATCCGCCAGCGGGACCGGCCGGCCGTGCGCCAGCAGCAGCGTGGCGAGCACCGTCCGCTGCCGGGCCCCGCCCAGTGGCAGGGCCCGCCCGTCGCACCGCACCGCGAGCGGTCCGAGCACGCCGAACCGCCAGCCCCGACCGGCCATCCGCCGCCCCCTCCGTCCTGCCCGCCCCGCCCGCTCCGTGATCGCTGCAGCGTACGCGCCGGTTGCACGCGCTCTGCACGCCGGGTCCGGCAGGCTGCCCGGAGGGCCCCCGCCGGCCGCCGTCCCCGACCAGGAGAAGCACCAGGATGACCGCCACCCCCCTGCCGCCCGCCGGCCTCACCGTCCGGCCCGCCACCCGGGACGACGCCCCGGCCGTCCGCGACCTGCTCAACCGGGTGGACCTGCTGGAGATCGGCCGGGCCGAGACCGACCTGCACGAGGTCGAAGCGGACCTCGCCCACCCGGGAGTCGACCTGCGCCGCGACTCCTGGCTGCTCGCGGACGGGGAGCACCTGGTCGGCTACGGCCTGGTCCGGGACCGCTCCGGCGGCGAGCGGATCGACCTCGACCAGTACGTGCTCCCGGACTACCAGGCGGGCGCGCTGCACCTGTTCGCGCTGATGGAGCGCCGGGCGGTGGAACGCGCGGCGGCCAACGGCGCCGCCCGGGCCGTCCTCCACCTGCTGCTGAACACCCGGCCCACGCTCGACACCGGGGCGATCCGGCCGCGCGGCTGGGACCGCGTGCGCCGCTACCACGTGATGGCGCGCCGGGTCGACACGCGGACCGACCCCGTCCCCGCGCCGCCGCCGGGCGTCACCCTGCGGGACTGCCGCCGCGAGGAGGACCGCCGCATCGCCCACCGGCTCCAGGAGGAGTCCTTCGCCTCGCACTTCGACCACCGCCCGCGCACCTTCGAGCAGTGGTGGCAGGACATCGACGGCGCGCGCCTCGACTGGTCGCTGACCTGGATCGCCGCCCTGGACGGCGTCGGCGACGTGGCCGTGCTGCGCACCCGCGACGACCGCGCCGCCCACGGGTGGGCGGACCGCATCGGCGTCCTGCCCGCCGCCCGCGGCCGCGGCCTCGGCGGCCACCTGCTGCGCCATTTCTTCGCCCACTACGCCACCCTGGGCCGCACCCGCGTCGCCCTCGGCGTCGACACCGCCAACCCCACCGGAGCCCTCGCCCTCTACGAGCGCCACGGGATGACGGTGGACTTCGCCGTGGACACCTGGGAACTGGTCCTCCCGCTCTGACCGGAGGACGGGCGGGCACGGGACGACTCCGCGCCCGCCCGCCCTGGCCGGCTGTCGGGACCAGCCGTCAGGACCGCCGGGGACCGCCAGTCCCGCGCTCTCCAGGTTCTTCCGGGCGCGGCGCGCGACGTCCGCGTCCTACTCGACGGACACCACGTCGGCGCCGCCCAGGCGGTGGGCCAGGAGACCCGCGTTCCACCCCGTGCCCGTGCCGATCTCCAGGACCCTGGCACCCGGACGGACGTCCAGGTCCCTGAGCATCGGGACCACCATGGTTGGGGTCGTGCCGAGCCCGTCGCCCGGCCGGATCCGATCCGGGACGAACAACTCGCGGGGCACGGCCTCGAACGAGGGGAGTCAGTCCGACGTCAGAACCCCCTCGGCCACCAGCGCCGAGGCCAGCCTCCGGGGGGCCCGTCGTGCCCGTCACCTGCCGCTCGCCAGGCCCTGACCGTCAGCTCGATCCCGCCCCGAGGGTTGTTCGGTGCCTACCACGGCGGTCTCCTCCCCACGGCCTACTCAACGAGGCGATGAGTGAACAGATGGGGCGTCACGCGGTTCTGTCGGCCCGTTGTCGTCGGGCTGTGCCGGGGGCCCGGGCGGGCGCGGAATCGTTTCCGCGCCCGCCCGCCCGGGCGGCGGGCGGGTGGTCAGCCGTTGGCGAGGGCCTGGATGCGGTCGAAGGCGCCGTTGAAGAGGTTCTGGTCGCCCGGGAACGTGCCGGAGTCGGCGTGCTGCCAGATCGTCTGGTAGCTCCAGCCGGCCGGGAGGGTGCCGACGGCGGAGGCGTAACGGGCGATCCAGAGCGGGTTGGTGGCACCGAACGAGGCGTTGTTGCCGGTGCAGGTGGTCCACCAGTTGGTGGTGGTGTAGATGGTGGGGTAGCGGCCGGTGCGGGAGTGGACGGTGTTGCTGAAGGAGCGGATCCAGCTCACCATGGCGCTCTGGCTGAGGCCGTAGCAGGTGGCGCCGTAGGGGTTGTACTCGATGTCGAGCGCGGGCGGGAGGGTCTTGCCGTCCTTCGACCAGCCGCCTCCGTGGTCGACGAACCAGTTGGCCTGGGCGGTGCCGGAGGAGCGGTCCGGCAGGGCGAAGTGGTACGCCCCGCGGATCAGGCCGGCGTTGTAGGAGCCGTTGTACTGCTGGGTGAAGTACGGGTTGGTGTACGTGGTGCCCTCGGTCGCCTTGACGTAGGCGAAGCGGGCACCGTTGGCGCGCACCGTGGCCCAGGCGACGTTGCCCTGGTAGCTGGAGACGTCGAGGCCGGGGGTCTGGGTGACGGCGAGGGCCGCGGCGGGGGCGGCGCCGGGCTCGCGACCCTCGTGGGCGGCGACGGTGGAGCCGGCGAAGTCGAGCTCGGGGTGGATCGGCGGCAGCTGACCGCCGCGCTGGGCGGCGGAGTTGTCGGCGGCGGCCGCGTCGGAGGGGGACGCGGTGCCGGGCGCGGGCTCGGCCGCGTACGCCGGGGCGGCGACGCCGACGGCCAGGGCGACCGCGGCGGTGAGGGCGGCGAACGCGGGGAGCCGGCGGTTCCCCTGCTTGGTGCTGCTGCCGGTGGGGCTGGCGGAGCGGGAAGTGCTGGGCATGACACTCCTCTGGTCCGTGGTGACGACCCGTGGGATTCGCGGACAGCCGGTGCGCCGGTGACGGCAACCGGCTGGAGCAGGGTAGCCATGTACGCGCCAGCCCGCTAGGCATCGGTGGCCACATCCTGAACGGACGTCACATGGCGATGGTCCCCACCTTTCGGCTCCCCGTCGTACGCCGGACCCGCCCGCCCCGGCGTCCGCCCGGCCCGCGCGGAGCGCCGCCCACCTGGGCGGACGCGGCCGGGGCGGGCCGGGTGCGCGGGCGCGGGACCGGGGGCGGGTCGGGGGCTCGGGAGTGTGGGCGGGCGCCCCCGCCGGCGCCGGGTCTTTCCGTCGCGGTCAGCCGGTGGTCGCCCACTCTTCGCGCAGCCGCCCGAACACCTCGTGGAAGGCGGGGAAGGTCTTCCGCACGCAGCCGGGGTCGTCGAAGGTGATGCCGGGCGTGCGCAGCGCCGTGACGGAGAACGACATCACCATCCGGTGGTCGCCGTGGGAGGCGAGTCCGGTGCCGCGCGGGGTGCCCGGCCGGATCTCGATCCAGTCGTGGCCGGTGGCGACGTCGATGCCGAGCCGGCGGAGGTTCCCGGCGCAGGCGTCCAGCCGGTCGCACTCCTTGATCCGGGTGTTGGCGACGTTCTCGATCCGCACCGGACCGTCGGCGAACGGGGCGAGGGCGGCGAGCGTCGGCATGGTGTCGGAGATGTCGCGCATGTCGACGGTGAGGCCCGACAGCCGGCCGTCCCGGGGGCCCTCGACGGTGACCCGGTCCGTGCCGATCTCCACCCGCGCGCCCATCCTGGCCAGCACATCGACGAACCGCAGGTCGCCCTGGAGCGCGTCCCGGCCCAGCCCCGGGACGGTCAGCTCCCGGCCGGTGAGCGCGGCGGCAGCGAAGAAGTAGCTCGCCGTGGAGGCGTCCGGCTCGATCGGGTAGGTGGTGGCGCGGTAGCCGCCGGGCGCGACCTCGAAGACCCGGCCGGTGCGCGTCACGGTGGCGCCGAAGGACCGCATCATGGCGACGGTGATCTCCACGTACGGCGCCGAGACCAGGTCGGTCACGGTGATCCGCAGGCCCTGGTCGGTGAGCGGGCCGAGCAGCAGCAGCGCGGTGAGGTACTGCGAGGACAGGCTCGCGTCCAGGCTCAGTTCGCCGCCGCGGACCCCGTCGGCGGCGATCCGCAGCGGGTGGTGGCCCTCGGCCTCCTCGTGCCGCAGGTCGACGCCGAGGGCGCGCAGCGCCTCGGTCAGCGGGCCGAGCGGGCGCCGGCGCAGCTGGGCGGAGGCGTCGAAGCGGAAGGAGCCGCGGCCGGCCGCGGCGAGCACGGGCAGGAAGCGGCCGGTGGTCGCGCCGTCGCGGCAGTACACCTCGGCGTCGTGGGCCGGGCCCTGCGGGCGGCCCTCGACCGTCCACCGGTCCGGCTCGCGGGTGAGCGCGTAGCCGAGCGCGTCCAGCCCCTCGGCGAAGCCCTCGGTGTCGTCGGAGCGCAGCGGCCGGAGCAGGGTGGTGGTGCCGTCGGCCGCGGCGGCGAGGAACAGCGCCCGCGCGGTCACCGACTTGGAGCCGGGGATCTCGACGGTCGTCATGGTGCCTCCGGGATGGGCGGGACGGATTGGGGCGGGCGGGACGGGCGGGCCGTCGCGGCCATCCTGCCGGAGGCGGTCCGGCGGCCGGGGGAGCCGTCCGGCTGTTGGACGCCTGACCGAGACGGCGGGTGCGGACGGGAGGTGGCGGGGTGCGGTGCGTCCGGGCAGGTCGGGGGCCAGGGTGGCTGTGGCACGATGCCAGGGACCGGCCCCCGACGGCCGCCGAAACCCGCCCGCCCGGGCCAGTGTCCGGGCCCGCCCGAGAAGAGGCCCCCGTGACCGAGAGCAGCACCCGAGCGGCCGCCGAGGCTGTTGTCGCCCAGGCCGTCGCCGCCGAGGCCGCCGCCACCGAGGCCGTCGCCACCGAGCGGCTCGGCTTCCGCACCGCGACGACCGCCGATGTGCCCGCCCTGCTCGACCTGGTCGAGTCCGCCTACCGGGGCGACGCCAGCCGGGCCGGCTGGACCACCGAGGCCGACCTGCTGGAGGGCCAGCGCACCGACACCGAGGGCGTCACCGCGGCCGTCACCCACCCCGACGGCGTGGTGCTGCTCGCCGAGCTGGACGGCGAACTGCTGGCCTGCTGCCAGCTGGAACGCCGGGGCGAGCGCGCCTACTTCGGGATGTTCTCGGTGCGCCCCGGCCGCCAGGGCGGCGGCCTCGGGCGGGCCGTGCTCGCGCGCGCCGAGCGGTACGCGGCCGAGGAGTGGGGCGTGGCGGAGATGGAGATGACCGTGATCGAGCAGCGCGCCGAGCTGATCGCCTGGTACGAGCGGCGCGGTTTCCGGCGCACCGGCGACTACTCGCCGTTCCCGTACGGCGACGAGCGCTTCGGCATCCCGCTCCGTCCCGACCTGCGGTTCGAGAAGCTGACCAAGGTGCTTGCCGCACGGTAGCGGTGGTGTGAGCGGTGGTGTGAGCGGTGACGTGGCGCACCATCGGGCCCGCACCCGGCGGGGAGGCCCGCCGGGTGCGGGCCGGGTGTCAGCCGCGGGCCGGCCGGGGCAGCAGACCGCGCTCGCGCAGCAGCGGGAGCAGGTGGTCGCGGACGGCGGGGGCCGGCCGCAGGACCGGGTCGAGGCCGTCCGTCCAGCGCAGGTCGGCGAGTTCGGCGGCGGGCGCGGGCGTGCCGTCCAGCCCGGCCTCGAACACGGTCATCCGCATCGGCACGCCCTCCAGCGCAGCGACCGCCTCGATCACGGCGGCGGCCACGACGGTGAGCGGCACGGGACCGGCCTGTGGTGCGTGCTCGAACATGATCGAGATTGTTCCATCCGCCGGTCCTACGGGTCCGCGCGGCTTCTGCGCGGGGCGGTGCGACCGCGGGTTCGGCGCGGGGCCGCGCCGCGCAGGCTCGGCGACGGGCCCCGCCGCCCGGACAAGCCCCGCCGACCGGTCGCCGACGGCCGCGCGTACCTGTGGACGCTCCGGCACGGCCACCGCGTGCCCGGCCGCGACCGGCCCCGCGCGTGCCACCAGATCCTCACGCCGCACCCGTCGCCCGCCGGCTCCGGCGGACCGCTGCGCATCGTCTTCGCCGAGGGCCCGGGCCGGTTCGTCCCGGGCGGCTTCCCGCTGGGCTCCGGTGACGTGGGGTTGGTGCACGGCGCCACGCTGAACCCGCACGAACCGGGCGCCGTACGGGCCCTGCTCGACGCGGCCCTGGCACACGGGGCGTGGCGGCCGGGCGAGCGGCGGGAGGGGCGGGTCGACGGCTGGCCGCTGTTGGAGGCCGCGGCCGCCGCCGGTCCACCGGAGGCGCCCGTTCAGCCGTAGATGCTGCGGCAGAGACGGGCCTGCTCGGAGCCGGCCGCCCACCGGCCGAACCGTTCCGCCTGGTCGCAGATCGTGCCCGGGTCCGCCCCCGGTACCGCGCCCGCGGGAGGGGCGCTCACGGCGGCGGAGGGCGCGGAGGCGGCGCCGGGCGCCGGCGCGGAACCCGGAGCGGGGGCGCCGGCCGATGCGCCCGCCGTCCGGGTGGGCGCCGGCCGCGGTGAACGGCTCGCCTTGGGCCGCGGGGACGCGGAGCGCTCCCCGGCGTCCGACCGGGCGGTGGCGCCCAACGGCGCCTGGTCCAGGGTGTCCGCGGTACCGGCCTGACCGCTCGTACCCGCGGTACCCGCCGGGCTCGTGGCGGTGGGCTGCACGCCCTCACCGCTCGTCGTCGTCGGCGGCGGCAGCGGGGACGGCGCCGGCACCGGCAGCCGGTCGGCCGCCGGCGAGGCCACCGGGGACGGTGGGAGCGGCGGGGCCGTGGACGGTCCCGGGAAGGCCGTCACCCCGGACGACTCCTCGCCCGGTCCGGGCCCGCACATCGCCAGCACCGCCGCCAGCCCGGCGACGATCCCGGCCGAGCCTCCCACCCACATCCGGCGCCGCCGCCGCCGGGCGGTCTCGGCGGCCGCCGCCAACGCCTCCCAGGCCGGCGGCTCACCCGGCGGTGTGCTGGGCGGCGCCGGTACCGGCGGCGGCTGCCACGCGTGCGCCGGCCACTGCCACTGCACGGTGCCCGAGGGCTTCACGGGACCCGCGCCCGTCGGCCGCTGTCTGCCCGCCGGCCCTCCGCCCGGGTGCGGCCCTCCGCCCGGTCCGGGCCCGCCGCCCGATCCCGGTCCGCCCGAGAGCGGCCCGCCCACCACCGGACCGCGCGGCGGCGGACCGCCGTTCACCGGTGTCCCGCCGTCTGCCGATTGCCCGCTCATGTCCTCGTCCTCCTGCCATCGCCTGCTCCGGCTCCCGGCGGCTCGCCCCGTCGCGGACGCCCGGTCGTACGGGAACGGGGCCGCCGCGGCGCCGCCGAGGGCCCCCGCTCGCCGTACTCAACGAGCGCGCCGACGGCGGGACATGACCCGGAAGTGGTCCCCGGGGCGCGCCCGGCCCGCCTCGCGCCCCCGGCCCGTACGCTGCCTGCCGGTCCCCGGGTGCGCTCCCCGGAGGTCCGCCACATGCTGGGGGCATGGAAACCAACAGCCCGTCCGGCGCGGCGAACCCCCAGGTCAAGGTCGCCGAGTTCCGCACCGACAGCCGCTACCGGCTGGTCCACTTCGAGGGCCACGGCTGGGAGCCGCTCGGCCCGGAGGAGTTCGAACCGCGGATCCACCAGCTGTTCCCGGACCTCGACCCCCGCGACCCGGTCCAGGTCCACTGGGCGGACCGCCCCTGGGAATGGCCCGCCTGGCACCCGGGCGAGGCCTGACCGCAAGCGTGACGGCCATCCGGGGTACGGTTGACGCGGCCCCTTGACGGCCCCTCGACGGCCCTGCGGTGCCGACGGTCGCGGTCGACGCCGGGTGGCCGATGCCGGGTGGTCGACGCCGGGTGGCCGACGGGCGGGCCGTCCGGACGGCGAAGGGGGAGCGGTCGTGGGGGAAGCGCGGACGGACGGGCCGGCGGGCACCGCCGGCTACGGCGAGGAGGCCGAACGGCTGGCGGCGCAGTACGAGGCCGTCACCTTCGCCGAGGTCCACCGCGAGGCCCTGCACCTGTTCCCGCCCCGGCCCGCCGACGTCCTCGACATCGGCGCGGGCAGCGGACGCGACGCCGCCGCGCTGGCCGCCCTCGGCCACCGCGTGGTCGCCGCCGAACCCACCGCCGAGCTGCGCTGGATCGGCGAGCGGCTGCACGCCGGCAGCGGCGTCCGCTGGGTCGACGACGCCCTGCCCGCCCTGCCCCGCCTCGGCGCGGCGGGCGAACGCTTCGACGTCGTCCTGCTGACCGCCGTCTGGATGCACCTGCCCCCCGACGAGCGCCCGTCCGCCATGGCCGTCCTCGCCGGCCTGCTCGCCCCCGCCGGGCGGCTCTTCCTCTCGCTGCGCCACGGCCCCGTCCCGCCGGGCCGCCGGATGTACGACGCCCCGGCCGCCGAAGCCCTCGACCTCGCCCGCCCGCATGGCCTGCACCCGCTGCTGCACACCGAACGCCCCGACCTCCACGGCCGTACCGACGTCCTCTGGACCGTCCTGGTCCTCTCGGGCGCCGACCACTCCTGAACGCCCGTCGCGGCGCCGGGCGGCCGGTCCGTCAGCCGGCGAAGCCGCCGTTGCTCGTCAGCAGCTGGCCGTTGATCCACTGGCCCCGCGGGGAGCAGAGGAAGGCGACCAGGTTCGCGGTGTCCTGCGGGGTGCCGAGGCGGCCGAGCGGGGTGCGGCCGAGGACGTCCGTGCGCACCTCGTCGGTCATCCAGCCCGTGTCCACCGGGCCCGGGTTGACCACATTGGCGGTCACTCCGAGGTAGGCCAGTTCGCGCGCCGCCGCGAGGGTGATCCGGTCGAGCGCCCCCTTGCTCGCCCCGTAGGGCAGGTTGCCCGCGGTGTGGTCGCTGGTGAGCGCGACGACCCGCCCGTCGCCGGCGGGTCCGGCGAACCGGCACCCGTACTCCCGGATCAGCAGCCAGCCCGCCCGCGCGTTGACCGCGAAGTGGCGGTCGAAGCTCTCGACGGTGGTGTCGAGGAGGCCGGAGTCGACCGACTCGCAGTGGCCCAGCACCAGGGCCGTCACACCGCCGAGCCGCCGTTCCACCTCGTCGAACACCCGGGCCGGAGCGTCCGGTTCGGTGAGGTCGGCGTCCACGCCCGCGCTCGCCGCACCCCGGTCGGCGAGCGCCCGCGCGACGGCCTCGGCGGCGCCCGGTTCGGCGCCCCAGGCCATCCGGTGGTCGTAGGGGGTCCAGTAGGTGAAGGCGACGTCCCAGCCGGATTCGGCGAGCCGGCACGCGATGCCGGCGCCGATCCCGACCGTCCGCCCGACGCCGGTGACCAGCGCCACGGGCCGGGAGGCGGGGGCGGGGGAGTGCGGGGGTTCGTGGGCGATCGTCATGGGGAGCGATCGTCCTTCTTGTACGGTGCGACGTCAAATCCTTTACGTCGCAAGCCCATTGCTTTCCGTCATCGACCGAGGGCGGCCGTCAGGGCCTGCGCGGTGGCCCGGGGGAAGGCGGTGTTGCCGTTGTGCCCGCCGGGGAAGTCGATCGCTGCCGTCCCGAGCAGCCCGGCCAGCGCCAGCGCGCAGCGGTGCGTGTGCACGGTCGGGCGGGTCGTGCGGCCCGTCGCCGGGAGGATCCGGGTGCCGGAGCGGGCCGCGGCCGCCGCCAACTCGGCCGGGCCGAGGCCGTCCGTGGTGATCGCGGTGAACTCCGTGCCGATGAAGAAGTCGAAGTTGGCCAGCCGGCGGGGGGTCAGCGGCTGTGGAGTGAGGCCCTCCTCGGTGCGGTCGTGCCGGGGGTCGATGCCCAGGTGCCGGGCGATCGCCGGGAAGGCCGCCGCCGCGCCGCCCGCCGCGTGCGCCTCCTGGATGGCGCGCAACTCGGTGATGTGCTCGGCACGGTCCGCCGGGGGCAGCAGGTTCGGCATCACGGGCTCGTGCGCGATCAGCGTGCCGAGCAGGCCCGGGTGGCGGACCAGCGCGTGCAGACCGATCGCCGCGCCCATGCTGAAACCGGCCATCAGGGCCTCGCCGGCGTCCGCGGCCCCCGTGGTCTCGGTGATCCCGGCGAGCAGCCGGGCGACGTCGTCGGCGTGGTCGGCCATGGTGACGGGGCGCGCCGGGTCGTCGAGCGTGCTGCGCGACAGTCCGCGGCGGTCGTAGGTGACCACGGTGAAGGCGTCGGCCAGGTGCGGGACGAGGTCGACCGTGCGGTCGGCGTCGCCCTCGCCGCTCTGGGCGAGGAGCAGGACCGGGCCGCTGCCGGTGACCTGGTAGTGCAGCTTCGCGCCCGGGACGGTGAGCTTCATGGTGGTGTTCCCCCTCGGTCGTGGCGACCGGCGCTCGGCCGGTACGAGGACGACCATAGAGCATCGAAATAGATGTATCAATCTCGATGCATCTATCGAGATGTATTCTGGCGGGCATGAACGGAGTCGAGCTGTTCCTCCTGGGGCGCACGCTGATGAAGATCGGCGAACAGGCCATGCCCGAGCCGGCCGCCGGTGCGCGCGGCTCGGTCCGCGCGGTGCTGGTCACCCTCGGCGAGATCGTCGCCAACCCGGGCACCACCGTCGGCGAGATCGCCGCCCGCACCGGACTGCCGCAGAGCCAGGTGTCCACCGCCGTCGCACGGCTGACGGAGGCGGGGTCGGTCACCACCGACCCCGACCCCGCCGACCGCCGCCGCCGCCTCATCCACCCCGCCCCCGAACCGTCCTCCCGCGTCACCGAAGTCCGCACCACCACCATCGACACCGCCCTCGCCGCCGCCCTCACCACCCCGAACGGCACCCCGCCGACCCCGGCCACCCTCCACACCGTCACCGAAGCCCTCGCCACCCTGGCCCACCACCTCGGCCCCGCCCGCTGACCGGAGCCACGGGTCTCCATGGTCCGGAGAGGATCAGGTGTCGTGGGAGGGGGGTGTCTGGCGTTGGGTGGGGATGCCGGAGCGTTCGTTCTGGAGGTCCCACAGTTCGCGGAAGCGGCCGGTCTCGTCGGCGACGAGGGCGGCGAAGGTGCCCTCCTGGAGGACCTTGCCGTTTTCGAGGACCACGATGCGGTCGGCGATGGCCACGTTGGTGAGGCGGTGGGTGACCAGGACGACGGCTCGGTCGCGGGCGATCGCGCGGAGGTTCTGGAAGATGCGGTGCTCGGCGCGGGGGTCGAGCGCGGCGGTGGGTTCGTCGAGGACGAGGAGGCCGGCCTCGCGGTGGAAGGCGCGGGCGATGGCCAGGCGTTGCCACTGGCCGCCGGACAGTTCCTCGCCGCCCATCCACTCCACCGCCAGCAGGGTGGACAGGCCCCGGCGGAGTTTGGCGACGACCTCGGCCGCGCCGGAGGCCTCGGCGGCGCGCAGTACCGCCTCGTCGCCGTCGGGTGAGGGCTGGCCCAGGGTGATGTTCTCGCGGCAGGTGAGCGGCCAGCGGGCGTAGTCCTGGGGCACGACCGCGACCTGGCGCCACAGGGCGTGCGGGTCGAGGTCGCGGGTGTGCCGGCCGTCCCACCGGGCGCAGCCGCCGTCGGGCAGGTAGAGGCCGGCGAGGAGTTTGGCGAGGGTGGTCTTGCCGGAGCCGTTCTCACCGACCAGGGCGAGGATCTCGCCCCGCTCGACGTGCAGGCTCACCCCGTCCAGGGCGGTGCGGTCGGAGGACGGGTAGGCGTAGCGGAGGTTCTCCACCTCGATCCGGTGCGGCGCCGCCGGCACCTCGGTGCCGCGCTGGAGGCGGTGGCCGCCGGCGGTGTCGAGGAAGGTGGACCAGTCGTCGAGGTACATGCCGGTGCGGAACAGGTCGGCGCCGTAGCCGACGATGCCGCGCAGGCTGGTGCCGACGGCGGCGAGCGCGAACACAGCGGCGCCGCCGTGCGGCAGGCTCATCCGGCCGGTGCTGACGAGCCAGAGCATCGCCCCCCACACCAGGGCGGTGCCGAGGCCGGTCGCGGCGGCGCCGATCACCGAGACCCGGGCGCTCTGCATCGCGGCCTTCCGGGAACTGGCGTCCAGCCGCCGGCCGACCTGCTCGTACTTGTCGAGCAGGAAGCCGCCCATGGTGTCCGAGCGGACCTGGTCGGCGTTGCGTTTGAAGTGGATGTACCAGCGCAGGTTCGCCATCACCCGGCGGTCGGCGATCGCGGCCCGGTTGGCGAGGAACTGCACCCGGGCGGCGTGCACCGACGCGATGCCCTGCGGCAGTGCGGCCAGCACCAGCAGCGGCAGCAGCGCGGGGTGGAGCACGGCCAGGACGCCGGCGGCGCCGACCAGGGAGGCGAGGGCGGCGATCAGGTTCTGCGCCTCGCCGACGATGTCCACGCAGACCTCGGCGCCCCGGTCGGCGGCCTCCAGTTCGTCGTTGTAGCCGGCGTGGTCGTACGCGGTGAGCTCGGCGGCGACGGTGGCCCGCAGGACCGCGGCCTCCGCCTCCCGGGAGATGCGCGGGGACAGGTGGACGGTGATGGCCTGGATCGCGATGCCGAGGAGGGCGCGGGCGCCGGTCGCCGCCGCGATCGCGAGGATCGACGGCGCCGCCCGGGTGAGCTTGTCACCGACGGCCTCCGGGCCGAACAGCGCCGCGATGGTGCCCGTGGTGGCGAACAGGCCGGCGGCGCCGAGGACGGCGGAGACCACCTGGCAGGTGAGCAGGATCGTGATGGAGGAACGGTCGATGCGCCAGCCGAGGCGGAAGGCCCGGACCACCAGCACGGGCAGGCGGCGGGCCATCGCGCTGATGCTGATCGCCTCGATCGTCTCGACGCGCCGGCCGTCGGCCAGCCATCGCAGCTCCTCCTCCTCGTTCTCGGCCTGGACGGGTGGCGTGGCGGCGCTCATGCGGTGACCTCCGGGTGCGAGGTGCGGGGACAGGTCATGGATCCTCCAGGCGTACGGTCGGTCCGCGGGCATGCGTGAGGGCGTCAAGTTGGTTATGTGAAAACCGAGTTGATGATTTCTGGGCCGGTCGCGGAGGGTCCGATGATGGTGCTGTTCGAAGGAGGCGTTCAAGCGGATTTCGCTCCGGGCGAGCCCTGGTCGAACGGGGACTTTTCGAGCACCCCGGAGGTTGCGGGGGCGGGGGCGGCGCGGAGGACCGTCGTCACCGGATTCACTCGTTCGGCGGTTCGACGGGCTCGGAGGTTTGAGACGGCGGCCCGGCTCCGCCCGCCGGTGCGGCCGGCGGGAAGTCCCACCCGGGCACCGCCTCCGGGCGACCCGGGGGAGCGGGTGGAACCGCCGCTGCCACCCGCTCCCGAACACATCTGCCAACGGGCCCACCGGTGATCAGGGTTGACGTGGCGAAGGTTCCCCGCCGGGGTCTCGATCGCCTACCGTTCCCCCTATGACAGAAAGTCACTCGTGGACCCGGGTGCAGCAGAACGGCCGCAGCGCCCGTCCCGGTCTGCTCGCCGCGCTGCTCGCGTCCACGCTGGGCGTCACCACCGTCGCCCTGGCCACGCCGCACACCGCCGACACGGCCGCCGGACCGCACGGCAGCACCGCCCGCTGGCTGTTCGACGGCCGTGAGACGGTGCGCACCGCCCCGGTCGCCCGAAGCGTCGACGCCCCCGACGGGACCGCGGTCGCCGCCCGGAGTGCCTACCTCCGCCGGCCCGGCGCGCCGCTCACCGTGTTCGCCCACCGCGGCGCCTCCTCCGCCGCGCCAGAGAACACCCTCCTCGCCGAGGAGGTCGCCCGGCGCGCGGGCGTCGACTGGATCGAGAACGACGTCCAGCCCAGCAAGGACGGCGTGCCGTACGTCCTGCACGACGAGACGGTGAACCGCACCACCAACGGCACCGGTCGCGTCCGCGACCTGACGGCCGCCCAACTGGACGGCCTGGACGCGGGCTCCTGGTTCGCCCCGACCACGGCCGGCGCCCGGGTGCCGAGCCTGACCGCCCAGCTGGAGGACCTTCGGGCCCGGGGCGGCAACCTGCTGCTGGAGATGAAGGGCCCGCACACCCGCGAGGAGGTCGACCGGATCGTCAAGGAGATCCGTGACCACGGCATGGCCGAGCGGATCCTGGTGCAGAGCTTCGACGTCGAGACCCTGCGCCACACCCGCGAACTCGCCCCCGACCTGCCGCTCGCCCTGCTGCGCGGCGAACTCGACGCCGACCCGGTGGCCATCGCCAAGGAACTCGGCCTGGCCGCCTACCACCCGTCCGACGACGCCCTCGCCACCCGCCCGGAGATCATCACGGCCCTGCACGAGGCCGGCGTCGCGGTGAACGTCTGGACCGTCGACTCGGCCGCCCGCTGGAAGGCCCTGGACGCCGCCGGCGTCGACGGCATCATCACCAACCGCCCTGCCGAGCTGGCCGGTTGGAACTCGGCCCGCCAGTAGCGGGCACACAGGAGGCGGCGATGGAGCGCGCGACGACCGGCCGGACGCCCGACGGGCGGCTCCAGGTCGACTACTACGCCCGGCGGGCCGTGGCCGACGGCCGCACCGTCGACCTGACCTACAGCGACTGCAACCTCCTGCTCGGCCTGATCGAACAGGGCGACGAGTTCCGCGATGCCCGGGACCTCGGCAGCCGGGTCTGGAACTATCCCTGGGCCAGGGAACAGGAGATCCGCGTCCACCTCGGCTACCTGCGCGCCAAGCTCGGCCGGGACTGGGTCGAGAGCACCGGCCGGGGCCACCGGCTCGGCCGTCCCCCGCTCCCGGGCGCCGCCGAACCGGAAGGGATCTGAGGTGAACGGCTCGGCGCGGCGCTGCGGGACCGCGGCTTCCGGGTCGTGGTGCCCCCGGCACGCCGCCAGATCAGCGCGAACCTCGTCAACGGCGAGGTCGCCCACTTCCTGCGGACCGCCCGGCGCGGTGAGACGGTGCTGATCTGCCTGAGCGGCCACGGACTGCACGCGGAGGGCCAGGACTACCTGATCCCCGAGGACCTGCACTCCGGGGTGGAGCCGCCCTGGTCGGGCTGCATCGCCATCGACTGGAGACGCGAGGTCGAGTGGCCCCCGGCGGGCCGGGTGCTGTTCCTGATCGACGCCTGCCGCAACGGCGTCCGGCAGGACTTCATGAGCGGCACCGTCGGCTGGGCCACTCGGGAGGCCCTGGTCGTCGCGGGCCGGCAGGTCGCCCACCTGTACGCCTGCTCGCCCGGCGAGTACGCGCGCTTCGTCGGCGCCGGCGAGCCCGGGCGGGGACCGGACGGCGGCTCGTTCAGCCTGTTCTCGCGCGCCGTCCTGGACGCGCTGCTCGCGCACGACGGGCCGCTGAACCTGGAGCAGCTGCGCGTCGACACCCAGGCCCGGATCCAGGAGTTCCACGAGCGGTACGGGAAGCAGGGGCGGCCGCAGCGCGTCCGGGTCCTCACCGATGTGGACCAGACGGCCTTCCTGGTCGCGGGGATGGAACCGCGCCGACCCCGCCGGGCGCCTACGCGTCCCACGCGCCCGGCGGGGTCGGCGCGGCGTCCGGGTAGTGGCGGCGGATCTCGGCCGGCTGGTCAGCGGGCGGTCAGTGAGTAGGCCGGCAGCGGCGTGTTGCCGTGGTGCGTCGCCAGGGACCGGAGCACGTCCCCCTGGCTCAGCACCAGCTCCCTCACGGCCTGCGGAAGCTGGGTCATCCGGTGCGCGTCGTCGAGCAGCGTCGTGCAGGCGTCCACCTCCCAGTCGCCGTCCTGGAGGGCGGTCGTGTCGACGGCCCGCGCCGGGGCGGGGTTCCAGCCCGTCGCCGCGAGGGTCCGCAGCAGGCTCTCGCGCGAGAAGGGCGTGCGCACGTTGTCCTCGCCCCGTGAGCCGCCCGCCTCGATCTGGCCTTGGACCAGGACGGCGAGCAGGTGGGGAAGTTGTCCGGCCGAACGGGGTTCGATGTCCCACTCGGCGAAGCACAGGTTCCGCGCCCAACGGCGGACCCGGACGAGGGTGGCCGCGAGCTGGTCCAGGGAGCCGAAGTACCAGGAGCAGTGCGCCAGGACCACGTGGTCGAACCCGCCGTCGGGGAAGGTGACCGCCTCGTCGAGGACGTCCAGGCCGAAGCGGAAGTCGATGCGGGACCCCAGCGGCGTCGCCTTGAGGTGTTCCGCCGACTGTCCCAGGGTGACCGGGGCGCCGTACGAGGGATCGGCGATGTCGACGGCGACCACCCGGCCCCGCGGGCCGACGGCCTCGGCGAGGACGGCCGTGGTGTCGCCCTGTCCGCAGCCGACCTCCAGGACCGACGCTCCGGCCGGGATGTCCCAGCCGGAGACGAGTGCGGACCGGTAGCGGGTCTGGGCCGGCTGGGTTCCGGGGGACACGTCGGCGGTGGCCATGGCGGCCGCGATCGAGGGTGCCTTCGCTGTCAGTTCGGCCGCGTTCACGGGATCCTCCCGGTACTGCCCTGCCGGGCCGTCCGTGGAACGGCACTGCTCCGAAGTCTTCGGGCGCAGGAAGCGAGGGCCTGGTCGGTTCGTTTGCGACGACAAACCGCAAGGCCCTCGCGACTGCACTCTACGGGGAGATCGATGACTGTCCCGCGGGAACCCGGAGGTGGGGCCCTCCGCCGAGGCTGACCGACGCCGAGCCGCTGACCCTGGCGCCGACGCAGGCCTGCTCGGCTTCGTCTCCGAAGCCCGGTGGCTCCGCCCGCCGAGTTCCCCTCCTGCTCGTCTAGAACGTCCCGAAGGTCGCCGGGCCCGTCGGGTGGTAGGTGTTCGCGGTGACGCCGGAGGGAGTGGTGCGGGTGCCGGCGAGGCGGAAGGCGGTGGGCGGGCCGGCGTCGGGGAAGAGGCGGTGGCCGGTGCCGAGCCGGACGGGGGCGGTGACCAGGTGGTACTCGTCGATGACGCCGTGCGGCATCAGGGCGCGGGCGAGGGCGCCGCTGCCGTGGATCTGGATCTCGGTGTCGCCCAGCCGGTCCTTGAGCGCGGCCACCTCTCCGGGCAGGCCGCCGGGGGCGGCGCCGGTCAGCACGGTGGTGTTGTGCCAGGACGGGTCGCGCAGGGTGGTCGAGGCGACGTACTTGGGCAGCGAGTTGAGCGGGACGGCGATCGGGTGCGCGGGGTCGGTCACCTTCGGCCAGTAGTCCGCGAAGATGTCGTACGTCCGGCGGCCGAGCAGGAAGGCGCCGGCGCGGCCGATCACGGCGGTCATCAGGGCGCCGAACTCCTCGTCGGCGAACGGGAACAGCCAGCCGCCGTGGGCGAAGCCGGAGTCGCGGTCCTCGTCCGGCCCGCCGGGTGCCTGCATCACGCCGTCGAGGGTCAGGAAGGTGGTCAGGAGAAGCTTGGCCATGAAGGGTCTCCCCGGTCGGCTGGGTCGGCTGCGGCCCCCGGGACCCAAGATCCCAGACGACCGCCCGCGCCGCCGTCGCGCCACGCCGGTGCGGCGGCGCCGGAGGGGTCTGGAAGAGTGCGGGGCATGAGACTTCGCTGCGCCGTACTCGACGACTTCCAGGGCGTCGCCACCACCATCGCCGACTGGTCGCCGATCGCCGACCGGGTGGAGGTGGTGGCGTTCCGCGAGCACCCCGCCTCCGAGGACGAACTCGTCGCCGCGGTCGCGGACTTCGACATCGTCGTGACCCTGCGCGAGCGGGTCGCCTTCCCGGCCGCGGTGTTCGCCCGGCTGCCCCGGCTGCGGCTGCTGGTCGCCTCGGGGATGCGGAACTCGGTGATCGACCACGCGGCCGCCCACGCGCACGGGGTGACGGTCTGCGGCACGGCCAGTTCGTCGACCCCGCCGGTGGAGCTGACCTGGGCGCTGCTGCTCGGGCTGGCCCGGGGGCTGGTCGAGGAGAGCACGGCGCTGCGCACCGGCGGGCCGTGGCAGAGCACGGTGGGCGCCGATCTGGCGGGGAGCCGGCTGGGGCTGCTCGGTCTCGGGAAGATCGGCGCCCGGGTGGCCCGGGTGGGGGTGGCGTTCGGGATGGACGTGGTGGCGTGGAGCCCGAACCTGACCGACGAGCGGGTGGCGGAGGCGGGGGAGGGGGTGCGCCGGGCCGGGTCGCTGGCGGAACTGCTGGGCGGGAGCGACTTCGTCTCCGTGCACCTGGCGCTCGGCGAGCGCACCCGGGGGCTGTTGGGCGCGCCGGAGCTGGCGCTGATGAAGCCGGAGGCGTACCTGGTCAACACCTCCCGGGCGGCGATCGTCGACCAGGACGCGTTGCTGGCCGCGCTCGCCGGGGGCCGGATCGCGGGGGCGGCGGTGGACGTGTTCGACCAGGAGCCGCTGCCGGCCGGCCACCCGATGCGCGGCGCGCCGCGGCTGCTGGCCACCCCGCACCTGGGGTACGTGTCGCGGGACAACTTCCGCCGCTACTACACCGAGGCGGTGGAGGACATCGCGGCGTTCCTGGCGGGCGCGCCGGTCCGCGTGCTGGGCTGACGGCCGAAGGCCCGTCGTCCTCCGGCCGGGACGACGGGCCGGGCGGGCGACGGGTCAGGCGACCGACACCGCGCTCCAGGCGGCGGCGACCGCCTTGTACTCGGTGCTGTTGAGGCCGTAGAGGTCCTTGGCGGCGTTCAGGGACGCGGTGCGCGCGCCCTTGTAGTCCGTGGTGGACGTCATGTAGACGGTCAGCGCGCGGTACCAGATGTTCGCGACCTTCTGGTTGCCGATGCCGGTGACCGCCGAGCCGTTGCAGGTCGGGCTGTTGTAGGTGACGCCGTTGACGGTCTTGGTGCCGCTGCCCTCGCTGGCCAGGTAGAACCAGTGGTTGCCGACGCCCGAGGAGTTGTGCACGTCGAGCTGGCCGACCTTGCGGCTCCAGCAGTCGGCGGAGCGGCCGTCCAGCGAGGGCTTGTCGAAGCGGCGCAGCCACGGCGGGGTGGACTGGTCGCTGAACAGGTAGTCGCCGGTGTCGACCGCGTTGCCGGCGTACCACTCGACCATGGTGCCGAAGATGTCCGAGGTGGCCTCGTTGAGGCCGCCGGACTCGCCGCTGTAGCGGAGGTTGGCGGTGGCGCTGGTGACGCCGTGGGTCATCTCGTGGCCCATGGTGTCGAGGTCGACCTGCTCGGGGTCGGTGGTGCCGTCGCCGTCGCCGGTCATCATGCAGAAGCAGCTGTCGGACCACTGGGCGTTGTCCCAGTTGGTGCCGACGTGCACGAAGACGGTGGCGCCCTTGCCGTCGTTCTTGATGCCGCTGCGGTTGAAGGTGTTCTTGTAGTAGTCGTACGTCCAGGCGGTGTTGGCGTGGGCGTCGACGGCGGCGGTGGCGCGGTCGGTGGAGAACTTCTTCCCGTCGCCCCAGACGTTGTCGGGGTCGGTGTAGAGGGTGCCCGAGTTCGCGTTGAGCGCGTTGGCGGAGACGTTGTGCGCGTCCTTGGTGACGTGGCCGCGCAGCGGGTCGATCAGCGCGTAGCCGCCGCTCTGGGCGGTGGTGTCGATGGTGATGTCGCCGGTGTACTCGGAGTGGCCGGTGCCGCTCGCCCGGTGCTCGGCATCGTAGGCCTCGATCTGCTCGCCGCTGGTGGCGTCGGTGACGACGACGCGGCCGGCCGGCTGGCCGTGGTCGCCGGTGCCCTGGACGGTGGTGCGCCAGGCCAGGCGCGGGGTGCCGTCGGCGGCCCAGACGACGAGCTCGGGGCTGCTGGTGGCGTCGCCGATGCCGGGGGCGGCCGCCAGCGCGCGGCCGGCGGTGAGCCGGGCGGGGACCGTGGGGACGATGCTGCGCACGGCGGCGTCGTGGGCGGCGGCGCGGGAGGAGTCCTTGAGCCGGCCGCGGGCGTCCTGGTGGACCACCAGGTCGCCGCCGACCACGGGGAGGCCGAGGTAGGTGCGGTCGAAGCGCACGTGCTGGGTGCCGTCGGCGTCGAGCACGACGTCCTTGACGACCAGGCTCTGACCATCGGTGAAGCCGAAGACCGTCGCGTTGCGGGCGACGTTGGTCCTGGCCCGCTCGATCGCGGCGTCACGGCCGGTGGGGGCGGCCGAGGCGGTGCCGGCGGTGACGGTGGCGGCGACGAGCGCGGCGGTGGCCGCTATGGCTCCGGCCGCGAGGCGGCGGCGAGAAGAGGAGGAGGGGCTCACTCTGACTCCAGTCGGGGTGCTGCGTGGTGCGGGGATGAGGGTTGCGAAGAGATTGACGGTGATCAGTCATCAAGGGCTAGAGCAACTGTCGGATTTTTGCCAAGTCGTGTCCTGTACTGATCAAAAGCTGATCAAGAGTGATCGGCCGTGAGCAGCCTGTTTACGCTCATGCCATGACGACGCCCCAGCTCCCGCCCCTCGACCTGCACTGGCGGGGCGAGTTCACCGACCGTGAGCTCGACGCCCTGCACGCCGCCGCCTTCGGCCACGCCGGCGGCTCCGCCGGCCCGCCCACGCCCTGGCGCGCCCGGCTGGAGCGCCACAGCCTGGGCTGGGTCTGCGCCCGCCCGGCCCCGGACGGCCCGCTGCTCGGCTTCGTCAACGTGCTCTGGGACGGCGGCGTGCACGCCTTCCTCCTCGACACCGCCGTCGACCCCGCCGTCCGGCGCGCCGGCCTCGGCACCCGGCTGGTCGCCGCGGCCGCCGACCACGCCCGCGCGGCCGGCTGCGACTGGCTGCACGTCGACTTCGAGCCCCACCTGCGCGGCTACTACCTCGACGCCTGCGGCTTCCGCCCCACCGATGCCGGCCTGCTCGCGCTCTGACCCCCCGCCTCCGACCCCCGCCACTGACCCCCCGCCACTGACCCCCCGCCTCCGGCCTCCGTCCCGTAGGCTCGCGGGATGGACGGATGGGTGGGGGCCTGGACCGGCGGGCGGCGCGCCGTGCACGTCGGCAACGTCGCCGACTTCAACGAGCAGTTCCTCGACGAGCACGGGCCGCTCCGGCAGGACGCCGACCGCCGGTCCCGCCGCCTGCGCCAGGCACACCACTACGCCGGCCTCGCCGTCGCCTACGGCCCCGACCCCGCCGCCCTGGTGCTGCCCGCCGAGGTCGACCGGGCCTGGATCGACCTGCTCGCCCGCGAACTCGACTGGGGCCCGGTCGAGTCGTACACCGGCATCGCCCCCGGCAGCACGCTGGCCCGCGCCCTCGCCGCCCGCCCCGCCCTGGCCGAACGGCTCGCCACCGCCCCCGGCCCGGTCCTGCACTGGGGCCGCACCGCCGACCTCGGCGACGGGCCGGAACTCGCGGCCGTGCGCCGGTACGAGTCCAAGGCCGCCGCCCACGACCTGTTCACCGCCCTCGCCCCCGGTCACCCCGGCGTCCGGGTGCCCCGGCAGGAGCCCGCCGACACCCCGCGCCGGGCCGCCCGCCGGCTGGCCGCCCGCGCCGCCCGGGGACTCACCACCGTGCTCAAGTCCCCGCACGGGGTGGGCGGTTACGGCACCGCCTTGGTCACCCCGCAGGAGCTGATCGCGGCCGGCGGCGCCCGGGCGCTGCTGCGCCGCCTGGTCCGTGCGGACGTGCTGCCGGCCGGCGGCGCGCTGCTGCTGGAGGAGTACATCGACGGCGGACCGGCCGGCACGGGCCGGCTGCGCGACCTCACCTTCGACGCGGTGATCGGCGCCGACGGGCGGGTGCACCCGGTCGGCGTCGGTGAGATGGCCGTCGACGGCACCCGCTACCAGGGTGTGACGGTCGGCCCGGGAGTGGTGCCGCCCGGGGTCGCGGCCGTCGCCGAACGGTTCGGGCTCGCGGTGGGGGAGCGGCTGGCGGCGGCCGGCCACCGCGGCTGGTACGACGTCGACTTCGTCACCGACCGGGAGCGCCGGCTCGCCCCGACCGAGGCCAACCTGCGGCTCACCGGCCCGGCGATCGCCTTCGTGCTGCGCCACCGCCTGGACCGGGTGCGCGGGCCCGGCCACCTGGTCCGCACCCTGGACGCCATGCCGCTCGGTGCCCGGCTCCCCCAGGAGGCGCTGTTCGGGCACCTGGCGCGGCTGCGCCCGCAGTGCGCGCGGCTCGGCGCGACGGTCCTGCCGCTGATCGTGACGGCCTCCTACGAGCCGGAACCCGCCGTCGGCCTGGCGCTCGCCGCACGGAGCACCGAGGCGCTGGACGCGGCGCAGGCCCTGCTCGGCTCGGCCCACCACGCGCTGGGCCGGATGTTCGAGGCCCTGCGCTGACCGGGCGCGGGCCGGCTCAGCCGGGCTCCTCCGGCTGCCGGACGAGGAAGCGGACCACGACCGCCGCCGCCACCATCAGCGCCACGTTGAACACGTAGACCAGCCCTACCTCGGTGGCCCACACCGTCCGGTCGGCGGTCCGGTACAGGTTGTCCTGCGGCCACCAGGCGGCCAGCAGCCAGACCACCGACAGGTGGGCGGCGAAGGTCAGGCCGGGCGGCCGCCCCAGGCGCCGGAGCAGTCCGTGGCCGGTGAACAGCCAGGCCGCGCCCAGCCCGAAGGACGCCCACTCGAAGAGGTACAGGAGGCGGAAGAACACGTCGTACGGCTCCGGAACCGCCGACACGTCCGTCGAGCCCGGCCACAGCCACCCGGTGGACAGCCAGGCGGCCACCGCGCACGGCACCGCCGCCGCCAGCAGCGCGCACCCCGGCTGCGACTCGGAGGCGAGCGAGCCCCCGCCACCGGCCGCCTTGCCCCGGTAGCCCTTCCCGGCGCCCGCCCGCCGGGGCGCGGCGTGGTCCGCCGGCGCGGGCAGCGGCAGTGCGCCGCGATCGAGCTTGCCGGCCCGGGTGCGCGGCAGTCCGGGCACCGGCACCACGGCCGCGGGCGCCTCGCCGTCCGGCAGGTCGGTGGCGAGGCGGACGGTGAGCGACCACCCGTCGGTGTCCGGTGCGCCCGGTCCGGTCACCGCGTAGCCGACCAGTTCCCGTCGCCCGGGTGCCACCTCCACCTCGGCGACGGCCGCCTCGCGCACCCCGGGCAGCGCGCGCAGCCGTGCCTCGGCCCGGACGGCGACCTGCACCCGTGCGGTCACGGAGCGGGCGGACACCGGCCCTTCGCGGTTCCCCAGCACGCTCGACGCCCGGGCGAGGAACCGCAGGGTGCCGTCCTCGGCGACGCGGCCGAGGTCGCCGGTGAGCAGCACCCGCCCGTCCGGGTCGAAGTCCGCCCGGGCGATCCGCCGCGCCGTCTCCTCGGGGCGGCCGAGGTAGCCGCGGCCGAGGCCCGGACCGGCGAGCGCGATCTCTCCGGTGGTGCCGCCCGGGACCGGCGTGCCGTCGGGGCCGAGCACGTACACCCGGGCGCCGGCGAACGGCACGCCCACCACCGACTCCGAGCCGCTGCCCGGCGGCCCGTCGAGGGTGCGGACCTCGTGGTACGTGCTGTCCACGGCGGCTTCGGCCAGCCCGTAGACGTGCACGACCCGGGTGGCCGGGCCGACCAGCCGCTGCAGCGCCAGGTGCTCGTCCGGCCACCACTTCTCGGCGCCGACGGTGAGCAGCCGCAGACCGGGCAGCCCCTCCGTCCCGCCGGCCGCGGAGAGGAGGGCGGTGAGGCGGCGCGCGGTGCGCACGTTCAGCTCCATCATGGTGATCCGCTCGGCGGCCACCAGCGCGGGCAGGTCGGCGACGTCGGCGCTGCGGTCCAGCGTCAGATTGCGCGGGGCGACCACGAGGGTGGCGCCCGAGCACAGCGCGCGCACCCAGTCGGCGGTGAAGACGTCGAACTCCAGGCTCGCCGTGCTCAGGACCCGGTCGGCGGGGGAGATGCCGTAGGCCTCGCGCCACCCGTGGTGGACGGCCAGCAGGTTGCGGTGCTCGACCACCGCGCAGCGGGGCGCGCCGGTGGTGCCCGAGGTGGTGAACACCACCGCCGCGTCCGCGGGCCCGACCGCCGCCGGGGGCGGCCCGGCGGGCAGCGCCGCCAGTTCGACGGCGGCCGAGTCCACGCAGACCAGCGTCCGGGCGCCGGCGTCGGTCAGCCGGATCCGGTGGACCTCCTCGGTGACGACCACGGCCGGCGCGGCCTGGTCGAGCACGTGCCGCAGCAGCGGGTCGGGCGCGCCCGGTTCCAGCGGCAGGTACGCGGCGCCGGTCTTGAGCACGGCGAGCAGGGCGACGTACACCTCGGTGCCCCGGCCGATCGCCACCGCCGCCCGCCCGCCGGGGCCGAGCCCGAGGCCGGCCAGGTGGCGGGCCAGCCGGTCGGCGCGGGCGTCCAGCTCGCCGTAGGCCAGTTCCCGCCCGGCCCACCGGACGGCGACCGCCCCGGGGGTGCGCCGCGCCTGCTCCTCGAACCGCCCGGGCAGCGTCCCGCCGCGTTCCGCTCCGGTGCCGACCGGTTCACCCGTCCCCGCCGTGCCGATCCCCGCCATGCCGTTCCCCTCCGATCCGTCCCCGACCCGGTCCGCAGCCGCACCCGCGGTCGCACCCGCATCCGGCCCGCACCGCTTCCACGCTCCGCCGCGCCGGCCCGGTTCCCCGATCCTGCCGCCAACTCCCGTGCGGGAAAAGGGGTGTGCGCCGGCGGTTCGGCCGCCGGGCGGTGTCCACCGCTCGGACACCCGGGCCGCCGTCCGGACGAACGGTTGTACTCTGCACGCGGACGGTCGGCGCCGGCCCGTCGGTCGCGGCGCCCTGTCCGTGACCCTTCCCGGCCCCGGACCCGTAGGAGGCCCGCCCGCATGAGCACGCCCGACCCGCGCACGCCCGCCGACCCGCCCGCCGCGGACCTCGCCGCGGACCCCGCCGCCGAGCCGCTGCTGCGCACCCGGGCCGTCGACGTCGTCCGCGACGGACGCCACCTGCTGCGCGGGATCGACCTCGCCATCCGCCCCGGCGAGCACTGGGCGCTGCTCGGCCCCAACGGCGCCGGCAAGTCCACCCTGCTCGCCCTGCTCGGCGCGGTCTCCCACCCCACCCGCGGCGAGGTGGACGTGCTCGGCCACCGGCTCGGCCGGGTCGACATCCGCGGACTGCGCGCCCACCTCGGCCACGTCAACCCGCGCCACCCGCTGCGCTCGCCGCTGACGGTGCGCGAGGTGGTGCTCACCGGCGTGACCAACACCATCGAGCCGGACCTGCACCGCAAGCCCGCCCCGGAGGAGCTGGACCGGGCCGAGCGGCTGATCGACACCCTCGGCATGGCGGCGGCCGCCGACTCCCCGTGGACCACGCTCTCGCAGGGGGAGCGGGGCCGGGCACTGATCGCCCGCGCGCTGATGCCCAGTCCGCGGCTGCTGCTGCTCGACGAGCCCGCCACCGGGCTGGACCTGACCGCCCGGGAGCTGCTGCTGGACAGCCTGGACCTGCTGCGCCAGGAGCACCCGGAGCTGGCCAGCGTGCTGGTCACCCACCACCTGGAGGAGCTGCCGGAGTCCACCACGCACGCGCTGCTGCTGCGCGGCGGGGAGACGGTGGCGGCCGGGCCGGTGGACGAGGTGATGACCACCGAGCTGGTGAGCGACACCTTCGGCCATCCGATCCGGATCACCCGGCACGAGGGCCGCTGGACCGCCCGGGCCGCCGCGCCCCGACGGTCCGGGCGGACCCCGGCGCTCTGACGGCGGACCGGTAGCAGAGAGGGGCGCGCACCGCCGGTGCGCGCCCCTTTACCACTTCTTTGCCATGATTGCCACGCCCATGTGCGCCCCCGGTGGCCGGAAATCGTCGGTGGACCGACGGTCGAGCGCCCGTCGGCCCCCTCTCACCTGCACCGTTTCGTAACCGACCCCGGTGTAGACGGCAAAATCCGATATCCCTAAGGTATGCCTTAGCTAAGTGGGTGGGGCGCCGTCGGCGCCATCGCTCCCACCCGTGCTCAGCCCTGCCCTGAACCACCCTGCCCTGACCGCTGGAGCCCGCATGTCCGCCCGTCGTTCCACCGCAGCCACGCTGCTCACCCTCGCCGTGGCGACCGCCGCACTGGCCGGCTGCTCGAAGAAGGACGACAAGACCGCGGCCGACGCCGTCAAGGTGAACGCCACCGACACGGCCTGCGAGGTCTCGAAGACCAGCTTCCCGGCCGGTCACGTCGTGCTCGACATCGCCAACAAGGGCTCGAAGGTCACCGAGGTCTACGTCTACGCCGAGGGCGACAAGATCGTCACCGAGCGCGAGAACATCGGCCCGGGCACCAAGGCGAGCATCACCGCCGAGATCAAGGCCGGCTCCTACGAGATCGCCTGCAAGCCGGGCATGGTCGGCGACGGCATCCGCCAGAAGATCACCGTCACCGGCGACGGCGGCTCGGCCGCCCCGGCCGACCCGCGGCTGACCGCCGCCGTCACCGCCTACCGCACCTACGCCCAGGAGCAGGCCGACCTCACCATCCCGGCCGTCGAGGCGTTCGCCGCCGCGATCAACGCCGGTGACGTGGAGAAGGCCAAGTCCCTCTACGCGCCGTCCCGCACGGGCTGGGAGCGCACCGAGCCGGTCGCCGAGAGCTTCGGCGACGTCGACCCCAAGACCGACGCCCGCGAGGACGGCCTGGAGCCGGGCCAGGAGTGGACCGGCTGGCACAAGCTGGAGAAGTCGCTGTGGGCCGACGGCGCCATCGGTGACGCCGAGAAGAAGCTCGCCGACCAGCTGGTCGCCGACCTGAAGGACTGGCAGAAGAAGATCCCCGAGGCGGAGATCACCGCGACCAGCATGGCCAACGGCGCCAAGGAGCTGCTGGACGAGGTCGCCACCGGCAAGGTCACGGGCGAGGAGGAGCGCTACAGCCACACCGACCTGGCCGACTTCGCCGCCAACGTCGAGGGCGCCAAGAAGGCCTACGAGCTGCTGAAGCCGGTCGCCTCGGAGAAGGACGCCGAGCTGGCCAGGACGCTGGACTCCGAGTTCGCCGCCATCGAGACCCTGCTCGCCAAGTACAAGCAGGCCGACGGCACCTACACCTCCTACGACAAGGTCGCCGAGACCGAGCGCAAGACCCTGTCCGACGCCGTCAACGCGCTGGCCGAGCCGCTGTCGAAGCTGGCCGCGGCGGTGGTCGCGAAGTAACGCCCGCCGCCCGGTGCGCCCGCCTGCGGCGCGCACCGGGCACCGTACCCGCGCACCGCACCCGCACCCCGCCGTGGCGGCCCACGAGGCCGCCACGGCATCCGTGAGTCCAGCACAGAGAAGGGCCCGCCCGCCGATGGACGCCGAGAACCAGCAGCAGAACGGGACGACGGCCGGCGACGGCACCGCCGCGGACGCCGCCGCCGAGACCGTCCCCGCGAGCCGCGCCGCGGTCAGCCGCCGCGCCGTGATCGGCTGGGCCGGGGCCGGGGTGGCCCTGGGCGCGGCCGGCGTCGGCTCGGTCGCCGCCGCCACCCGCCAGGACGACGACACCCCGGCCGCCCCGGCCGCGGCCACCGCCGACGTCCCCTTCTACGGCGACCACCAGTCCGGCATCGCCACCCCGGTCCAGGACCGGCTGCACTTCGCCGCCTTCGACGTCTCCGCGACCGCCACCCGCGACTCGCTGATCCGGATGCTGAAGGAGTGGACCAAGGCCGCCGCCGCGATGACCGGCGGCCGCGAGGTCGGCAGCGGCGCGGCCAGCGGCCTGCCGGAGGCGCCGCCGGACGACACCGGCGAGGCCCTGGGCCTGCCGGCCTCCCGGCTGACCCTCACCATCGGCTTCGGCCCGAGCCTGTTCGAGAAGGACGGCGTGGACCGCTTCGGCCTGACGGCCAAGCGCCCCGAGGCCCTGATCGACCTGCCCAGGTTCAAGGGCGACAACCTCGACCCGCAGCGCAGCGGCGGCGACCTGTGCGTCCAGGCCTGCGCCGACGACCCGCAGGTCGCCGTGCACGCGATCCGCAACCTGGCCCGGATCGGCATGGGCACCGTCAACATCCGCTGGTCGCAGCTGGGGTTCGGCAAGACCTCCTCGACCACCCCGGACGCCCAGACCCCGCGCAACATGATGGGGTTCAAGGACGGCACCCACAACATCGCCGGCACCGACACCGCCAAGCTGGCCGAGCACGTCTGGGTCGCCCCGGGCGAGGGCCCGGAGTGGATGACCGGCGGCTCCTACCTGGTCGCCCGCCGGATCCGGATGCACATCGAGACCTGGGACCGGGCCCCGCTCAAGGAGCAGGAGGACGTCTTCGGCCGCACCAAGGGCGAGGGCGCGCCGTACGGGCGGACCAAGGAGCACGACGACCCGGACCTCAAGGCGATGCCGGTCGACGCCCACGTCCGGCTGGCCCATCCGGACTCCAACGACGGCCAGATGATCCTGCGCCGCGGTTTCTCCTTCACCGACGGCACCGACGGCCTCGGCCGCCTGGACGCGGGCCTGTTCTTCCTGGCCTACCAGCGCGACAGCCGCAAGGCGTTCGTCCCGCTCCAGCAGCGGCTGGCGGCCTCGGACGCGCTGAACGAGTACATCCAGCACGTCGGTTCGGCCCACTTCGCCTGCCCCGCGGGCGTCCGCAAGCCCGGCGAGTGGTGGGGCCAGGCCCTCTTCGGCTGAGGCCGACCCCCCACCCGTCTCGCCCGTACCACCTCTTCACCCCCAGGGAGCCAGCGTGTTCGCCAACTACCTGATCGGCCTGCGCGAAGGACTCGAAGCCAGCCTGGTCGTCTGCATCCTGATCGCCTACCTCGTCAAGACCGGCCGCAAGGACCGGCTTCCCCCGGTCTGGATCGGCATCGGCGTCGCCGTCGGCCTCAGCCTGGCCTTCGGCGCCGTGCTGCAGTTCGGCTCCACCCAGCTCAGCTTCGAGGCCCAGGAGGCGCTCGGCGGCACGCTGTCGATCATCGCCGTCGGCCTGGTCACCTGGATGGTGTTCTGGATGCGCCGCACGGCCCGCCACCTGAAGGCCGAGCTGCACGGCAAGCTGGACGCGGCCCTCGCCATGGGCACCGGCGCGCTGGTGCTCACCGCCTTCCTGGCGGTGGGCCGCGAGGGCCTGGAGACCGCGCTGTTCATCTGGACCGCGGTGCAGGCCACCGAGGACGGCTACAACCCGATCATCGGCGCGGCGCTCGGCCTGCTGACCTCGGTGGTGCTGGGCTGGCTGTTCTACCGCGGCGCGCTGAGGATCAACCTGGCCAAGTTCTTCACCTGGACCGGCGCCATGCTGGTCGTGGTCGCCGCCGGTGTGCTCGCCTACGGCGTGCACGACCTCCAGGAGGCCGGCTGGCTGGGCGGCCTGCACAACCTCGCCTTCGACATCTCCTCCACCATCCCCAAGGACAGCTGGTACGGCACCCTGCTCAAGGGCGTCTTCAACTTCCAGCCGGACCCGACGGTCCTGCAGGTGGCGGTTTGGCTCCTGTACCTGGTGCCGACCCTGGCCTTCTTCTTCGGCGTGTTCGGCGGCCGTCCGGCGAAGCCGGTCGCCCCGAAGGCGGGCGAGGCCAAGTCGGCCGCCTGAGCGAACGGTTCACGCCGTCGCAGCACACCCCATCGCCCCGTCCGGCCACCGCCGGGCGGGGCGTTCCGCGTTCCCGGGCCGGTCGTCGGGCCCTGCTCCTGACGACCGGTCACAATGTTCACCTCCTGGATCTACCCGCGTAAACCCCCACGCCCCCATCCTGGTTGGCAGCCCGGGCCGGTTCCCGCCCGGGGGCTTTCCCCTGCCCTCCTCGACCCAGGAGTCCCCCGCATGTCCGCGATCTCCGCCATATCCGCGCCCCGCCGCGTGCCGGCCGCCGCCTTCGGCGCCCTGCTGCTCGCCCTCACCGCCCTGCTGACCGGCGCCGGCACCGCCCGGGCCGCCTTGCCGACCCCGGTCTCGGCCGCCACCGCCCGCGGCTACCTCGCCACCCTCGCGGTGGCCGCCGAGTCCCACACCACCACCTACGACCGCGCGCTCTTCCCGCACTGGATCACCATCTCCGGCACCTGCAACACCCGCGAGACGGTCCTCAAGCGCGACGGCGGCAACGTCGTCACGGATTCCAGCTGCGCCTCCGTCAGCGGCAGCTGGTTCTCGGTCTACGACAACGTGACCACGACCAGCGCGTCGAGCTTCGACATCGACCACCTGGTGCCGCTCGCCGAGGCCTGGCGCTCCGGCGCCTGGGCCTGGACCACCACCCAGCGCCAGGCCTTCGCCAACGACCTGACCCGCCCGCAGCTGGTCGCCGTCTCGGCGAGCTCCAACCGCTCCAAGGGCGACCAGGACCCGTCCACCTGGCTGCCGCAGGCCTCCTACCGCTGCACCTACGCCCGCGCCTGGGTCCAGGTGAAGTACTACTACGGCCTCTCCGTCGACAGCGCCGAGAAGAGTGCCCTCTCCTCGATCCTCAACGGCTGCTGAGGAAACGTTCGCTCACCGTGATGCACCGGCGCCCCACCGTCACCACGGGGGCGCCGGTGCGCCGTTGCCGCTCCCGCGCCGGCTGCGAACCGGCGGCCGGTTTCGCTGGGTATGCGGAGTGAATGGGCCTACGGTGGAGTAAGAGAACGTCTCGGCTTGGGAGCGTGGTCGAGATGAGCGGCAACGCCGCCGGCCGGCCCAGGTGGTACACCCGCACCTGGCACGCCGTACGGGAGATCATCGGATTACGACCTCCCCGATCGGCCTGGCGCGAGCGCGTGCTCGCCCGGATCGGGTACCTGCGCGTCCTGCTCGACCGCGAGACCTGCGCGACCCCGCCCGGCGTCGACACCGAGTGCCCCCGCCGCGTCCTGGTCGACGGCGCGCGCATCCGCCTCGACAACGCCGCCGCGGCCGCCGTCGAACGCTTCCACTGGCGGCGCCCGTGGTCCGGCGCCACCGCCCTGGAGGGCGCCTGGGCCAACGTCCGCGCCGCCGACGTCCTGCTGCTGGAACTCGTCCCCACCGCCCTGCTGCCCGACCGGGCCATCGACATCCTGGCGTTGGCCCGCAACCACCTCGGCCGCAAGGACCTGCGCACCGTCGCGCTCGCCAAGCGCGTCGGCTCCGCGAACATCGGGGAGCCCGACCGCAACCTGCTGATCCGCACCCTCGACGCCGCCTACGCGGCCCTGGACGCCGAGTACGCCCGGGTGCGCAGCCTGCGCAACATGCTCTGGGCCGCCACCCTGTGCGTCCTGGTGGGCGTGGCCGGGCTGGCCGTCTACGGCTGGTTCAACCCGACGTCGCTGAGCCTCTGCTTCAGCCCCGCGCCGCCGGCCACCCCCGAGCCCGGCGCGACCCGGCTGGTGGTCTGCCCGTCCGGCGAGTTCGTCTGGGGCACCAAGGGCGTCATCGCCGGCAACTACGCGACCAGCGGCGACATCATCACCGTCGAGGTGGCCGGCCTGGCCGGCGCCGCGCTCACCGTGATCGGCTCGCTGCGCCGGATCCAGGGCACCAGCGCGCCGTTCATGCTGCCGCTGGCGGCCGCCGCCCTCAAGTTCCCCACCGGCGCGCTCTCCGCGCTGATCGGCCTGCTGCTGATCCGCGGCGCGTTCGTCCCCGGCCTGAGCGATCTCGACAGCCGGGCCCAGGTGCTCGCCTGGGGCGTGGCCTTCGGCGCCGCGCAGCACCTGGTGACCCGGATGGTCGACGAACGGGCCCAGTCCACCCTGAAGGAGGTCGGGCGACCACCCGGCGGCGATGTCGCGCCGGAGGACGCCACCGGCGGAGCGGCGGCCCGCCCCGAGTCCTGAGCCATGGCGCCCGACAGCACGGCGCCCGCCGGGAGTGACCCCGGCGGGCGCCGTGTGTTCGGGCGGTGGGCGGTGGCTACTCGCTCTTGATGGCGCCCAGGATGTCCATCCGGGCCGCGCGGCGGGCCGGCCAGAGGGCGGCGAGCAGGCCGATCACGGCGGCGGCGGCCAGGAAGAAGGCGATCTTCCCGGGCGGGACCACCAGGCTGATGTTCTTGAACGAGTCCGCCAGGGTGCGGGTGCCGGCCCAGGCGGTGACGACGCCGAGCAGGATGCCGACCACACCGCCGAACAGCGCGATCATCAGCGACTCCAGCCGGACCATCCGGCTGATGCCGCTGCGGTCCAGGCCGATCGCCCGCAGCATGCCGATCTCCCGGCGGCGCTCGAACACCGACATCGCCATGGTGTTGATGACGCCCAGCACCGCGACCACCACGGACATGCCCAGCAGGCCGTACATGATGTTCAGCAGGGAGGTCACCAGCTGGCTGTTCTCCGCCTTGATGTCCTTCTCGCCCTTGACGCTGATCAGCGGGTTGCCGCCGGTGGCGTCGCGCAGCGCCTGCTTGAGCTCGGGGGTCGCGCCGTCGGCGCCCTTGACCAGGACCTTCGTCAGGCCGGAGCCGGCGGCGGCGTGCGCGCCGACCACCTGCTCGGGGGCGACGACCCCGGCGACCTCGGTGTTCTGCTCGACCAGGCCGCCGACGGTCAGGCTGCCGCGGCTGCCGTCGGGGTAGGTGATGTCGAGGGTGGAGCCGACCGCGAGGTCGTTGCGCTCGGCGTAGCCGGTGGTGGCGAGCAGCTTGCCCTGCTTGAGGGAGTCGGCGGCGCCGTCGGTGACCTTGAGGTCGACCAGCTGGTCGAAGGTGGTGGCGTCCACGGCGGTCAGCCGGGTGGTGTCGCCGTCGGCGACGGCCTTCACCGGCACCTCGCGTACCGTGCTGAGCATGGTGACCCCGGCCGTCCTGGCGATCTGGCCGGAGACCTCGGGGGAGAGCATGGAGAAGTTCTCCATGGCGACGGCGTAGTCGGCCTTCAGGTCGACCTCGGTGGCCTCGTCGACGGCCTTGTTCACCGAGGCGCCGACCACGGTCAGCGCGGTGATCAGGGTGACGCCGATGGTGAGCGCGGAGGCGGTGGCGGCGGTGCGGCGCGGGTTGCGCACGGCGTTCTCGCGGGCCAGCTTGCCCGGGGTGCCGAACAGCTTGCGCAGTACCGGGGCGAACAGCGCGATCACCGGGCGGGACAGCAGGGGGGTGAGCACGAAGACGCCGATCATCAGCGCGCCCGCGCCGAGGGCCACCACGTTGACCTCCTTGGCGGCCGCGCCGCCGAGCAGGCCGGCGACGCCGGCTGCGGCGAAGAACAGTCCGATGACGTTGCGCACCAGCAGGGACTTCTGGGTGGCGGGCTGTTCGGCCGAGCTCATCGCGGCGACCGGCGCGATCCGGGAGGCGCGCAGCGAGGGCAGCCAGGCGGCGAGCACGGTGACCACGGTGCCGACGACGACCGAGGCGATCACCGTGGACGGGGCGATCACCAGCGGGCCGGTGGGCATGCCGGTGTCCAGCGAGCCGATCACGGACTGCAGCCCGGCGGCGATGCCGATGCCGGCGACCAGGCCGCCCAGCGAGGCGGTCAGGCCGACCAGCACGGCCTCGGCCAGTACGGACAGGGTGATCTGCTTGCGGCTGGCGCCGACGGCGCGCAGCAGGGCGAGTTCCCTGGTGCGCTGGGCGACCAGCATGGTGAAGGTGTTGGCGATGATGAAGACGCCGACGAAGAGCGCGATGGCGGCGAACATCAGCAGGGCGGTGGACATGCCCTTGGTGCCGGCCTCGATCATCCGGTCCTGCTCGTCGGCGAGTTCGCGGCCGGTGCGGGCCTCGATGTCGTCGGAGGCGGGCAGGGTCTGCTGGACGGCGGCGAGCAGCG
>NZ_JBEOSF010000021.1:109367-146667 GCF_040302725.1 Kitasatospora sp. NPDC097605 | reverse complement strand
ACCACCCTCACCGCCGCCAAGAACCTCGACCCCAGCTGCAACCTCTTCAACCGCACCAAGGCCGCCTGGGACGCCGTCAGCGTCCCCGCCCAGACGGCCGACCCGACCTGCGTCGGCGGCCCGACCAACGAGTACTCGCTCTCGCTGAACCCGACCTCCGGCCAGGTCCAGCCCGGCTCCTCGACCACCGCGACGGTCAACACCCAAGTGACCCAGGGCAGCGCCCAGTCGGTCAACCTGTCCGCCTCCGGTGCCCCGAGCGGCGCGAGCGTCACCTTCAGCCCGTCCTCGGTGCAGACCGGCGCGTCCTCCACGATGACCGTCTCCACCAGCGCCAGCACCGCGCCCGGCAGCTACGTGATCACGGTCACCGCCTCGGGGCAGGCCACCCACACCGCGCAGTACACGCTGACGGTCGGCGGCGGCAACCCGGGCGGCAGCGCGCCCGACATCAGCGTCACCAACGTCCAGGCGCACCTGGCCCAGTTCAACAGCATCGCCTCGCAGAACGGCGGCAACCGGCGCACCGGCACCAGCGGGTACAGCCAGTCGCTGGCCTATGTGAAGGCCAAGCTCCAGGCGGCCGGCTACCAGGTCACCGAGCAGACCTGCTCCACCTGCACCTACACCGCCAACAACCTGATCGCCGACTGGCCGGGCGGCCCCGCCGACCAGGTCACCATGTTCGGCGCGCACCTGGACGGCGTCAGCGCCGGCCCGGGCATCAACGACAACGGCTCCGGCTCGGCCGTCCTGCTGGAGACCGCGCTCGTCCTCGCGCAGCAGAACCCGACCCTCACCCGCCACGTGCGGTTCGCCTGGTGGACCGGTGAGGAGCAGGGCCTGCAGGGCTCCAAGCACTACGTGAGCCAGCTGAGCTCCACGGCCCGCAGCGCGATCAAGGGCTACTACAACTTCGACATGGTCGGCTCGCCCAACGCCGGCTACTTCATCAACAACGTCAACTCCACCACCTCGGCGCCGATGAAGGCGTACTGGGACTCGCTCAACCTCCAGCCGGAGGAGAACGTCGAGGGCCAGGGCCGCTCGGACGACGCCTCGTTCCAGTCGGCCGGCATCCCGACCTCGGGCTACGCGGCGGGCGCCAGCGCCACCAAGACCAACGCCCAGGCGGCGAAGTGGGGCGGCACGGCGGGCCGCGCGTACGACTCCTGCTACCACTCGGCGTGCGACACCACCAGCAACATCAACGCCACCGTGCTGGACCGCAGCGCCGACGGCGTCGCCTACACCCTGTGGAAGACCTCGGTGGGCAGCGGCCCGATCCCGACCAACGACTTCTCGGTCGCGGTCAACCCGGCCACCGGCAACGTCAAGCCGGGCGAGTCCACCACCGCCACGGTGAACACCCAGACCACCTCCGGCTCCGCCCAGACGGTGAACCTCGCCGTCTCCGGCGCGCCGGCCGGTGTGACCGCCTCGGTCAGCCCGTCCTCGGTGCAGTCCGGCGGCTCCGCGACGCTCAGCATCGCGGTCGGCTCGTCGGTCCCGAACGGGACGTACAACCTGACCGTGACCGGCACCGGCTCGGTCTCCCACACCAGCAGCTACTCGCTGGTGGTCAGCTCCGACCCGGGCCCCGGTGGCGGCACCTGGACCCCGGGCACCACGTACCAGGCGGGCGACGTCGTCACCTGGAACGGGGTCAGCTACCGGTGCCTCCAGGGCCACACGGCCCAGGTGGGCTGGGAGCCCAACATCGTCCCGGCCCTCTGGCAGGCGATCTGAGCGGACCGGATCGTCTCCGGGACGGGATAAGGGCGGTGCCGCGGTTCGTCGAGGGGGACGGACCGCGGCACCGCCGCCTTCTCACCGCCGCTCCGCCACCGCCGCGTCCCGTCCCTCGCGGGCGGCCCACAGCGCCAGCGAGGTGACGAGCAGGGCCACCAGGGCGCAGCCCACGGCCAGCGTGCCGTAGCCGCCGGCCGCCACGACCGGGCCGGAGAGCAGCCCGCCGGTGCAGCCGGCCACCGACAGCCCCACATCGGCCAGGCCCTGGGTGGCGGCGCCGCGCGCGGGCGGCGCGGCGGCGGTGACGACGGCGGTCCCGCCGACCAGTCCCAGGTTCCAGCCCACGCCGGCCAGCAGCAGCGCCGCCGCGAAGAGCGGCAGCGAGTCCCCCGGAGCGAGGCCGGCCAGCAGGGCGGCGGCGGCGAGTGTGACACCGGCGGCGGCGGCCGCCGGGAGCGCCCCCCAGCGGTCCACCAGCAGTCCGCTGAGCGGGGACGGCAGGAACATCGCGCCGATGTGCAGCGAGACGACCAGGCCGATCGCGGCGGTGCCGTGACCGTTGGCGGCCAGGTGGACGGGGGCCATGGCCATCAGGGCGACCTTCGGGAACTGGCCCAGCACCATGATCCACAGGCCGGTCGCCACGCCCGGCGTGCGCACCGGGTCCCGGGCCGCGCCGTCGGCCGGTTCAGCCGGTTCGGCCGGATCAGCCGGATCAGCCGGTTCGGCGGGCTCCGCCGAGGCGACCGGATCCCGCGCCCTGGCCGAGCGGAGCGGATCCGGCCGCAGCAGCGCGCCGAGCACCACGGCCGCCACCGCGTACCCGACGGCGGCCAGCACGAAGGGCGCGGCCGTCCGGGGAATCCCCCAGTCCTCGGCCGGACCGCCGACCAGCGCCACCAGATTGGGCCCGGCGACCGCGCCGAGGGTCGCGGCGAGCAGGACCCGGCTGACCGCCCGGCCGCGCCGCTCCGGAGCGGCCAGATCGGCGCCCGCGTACCGGGCGATCAGGTTGGTGGCGGTACCGGCTCCGTAGACCAGCAGCGCCGGCAGCAGCAGCGCCACCTGGTCGGCGGCCACCGCCACCACCACACCCACGCTGCCCAGGGCGCCGACCGCGTACCCGAGGCCGAGCCCCGGCCTGCGGCCCCGGGCCTGGCAGAGCCGCCCGATGCCCAGCGCGCCGAGCATCGACCCGCCGGTGAACAGGGCGGTGGGCAGACCCGCCAGCCCGGTCGAGCCGAGCATCTCCTCGGCGATCAGCGATCCCACCACGACGCCCGCGGTGAGCCCGACACCGCTCACCAGCTGGGAGACGACCAGGACGGCCAGTACCCGCCGCTGTGCCGGGTGTTCGGGCGGGTGCCGGGGCCCCGCGGCGACCTGCGGGGAGAGCGGCGTCATGGTGCCGCCGCCGGGCGCAGCGCCGAGATCTCCTCCAGCGACATGTCCAGCTCCTCGTGGAGGTAGCGGACAATCGTCCAGTGCGCCGGCGCGCCCTCGTCGAAGGCGCCGAACTCCCGGCAGTAGAGCGGGATCCAGCGCAGCGCCTGCTCGGCGGCCAGCTCCCGGCCGGGCTCCTCCTGGTACGCCTCGTAGGGGATGCCGCGGTGGTGGACGAAGTACCGGCCCGGCAGGCGCTCCTCGCACAGGGCGCGGTACTCGCGGGTCTGCAGGATGAGGTAGTGCCAGACCTCGTCGATGTCCTGCTCGACCGGCAGGAAGAGGCCGGCCAGCTCCTCGCGGTGGCGGGAGACCAGGTAGAGGTAGCGCAGGCACTCGGTGACCTGGCGCTCGGCGTCGGCGGGCGCCGCACCGGTGCGGGCGGCGGTGTAGGCCACCACCTCGGCGTGCAGGTCCTCACCGAGCAGGGCCCGGAGGTCCTCGGCGGTGACGCATGGCCGGTCGGTGGTCATCGGGTGCCTCCGTGGCTGTCCCCGGCGGCCGGGGGCGGGGTCGTGGCGAGCCAGGCGTACTTGCCCGAGGCGCCGATCGGCAGGTGGTCGTGGTGCTCGACCCGGCACGGCCGTCCGGTCAGCCGTCCGGCCTCGCCGGCCAGGGCGTCCGTCTCGTCCGCCGTCAGCGGGACGCCGTCGAAGGTGGTGCAGCGCAGCACCGCGCCGTCCCCGGGGCCCGTCACGTCCAACCGGTGCAGGAAGGTCCGGGGTGTGACCGCGGCGACCAGTTCGTCGAGGTCGCCCTGGGCGACCGGGCCCCGGGACGTGGCGAGCAGTTCCTTCTCCCGGCCGCAGAACCGGGCGATGCGGTCGGGATCCGCGCTGCCGTCCAGGGTGCGGACGCAGTCGCCGGAGCGGTAGCGGACCAGCGGCATCCAGGGGTTGCGGACGCTGGTGACGATCAGGCTGTGGATCCCGCTCCCCGGGGCGACGGGAAGGAGTTCGACGCTCATCCCGTCGAGGAAGGGCCGGTAGCGGCCGCTTCGGTCGCTGGAGTAGAGGTAGCCGAGTTCGGTGCTGCCGAACAGGTCGACGATCGGGCAGTCGAAGTGCTCACGCAGGTACCGGGCGACGTTCGCGGGGGTGTACTCGTAGGCGTGGACGATGCTGGCCGGCGGCGGGAAGTCCGCCCACAGGCCCCAGGCCCGCGCTTTGCGCACCAGGTGGGCGAGGTGGGAGGAGGAGCAGTCCAGGTGGTAGCGGCCGCGCGGGTGCGCCCGGGCGGCGGCCCGGATCTCCGCGAGCATCCGCTCGACGTCCTCCCGCCCCCAACGGGCGGGATCCAGCCGGAGGTTGAGGTAGCAGGTACGGTCGTCCAGCCAGCGGTCGGCCGGGGCCGGCACGGCGGCCGGCTCCTCGCCCCGCTTCCGGGCGTTGACGCGGGCCACGTGCTCGGTGGCCAGGACGGTGGTGAGGGAGACCCGCGTGCAGCCGTCCGCCCAGGTGTCGGCGATGTCGGGGTGCTCGCTCCACAGCCGGTAGTAGGACTTCAGCAGGAAGTACGGCGGCCGGATGATCTGCATGCGGGCGTGGTTGGTGCCGGTGGAGAGCACCATCTCCGCCTCGCCCGCGGCGAGGGCCGCGGCGAGGCCGGGCGTCATCCAGTTGTCCGGGAACCCGCGGGCGATCTCGGGTTTCTCCAGGACGGGGAAGTACCCCCGTTCGATCGAGGCACGGTAGAGCGGAATGTCCTTGATCCGGTCGACCACGTCGGCGGTCGGCTGGCCGTTCACTGTCACCTCCGGTCGGTGGGGCCCGGGCCGGCCCACGGCCGGCCCGGGCCTTCGCTACGCCGGCCGGGGCGTCCCGCGGCCGGCCGGAGCTGCGCCTGACGTCAGGAGATGCAGCCGGTCTTCGCCACGCTGATGCACCCGGACTTGGCGACGCTGATGCAGCCGGACTTGGCGGCGCGGGCCGAGTTGGCGGCGACCCAGGCCTTCCACTTGTCGTCCTGGGTCATCCTCTTGACGAGCTGTTCCATTAGGACCTCCGAGGTGTGCCGGTCATTCCGGCGGCGCGGGTCCACGCCGCCTCGGCGACAGTAAAGCGATGGTCAAGAACGTGTCAATGACGGGTCATCAGACTTCGGCCAGGGATCGGACATTCGGCCACCGCGGCCATTCCGGCCAGCACGGCCCGCCGGGTTCCCCGCCGTCGGGGCCGCTGCCGTAGAGTCGGCGCGGGCCGTCCGTCCCCGACCGAGGAGACCTGCCGTGACCACCGCCGCGAACCCCGGCTCCCCGCCCGCCGGTCCGGTGCCACCCGTGCCCGAACTGCCGCCCGAGGCGGTCGAGGAGTGGCGCGCCGAGGAGGCCGAGCTGATCGAGCTGCTGGCCCGCACCCGGCGGCGGCTCGGCGGCGTCGCCGCGTTCCGGACCGGCCCGCGGCCCACCGTCCTGGTCACCGACCCCGAGGCCGTCCTGCACGTCCTCGGCCGGCACCCCGAGCGCTACGTGAAGCGCTCGCACCGCGCCCGGATGCTCGCCGGCGACGGCGTGCTGTCCGCGACCGGCGATGCCTGGAAGCGTCAACGGAGGCTGCTCCAGGCGCAGTTCACCGGCCCCGGGATGCGCCGCTACGAGCAGCGGATCGCCGCCGCGGCCCGCCGCACCGCCGACCGCTGGGCCGGGTACGCGCACACCGGGGAGCAGGTCGACATCGGCGAGGAGATGCGCCGCTTCGCGCTCGACACCATCTGGCGCGCGCTCACCGGGCACCCGCTGGACGCCGCCACCGAGCGCGAGCTCGACCGCATCCCCGCCGTCGTCGCCGCCCTCCCCCAACTGCCCGACGGCGCCCAGGCCCACGACGCCGTCGCCGGCGACCTGGCCCGGATCGACGCCGTCGCGCACGCCGCCATCGACGCGGCCCGCCGCCGCGAGGACGGCCCCGACGGCCCCGGGGTGCTGCGCGACCTGCTCGACGCCGCCGAGCAGCACCCCGAGTACACCGACCGACTGATCCGCGACGAACTCGTCACCCTGCTCGTCGCCGGGCACGAGACCACCGCCACCACCCTGACCTGGCTCCACCTGCTGCTCGACGCGAACCCCGACGCCCGCGCCCGGGCGCTCGCGGCCGGACCCGAGGGCTCGCCCGAACGGCGCGAGGCGGTGCAGGCGCTGGTCAGCGAGACGCTGCGGCTCTACCCCTCCGCGTGGATCCTGCCCCGGCACGCGCTCGCCGACGACACCCTCGCCGGCCACCGGATCGAGGCCGGCACCGACCTGCTGGTCTGCCCCTACCTCACCCACCGCGACCCGGCCCTGTGGCCCGACCCCGAGCGCTTCGACCCCGCCCGCTTCACCCCCGGCGGCACCCGCCCCGCGCACCTCGGCGCCTACTTCCCGTTCGGTCTGGGCGCCCGCGCCTGCCTGGGCACCCAGTTCGCCCTCCGCGAGTCCACCGCCCTGCTCGAACTCCTGCTCCCCGCTTACGAGGTGGCCTTCCGGAGCACACCGTCGGGCTCCGTCTACGGCATCACCGTGCGCCCGGACGGCCCGGCCCCGGCGGTCCTGACCCCGGCCGCCACCGGCTGAGCGCCGTACGCACGGCGTGCGCCGGGCCGATCCGGTCGCCCGCCGGCGGCGCACGGGCCGGCAGGAAATCCGGTGGCCGGGGCCGGTGCGGCGAAGCTACGCTCCGGCCGATGACCGATGCCCTGCTCTCCGGACTCCTCGCCGGCTACGGCGTCGCCGTGCCGGTCGGCGCGATCTCCGTCCTGGTCGTCACGCTCGCCTCGCGGGTCTCGCTCGGCCGGGGTCTGGCGGGCGCGCTGGGCGTCGCCACCGCCGACGGGCTGTACGCGCTGGTGGCGGTGCTCGCCGGCGCGGCGATCGCCCCGGCGCTCGCACCGGCCGCCCGGGTGCTGGAGCTCGTGGCCGCCGGGGTGCTCGTCCTGCTCGCCGGCCACGGCCTGCGCGCGACGCTCCGCGCCAACCGTGCCCACGGGCAGGCCGGCGGCGCGCCGCCGCCGGTCGCGGCCTCACCGTGGCGCACCTACGCGGCCCTGCTCGGCCTGACCCTGCTCAATCCGCTCACCGTGGTCTACTTCACCGCCCTGGTGGTCGGCGGCCGCGCCGGCGGACCCGGCCCGCTCGGACCGGGACTGGCCTTCGCCCTCGCCGCCTTCGCCGCCTCGGCGAGCTGGCAGGCCCTGCTCGCCACCGGCGGCGCCCTGCTCCGCCGCACCCTCACCGGCCCGCGCGCCCGCCTCCTCACCGGTCTCGCCGGCCACACCGTGGTCCTCGCCCTGGCCCTCCGCCTCGCCCTGACGGCCTGAGCCGGCGGGCGCTACCAGTCGACCGTTCCATCGCCGCGGAGCATCGGGCGGTAGACCGGCCCGACCCAGTCACGGTCGTCGTGGTGGAGCATCGCCCCGGCCAAGGAGTGCAGCCGGGCCCCGAGGCTCGTCCAACCGACGAAGTCGGCCGAGTCGTCATGGGGTGCCTTCCCCAGGTGGCCGTGCCGCGGGCCGGGTCCGGCGTCGATGAAGCCGTCATCACCGTCCCGGCCGGCGAACGGGACCCAGAACGTCCCCCACCAGGGTTCCTCCTGCTCGCCCGGGTCGTCCGCGTCCCAGATCTCCATCCGCATGGTACGGATCTCGACGATCCCCTCGGTGGAGTACAGGGGGCCGCACGGGAGGACCGCCGGACAGGAGTCGTCTCCGTCATGGCACAGCAACGACTCCCGCAGGTCCGCGGGCAGCGCGAAGCCGAGCCGCTCCTCGACCCGGTCGATCGCCTCGGGCGCTGCGGGCGGGCGGAGCGCGGCCAGACTGACCGGCGCGTGCTTCGCCAGCCAGGCATCGATCAGGCGCCAGGACTCGGTCACCGGAGCGACCACGGGAGGGATGCCGCCGTGCGGGGATTCGATCACGGGCCACAGTCTTCCGGACCGCTGTGACGGGCGGGTCAGTGGCGGGTGGTGCGGCGGAACTCGGAGGGCGGGCAGCCGTAGTGGGCGTGGAAGCGGTGGGTGAGGTGCGCGTGGTCGGCGAAGCGGGCGGTGGCGGCGATGTCGGCGAGGGGCAGGGCGCCGGCGCTGCTGAAGGCGGCCCCGCCGCTCGGGCGCCGCATCCTGCGCGACGGCCGAACGGCGGGGCGGCCGGGGCCGGCCGGGTGGCGGTTATGCTGCGAGGCATGGACATCGTGATCCCGCTCTTCGAAGGCTTCGAACCGCTCGACGCGATCGGCCCCTACGAGATCCTCGCGCTGGTCCCGGGCGCCACCGTGCGCTTCGTGACCGGTGAACCCGGCCTGGTGCCGGACGCGTTCGGCGCGCTGCCCGTGCACGTGCCGACCGCGTACGCCGAGGTGGAGCGCTGCGACGTCCTGCTGATCCCGGGCGGTGGCGGCATCCGGCCGATGCTGGCCGATCCCGCCTTCCTCGACTGGGTGCGCCGCATCCACGCCGGCACCCGGTTCACCACCTCGGTCTGCACCGGTTCCGTGGTGCTCGGCGCGGCCGGTCTGCTGAAGGGCCTGACCGCCACCACCCACTGGGCGGCGACCGCCGAACTGGAGTCCCACGGCGCCGTCTACACGGCCGACCGGGTGGTCCGCCACGACCGGCTGATCACCGCGGCCGGGGTCTCCTCGGGCATCGACATGGCGGTCCGGCTGGCCGCCCTGCTCACGGACGAGGTCACCGCCCAGGCGATCCAGCTCTGCACCGAGTACGACCCGCAACCCCCGTACGACACCGGTTCGGTGGCCAAGGCCCCCGCCGAGGTGCTCGCCCGCGCCCACACCCTGGGCTGAGGCGTCGCGCGTTCCACGGAAGCCGTCAGGCGAGCGTCGCGGTGACCGCGGTGCGGGCGGCTTCGCGCGGGTCGGGGTCGGTCGAGAGCCAGGCGAGGTGGCCGTCGGGCCGGACGAGAGCGGCGGTGACACCGGACCAGGCGGGGCGGTGGCCGGCGGGCGGGGCGGTGTGGACGTCGAGGCCGGGCGTCAGGTCGTGGGCCAGCGGCGCGAGCGGTGACGGGGCGCCGGGGGCGGCGGTGAGGTCGAGCAGGACGTAGCGGGCCCGGCGCAGCAGGGGCAGCAGCGTGCCGCCGCCGTGGACGGCGAGGTCGGGGGCGCGGGTGCCGGTGAGCGGGTGGCGGCCGGACGGGTCGGCGGGCGGGTAGGCGACGGCGAGGCCGGAGGCGCGCAGGGCCAGGGCGTCGGAGAACTCCGGTACCTCGGTGATGAGTTCGCCGATCAGCTCGCGCAGGGCGAGGGACTCCGGCGTGTAGGTGGTCATCAGGCCGGTCTGCGCGCCGGTGCTGCGCAGCAACTCGGTGCCGACCGGGTGGCGTTCGGTGTGGTAGCTGTCGAGCAGGCCGTCGCGGGCGGTGCCGGCGAGGGTCTGGGCGAGCTTCCAGCCGAGGTTGGCGGCGTCCTGCAGGCCGACGTTGAGGCCGGGGCCGCCGGCGGGGAAGTGCGTGTGCGCGGCGTCGCCGGCGAGCAGGACCCGGCCGTGGCGGTACCGCTCGGCCTGGCGGGCGGCGTTGCCGAAGACCGAGATCCAGCGCGGGTCGCGGATGCCGAAGTCGGTGCCGGCGATCCGGCGCACCCGGGCGCGGATCTCCTCGAAGGTGACGCTCTCGGGCCGCTGCCGGACGCTTTGCGGGTCGTTGCCGACCACCCGGTGGAGGCCGCCGGGCAGCGGGAAGACCATGACGGTGCCGTGCTCGTTGGAGGTGGTGGACGCGGCGGGCGGCGCGTCGAGCACGACGTCGGCCGTCCAGGCCCACCGGGTGGCGGCGGTGCCGGGGAAGCCGATGCCGGCGGCGGTGCGCACGGTGCTGCGGCTGCCGTCGCAGCCGACCAGGTACGCCGCGCGCAACCGCCGTGGCCCGGCGGGGGTTTCGACGTCGACGGTGACCGCGTCGTCGTGCCGGCTCAGGCCGGTCACCCGGTGCTCGCGCAGCAGGCGGACACCGAGCGCCTCGGCGTGGGCGGCGATGAGTTCCTCGGTGCGCACCTGCGGCAGGGCGAGGGTGAACGGGTAGGGCGTGTCCAGCCGGGAGAAGTCCATCCGGGTGGTGAGCGCGGCGAAGTGCCCGCTGGGCACCCGCAGGCCCTCGGCGAGGAACGGCTCCACGATCCCCCGGGCGGCGAACAGTTCGAGGGTGCGCGGGTGGACGGTGAGGGCGCGGGAGTGCGGGTCGGGCTCGGCCCGGGTCTCCAGGACGGTGACGTCGACGCCGTGGAGCCGCAGCTCGCAGGCGAGCCACAGCCCGACCGGCCCGCCCCCGGCGACCACGACCTCGTGCGCGGCCTCGTGGGCGGCTTCCTGCGTGGCTTCCCGCACGGCCTCGTGCGCTGCTTCGTGCATGTGCATGTGCATGGCGAAGTTTCCCTCCTCTTGGTCACTGACCAACGGCGATGGCTCCAGTAGACTAGGTCAGTGACCAAGAAGCAAACCCCGGCCGCCCCGAAGGCCCGGCTCGACCCGGACGCCGTGGTCCGCGCGGCGCTCGACCTGCTCGACGAGAAGGGCGCCGACGCCGTCTCCCTGCGCGGCACGGCGGACCGCCTCGGCGTGCGGATGAACACCGTGCTGTGGCACGCCAAGACCAAGGCCCGGCTGCTGGAGCTGATGGCCGACGCGATCCTCGCCGGGATCCCGCTCACCGGCCTGCCCGAGGCCCCCGACGAGCGGGTGCGCGAGCTGGCCCGCCGCTACCGCCGCTGCCTGCTCGCCCACCGCGACGGGGCGGCCGTGGTCGCGGGCACCTACGCGGCCGAGCCCGCGACCCTGGCGTTCGCCGAGCACTTCACGGCGGCCCTGCTCGCCGGCGGGCTCGACGAGCGCCGGGCGGCCTGGACGTTCTGGAGCATCCAGTACCTGGTGCTCGGCCTGACCCAGGAGGAGCAGGCCCTCGCCGCCTCCGGCGAGGAGCACACCCTCGGCCCGGCGCTCGCCGCCGGCGGCTACCCCGCGCTCGCCCGGGTGGCGCCGCACCTGGAGGACACGGCGTTCGACGAGCGCTTCGAGTTCGGCCTCGACCAGCTGCTGCGCCCCCACGGCGCACGCGCGGAGCGCGCGCCCCAGGCGCACGCCCACACTCCGTTCCACGGGGAGGCCTGACGCCGGAGGCGGGTAGGAGAGTGGAGGACCGCAGGTCTCACCGTTCGCACAAGGACGTGCACATGAGCGACGACCCCTCCCAGATCGCCGTCACCGACCAGATCAGGGCCGCCGGCGAGCACGCCGAGCGCCTGCTCATCGCGTCGGGCCGCCCGGCCCCGGTCCGGACCACCCCGGAGCAGGCTCCGCCGTGGTTCCGGGAGACCCGGGCGGTGATGCTCCGCGCCGAGGAGGACGGCAGCCTGCGCCACTGCGACCACCTGGCCTCCCCCCAGCCGACCGCCATCCTCGCCGAGGCGCCGGACCGGCTGGTCTGCTGGGACTGCTACACCGGGGCGCAGGCGCGGCGCAGGTGCCACCTCTGCGGCCGGCCGGCGGGGACGCGCTCCCTGTACGGCGGCGTCGAGGCGGTGATCCGCGGCCCGGCGGCCGTCTACTCGCGGGTGATCTGCCGCTCCTGCGCCGAACCGGCCGGCCCCCGGGGCACCTTCGGCAACGGCCGCTGACGGCGCAGCGGCGCCCCCTCCCGGATGAGGGGGCGCCGCTGCACGGGAACCGCTCAGTCCCGCTCGACGTCGACCTCGGTCAGGCGGGCGAAGCGCTCCGGGTCGGTGCGGCGGATCCGCCGGGCGACCAGGTGGCCGGCCACCGCGACGAGCGGGACCGGGATCAGCAGCAGCGCCTTGACGATGCCCGAAGCACCGGTCAGCAGGCTGAAGTTGAAGACGGCGAGCACCGTCAGCAGAGCCAGGCCGGCGGCCGCCACCCACCCGCGCAGTGCACCGGCCGCCAGCTGCACCTGACCCCCGGCACCTATGCCTGGACCCTCGGCACACCGGGGGGCTTCGCTCCCGGCGAGGACATCCAGCTGCAGGACGGCACCTACAAGTGGACCCTCTGCGTGTTCCCCCGCGCCGTCATGTGGGGCGCGTACACCGAGCTCAGCAAGGTCGGCGGCGGGGCGTACTTCCGGAAGGAGACCTCGTTCGACGTCTCCTTCCCCTACACCTACTTCTGGGACTCCATGCTCTACAACTGGAGTCCGGCGTAGCCCACCGCCGCACGCCCCCGGCCCGCGGCGGGTCGGGGGCGTGCGGCGCCGGGCATCGGCCGGAGGTCAGCGGCGCGTGTTGGACGGGGCGTTGCCCGGTGTGCCGGACGGGGCGTTGGACGGACCGTTGGACGGCGCGCCCGTGCCGGTCGGGGTGGCGTTCGGGTCGGTCCGCGGCGCCGGGTCGGGGATGTCCGTCATCGGCAGGGACTGCTTGGGCGTGCCCCGCAGGGCCTGGTTCATGGCGTCCCGCCAGATCGGTCCGGGACCGTCGGCGCCGAACACCTCGGCGCGGTACTTCCCGTTGATGGTGATGTTGCGCATCTCCACACCGCCGGCGGGGCCGCCGAGCCAGACCGCGGCGGCGAGCTGCGGGGTGTAGCCGCTGAACCAGGCGGCCTTCTTCTTGTCCGAGGTGCCGGTCTTGCCGGCGATCTGCCGGTCACCCTCCAGGTGGAGCGCCGCACCGGTGCCGCCGCTCTCGGTCACGCCGTTCAGGATGGTGTTCAGCACCCGGGCCGTGCTCTCGGAGAACGCCGTCTCGCAGCGGGCCGGCGGAACCTTGACGTCCGTGCCGTCGACGGTGGTGATCCTGCTGACGGCCACCGGGGCGCAGTACTTGCCGCCGGCCGCGAAGGCCGCGTAGACGCCGGCCATGGTCAGCGGGCTGACCTCCTCGACGCCCAGGGCCATCGCGGGGACCTCGTCCAGCGGCTTGCCGCTGGCCCGGGCGGTGATGCCGAGCTTGTTGGCCATCTGCTTGACCGCGCAGAGGCCGATCTCCTTCTCCATCTGCACGAAGTAGGTGTTGACCGAGAGGGCCATCGCCTCCTTCAGCTGGTACGGCCCCTGCTCGTTCGCCGACTCGTTGGGCACCGTGACCTTGGGCTTGCCGTTCTTCCAGGTGCCCTCGCAGGTCTTCATGTCCGGGTAGTCCATCCGGTTCGGGGAGGAGTACTCCTGGGTCGGCGGCAGCCCCGCCTCCATCGCCGCGGCCGCGACCACCGGCTTGAACGTGGAGCCGGGCTGGAAGCCGTTGCCGCCGCCCATCGCCGCGTCGACGTTGAGGTTGACGACGGTCTGGTTCTTGGCCGTCTCCAGGCCGTACGGACGGGTCTGCGCCATCGCCAGGATCCTGCCGGTGCCCGGCTCGACCATGCTCACGGCGGCCGAGACGCTGTCGGTGACCCGCACGTTGGAGCTCACCGCGTTCTGGGCGGCGGTCTGCTTGTCCGGGTCGAGGGTGGTGTGGATGTTCAGACCGCCCTGGTCCCAGAACTTCTTGCGGTCGGCCGCGTTGGCGCCGAACACCGGGTCCTGCTTGACCACCTGCCGGACGTAGTCGCAGAAGAAGCCCATGCCCGCCTGCGCCGTGATGCAGCCCCGCTGCGGTTCCTTGTAGTTCAGGCCCAGCGGGGCGGCCTTGGCCTCCCTGGCCTGCTCCTCGGTGATGTGCTTGTTCTCCAGCAGCTTGTCGATCACCGTGTTGCGACGGTTCACGGCGGCCTGCGGGTGCGCCTTCGGGTCGTACTGCGAGGGGTTCTGCACCAGGCCGGCCAGGGTGGCGGCCTCGGCTATGGTGAGGTCCTTGTTGCTCTTGCCGAAGTAGCGCTGGGAGGCGGCCTCCACACCGTAGGCGCCGTTGCCGTAGTACGTGATGTTGAGGTAGTTGGTGAGGATCTGCTCCTTGGTCAGCTCCTCCTCCAGCCTGATCGAGACCTTCAGCTCCTGGATCTTGCGGCCCAGGGTCTTGCGCATGGCCTCCTGGACGGCCGCCTTGTCGTCGCCGGCCTTCTCGACGTTGACGTTCTTCACGTACTGCTGGGTCAGCGTCGAGGCGCCCTCGGCGGCGGTGCCGCTCTCCGCGTTCTTGCTGAGCGCCCGCAGGACGCCCTTGAGGTCGACGGCGCCGTGCTCGTAGAAGCGGGCGTCCTCGATGTCCACCTGGGCCTGCCGCATGTACGGCGACATCTCCTCGGCGGTGAGCACCCGGCGGTCGCGCTCGTAGACCTTGGCGATCAGCCCGCCCTTGGCGTCGAAGATCTGGGTCGCCTGGGTGAGCGGCGGGGTCTTGAAGTCGTCCGGGATGTCGTCGAACCCCTCCGCCGTGTTCTTGGCGGTCAGCCCGAGCGCCCCGACGGCGGGCAGCGCCATGCCGGCCAGCAAGGCACCGGACACCACGCTCACGCCGAGGAAGGTCGCGCTGTAGCGGACGAAACGGACCGGCGACTTCCGGGAAGGCCCGGGAGCTTCGTCGTCGGCCGGGTCCGCGGTCGGGAGAAGATTCGATTCCATACTTCCTTGATGCGGTGAGAACCCCGAATCGTTGCGCACACGCGCGAATTTCCACCCCGGTTCGGGCCGGAGCGGCCCGAAAGGGCACCGCCGGGGGCGACCCTGCCGCTCGCGCCGCCAGCCCGATCCTGTTTGCTGTCCCTGTTCCTGCCGCTGTCCCCGCTTCCTGCCGCCTTCCCGGTATCCGCCCGGCCCGCACCCCTCACCCGGAGCCCTCCGCCATGACCGCACCCTCGCCCAACGCCGGCCCGCTGTTCGCCGCCGTCGACATCGGCGGCACCAAGATCGCCGGGGCGCTCGTCGACGCCGCCGGGACGCTCGCCGACCGCGTCCAGCTGCCCACCCCGGCGCGGCAGCCGGGCGCGGAGGTGCTGGCCGTGGTGCACCGGGTGCTGGACCGGCTGGCCGCCGCGCCGCGGTGGGGCGAGGTCACCGCCGTCGGCATCGGCAGCGCCGGACCGGTGGACCTCGCCCGGGGCACCGTGAGCCCGGTCAACATCCCCGGCTGGCGGGAGTTCCCGCTCACCGCCGAGGTCGCCGCCCACCCCGCCGTGGGCGCCCGCCCGGTGGCGCTGGCCGGGGACGGCGTGGCGATGGCCGCCGCCGAGCACTGGCGCGGCGCGGCCCGCGGCGCCGACAACGCGCTCTGCCTGGTGGTCTCCACCGGGGTCGGCGCCGGGCTGGTGCTGGACGGGGCCGTCCGTCCCGGCCCCAGCGGCAACGCCGGGCACCTCGGGCACATCACCGTCGACCTCGACGGCGAGCCGTGCCCGTGCGGCTCGCGCGGCTGCCTCGAAGGCCTCGCCAGCGGCACCGCGATCGCCCGCCGGGCCCTCGCCGAGGGCTGGCGGCCCGCCGGGGAGGACCGTTCGGCGCGGGCGGTGGCCGAGGACGCGCTGGCCGGGCACCCGGTGGCACTCGCCGCCTTCGACCGGGCGGCCCGGGCCCTGGCCGCCGGGATCGCCGCCACCGCCGCCCTGGTCGACCTGCGGCGGGTGGTGATCGGCGGCGGGGTGGCGACGGCCGGCCCGGTCCTGTTCGAGCCGCTCGCCCGCCACCTGGACCGCTACGCCGCGCTGCCCTACGTGCGCGGGCTGGACGTGCGCCGGGCCGAACTCGGCACCGACGCGGGCCTGATCGGCGCGGCCGCGCTCTGCCGCTGACGAACTCGCCGCCCGCGCGCCCGGGTTGCGGCGCACGTCCGCGCTGTCGCCGGGACGGTCCGGGGGAACCCCGTCCGCAAAACCAAGCAGGATCCTGCCCCAGCAGGATCCTGCCACTCATCGATCCGGGTCGCGGCGGAGGTCAGCGAGCGCGACGCCCGTCCGGGATCACCGGAACGCCCCTGGTGAGGGCGGAGGGGTTCGACAGGCGTCGACGGGCCGGGTGGTGCCCGGAGGACGCCGCGGACAGCGATCCGCGCGGCGAGGCGATCGCCACCCGGGGCGGCGCCACGGGCGCCGCTTCGTCGGAGAGGAACCCGGAGAGGAACCGGCGCTCCGACGGGCTGAGCGTGCGGGAGCGGCCGGAGACCGCGTCCCTGGCGACCACGACCGTCCGTGCCCGCATGAATGTGTGCGTGTCACGGCACACCCTGACCACGACGTGCGCGGAACTGCGCCCGAGTCGTTCGACGCTCAACTGCACCAGCAACGGTTCCGGCCGGTGGTACAGCTGCTCCAGATAATCGATCTCGTGCCGCGCGATCAGGAATCCGGACGGGAATAGCGATTCCCGGACGGCGACCGGGTGGTGGCAGAACAGGTCGTAAATTCCCTCCTGGACGTAGGAGACCAGCCGGGCGTTGTTGATGTGCCCGTTCTCGTCGACGTCGCTCCACCGGGTGGGACAGGCCACCACGTGTGCGTGGACGTCCACCGCCTGGGTGGCTGCCGCGTTCACCGCTGTTCGGCCGTGGAACCGGTGAGCAGCAGCGCCCGGCGCAACCGCGCGTAGTAGACGGCGTGTTCGGACGCCATCCGGGCCGCGGTCCAGCCCTCCTCGGCGGCCTCGGCGGCGGCTTCGACGACCAGGCTGTCGAGGACGCCGTCGACCGCCCGGCACAGATCCGCCACCGACGCGAGCCGGTCGGTGACCTCCGTCCCGCCGAACGCGCCGCGGGCCGGGAAGGCCGCGAGTGATTCCACCGCGAGCCGCAGCTCGTCCACGGTCTCGGACCTGGATTCCGAAACGAAATTGCGCACAGTTCTCTCCCTGAAAGGGTAGGGGTGGGTAGGGATGGGTTTCTGGATGGTGCGGACCCGGCTGAGCGGGCCCGGATCCCCCCGGCGCCATGGACGCTATCCCAGCCCGGGGCGCTACCGGGAGGTATACGGAACCGGAGCGGAAACTGACCACTATTGGAGTAGTTTGGCGTTGCATAAAATCAGCCGCATCCACCGAATGCCAGCCCGGTCCGGCCCGTCCCCCGCCGCTCCGCCCGGTCTCTCCCCCGGTCTCTCCCCCGGTCCCGCCGCCGGTCGTCCCGGTCCTGCCGCCGGTCCCGGCGGTCATGCCCCGATCCCCCAACTGGTCCACCAGCGCGCCTTGTAGAGGTGCGTACCGGGCAGGCGCCACCGGCCGTCCGGGCGGTGCAGGGTGAGCGCCGAGGTGCACCAGGAGCAGGAACCCGTGTGGTCCGGGGCGGCGGTGAGCAGCCGCCCGGTACCGGGTTCGTCGCCCACGCTCTTGATGTCCCGCTCGGCCCCCTCGCTCCCCAGCCGCAGCCGGGTGAAGCGGTCCGCCGCCGGGTCGAAGCGCCACAGGTGCTCCGCCGTGCTCACCCAGAGCCGCCCGGGCTCGGCGAGCACCGGCGCGAGGTCGTGGCCGCCCGGCTCGGGCAGCGGCAGCGTCCGCTCGACGGTGAGCAGGGGCGCGGCCGGGGTGCCGCCCACCCGCAGCGCGGTCAACGTGTCGTCGCCGAGCGCCCAGAGCAGCCGGGCGCGCTCGTCCCAGTGCACCGCGTGCGCGCCCCGCAGCCGGTGCTCGGTGTGCGCGGTGGTCCGCGGGCCGAGGGAGGCGGCGTACAGGCGTATCCAGCCGCCGGAGGAGGCGGCGACGGCCACATTGCCGTCGGGGAGCAGTTCGGCGCTGTGCGGGTTGGCCAGCGGGCCGGTGTCGACGGCCCACACGGTGGCGCCGCTCGCGGTGTCGACGAGGGCCGCGAGGCCGCCGGAGGCGGTGGTGACCAGGTACCGGCGGCCGTCCCGCACCCGGGTCTTCGCCTCGTCGGGCAGCTCCCAGCTGCGGCGCGGGTCGAGGTCGCCGAGGTCGCCGGCGGTGTCCGCGGACCACGACCAGATCACCGGCTCCCGGTCCGGCCCGCGGTAGTCGAGCGGTTCGTCGTCGGCGCCCCGCACCACCAGCACCCGCCGCGAGGTCTGGTCCACCACGGCCACCGTCCACCCGGGCCGCACCCCGGCGGCCGTCGCCGGTACCGTGCCGGCGACGACGACCAGGGCCGCCAGGCCCGCCGTGGTCCGCCACAGCCGCCGTGCCCGCATCGACACCGCCGGCACCTCCCGTCGTCCGTCCCCCGCCACCACCGTGCGGTGCGCCCCCGCCGGCCGCCAGCGCACGACCTCCGACCGGCCTAAACACCGCTTGTCGTACCCGGCTGGTTAGATCGGGACCGAGGGCACCGCGAGAGGAACCGGAGAGACGATGAGCACGGGCACGAGGACCGGCGCAGAGGCACCCGAGCCGTACGCCGCCGACACCCACGACCTGATCCGCGTGCACGGCGCGCGCGAGAACAACCTCAGGGACGTCAGCATCGAGATCCCCAAGCGCCGGCTGACGGTGTTCACGGGCGTCTCCGGCTCGGGCAAGAGCTCCCTGGTGTTCGACACCGTCGCGGCGGAGTCGCAGCGGCTGATCAACGAGACCTACAGCGCCTTCGTGCAGGGCTTCATGCCGTCGGTGGCCCGGCCGGACGTGGACGTGCTGGACGGCCTGACCACCGCGATCATCGTCGACCAGCAGCGGATGGGCGCGGACCCGCGCTCCACCGTGGGCACCGCCACCGACACCAACGCGATGCTGCGGATCCTGTTCAGCCGGCTCGGGAAGCCGCACATCGGCTCGGCCAAGGCGTTCTCCTTCAACGTCGCCTCGATCAGCGGGGCGGGCGCGGTCACCGTGGAGCGCGGCGGCACCACGGTCAAGGAGCGGCGCAGCTTCAGCATCACCGGCGGCATGTGCCCGCGCTGCGAGGGCCGGGGCGCGGTCTCGGACATCGACCTCACCCAGCTCTTCGACGACACCAAGTCGCTCGCCGAGGGCGCGATCACGGTGCCCGGCTACACCGGGGACGGCTGGATGACGCGGATCTTCAGCGGCTCCGGCTTCCTCGACCCGGACAAGCCGATCCGCGACTACACCGAGCAGGAGCTGCGGGACTTCCTGCACCGCGAGCCGACCAAGGTGAAGGTGAACGGCATCAACCTCACCTACGAGGGGCTGATCCCCAAGGTCCAGAAGTCCATCCTGTCCAAGGACCGGGAGGCGATGCAGCCGCACATCCGGGCGTTCGTGGACCGCGCGGTCACCTTCACCGCCTGTCCCGAGTGCGACGGCACCCGGCTGACCGAGGCCGCCCGGTCCTCGAAGATCGGCGGGATCAGCATCGCCGACGCCTGCCGGATGCAGATCAGCGACCTCGCCGCGTGGGTGCGCGACCTCGACGAGCCCTCGGTGGCGCCGCTGCTCGCCGCGCTGCGGCAGACCCTGGACTCCTTCGTCGAAATCGGCCTCGGCTACCTCTCGCTGGAACGCCCGGCCGGCACCCTGTCGGGCGGCGAGGCGCAGCGGGTGAAGATGATCCGCCACCTCGGCTCCTCGCTCACCGACGTCACCTATGTCTTCGACGAGCCCAGCACGGGTCTGCACCCGCACGACATCCGGCGGATGAACGGCCTGCTGCGGCAGCTGCGGGACAAGGGCAACACGGTGCTGGTGGTGGAGCACAAGCCCGAGGTGATCGCGATCGCCGACCACGTGGTGGACCTCGGTCCGGGCGCGGGTTCCGCGGGCGGCACGGTCTGCTTCGAGGGCTCGGTGGAGGGCCTGCGGGCGGCGGGCACGGTCACCGGCCGGCACCTCGACGACCGGGCCTCGGTGAAGAGGACGGTGCGCACGCCCACCGGCCGGCTGGCCGTCCGGGGCGCCTCCGCGCACAACCTGCGGGACGTCGACGTGGACATCCCGCTCGGGGTGCTGGTCGTCGTCACCGGCGTGGCCGGCTCCGGCAAGAGCTCGCTGGTGCACGGCTCGATCCCGGCCGGGGAGGGCGTGGTGTCCGTCGACCAGAGCCCGATCCGCGGCTCACGGCGCAGCAACCCGGCCACCTACACCGGTCTGCTGGAGCCGATCCGCAAGGCGTTCGCCAAGGCCAACGGCGTGAAGCCGGCGCTGTTCAGCGCCAACTCCGAGGGCGCCTGCCCGACCTGCAACGGCGCGGGCGTCGTCTACACGGACCTGGCGATGATGGCCGGCGTGGCCACCACCTGCGAGGACTGCGAGGGGCGGCGGTTCGACGCCTCGGTGCTGGAGTACCACCTCGGCGGCCGGGACATCAGCGAGGTGCTGGCGATGCCGGTGACCGAGGCGGAGGCCTTCTTCGCCGCCGGCGAGGCCAAGGTGCCGGCCGCCCACCGGATCCTGACCCGCCTGGTGGACGTCGGCCTCGGCTACGTCAGCCTCGGCCAGCCGCTGACCACGCTCTCCGGCGGCGAGCGCCAGCGCCTCAAGCTGGCGACCCACATGGGCGACAAGGGCGGCGTCTACGTCCTCGACGAGCCGACCACCGGCCTGCACCTGGCCGATGTCGAGCAGCTCCTCGCCCTGCTGGACCGCCTGGTGGACTCCGGCAAGTCGGTCATCGTCGTCGAGCACCACCAGGCGGTGATGGCGCACGCCGACTGGATCATCGACCTCGGCCCGGGCGCCGGCCACGACGGCGGGCGGATCGTCTTCGAGGGCACCCCGGCCGACCTGGTCGCCGACCGCTCCACCCTCACCGCCCAGCACCTCGCGGAGTACGTCGGCGCCTGAGCCCGCCCCGGGCCCGGGGCGGTTGCGCCCCGGCCCGGCCTAGCGGCCGGCGATGGCGTCGGCGAGGCGGGCGAGCGGGGAGGTGGTGGGGCGGCGGCCGGTGGACTCCTGGCGGTCGGCGGCGTGGTAGGCGGCGTAGAGGGCGTGGACGCCGAGCCAGCGGAGGGGTTCGGGCTCCCAGCGGCGGACGGTGTGGCCGACCCAGGGCAGCCGGGTCAGTTCGGTGTCGTGGCCGAGCACCAGGTCGCGCAGGGTGCGGCCGGCCAGGTTGGTGGTGGTCACCCCGCTGCCGACGTAGCCGCCCGCCCAGCCGAGGCCGGTGCGGCGGTCGAGGTCGACGGTGGCGCACCAGTCGCGGGGGACGCCGAGCACCCCCGCCCAGGCGTGCTCGATCCGGGCGGAGCGGGCGGCGGGGAAGAACTCGTGCAGGATCTCGCGGAGTTGGCGGATGGTGGCGGGCTGGGTGGCGCCGTCGGTGTCCGTCCGGGAGCCGAAGCGGTAGGGCACGCCGCGCCCGCCGAGGGCGATCCGGTCGTCGGCGGTGCGCTGGGCGTACATGTAGGCGTGGGCGTAGTCGCCGAGCACCTCGCGGCCGTCCCAGCCGGTCTCGGCCCAGAAGGACGGCGGCAGCGGCTCGGTGGCGATCATCGCCGAGTTCATCGGCAGCCAGGTGCGGCGCTCGCCCGCGAGGCCCGAGGTGAAGCCCTCGGTGGCGCGCAGCACGTAGCGGGCGGTGACGGTGCCGTGCGGGGTGACCGCCCGGGGCGTGCGGCCACCGCGGATCTCGGTCACCGGCGTGCTCTCGTACAGTTCGACGCCCAGCCGCTCAACGACGTCCGCGAGCCCGGCGGCGAGCTTGGCGGGCTGGACGCGGGCGCCGTACGGGCTCCAGACCCCGCCGAGGGCGCCGTCGACGCGCAGCCGCTCGGCGGTCTCGGCCGCGCTGAGCGCGTGGACCCGGTCGGGGCCGTAGACCCGTTCGACCTCGGCGAACTCGCGCAGCCGGGCCAGTTGGGCGGGGGTACGGGCGACCTCCAGCACACCGCCGCGCACCACGTCGGCGTCGATGCCCTCGGCCTCCAGGGTGTCGGCGACCTCGCCGACCGCCGCGTCCATCACCCGCTGCATCGCGGCCGCGCCGGCCCGGCCGTGGCGACGGGCGAAGGCGCCGCGGCCGGCGAAGCCGTTGTAGAGCCAGCCGCCGTTGCGCCCGGAGGCGCCGAAGCCGCAGAAGCGCTGCTCCAGCACGGCGATCCGCAGGGCCGGCTCGGCCTTCTTGAGGTAGTACGCCGTCCAGAGGCCGGTGTAGCCGCCGCCGACCACGCAGACGTCGACCTCCCGGTGGCCGGGCAGCGCCGGCCGCGGCTCGGGCAGCCCGAGCCGGCCCCACCAGAAGGACACCCCGCCGTTCACACCCGTGCCACCGGCTCCCACGAACCCCGACCTCCGCCTCACACCGACCGTTCCCCGGGACGCTACGCCCGCCTATCGGCCCGGATCCACCGGCAGCCTGCAAGAAACGGAGTTCCACCCCGAGCACCCTGTCAGGCCGAGAACCCGGAGAGCAGCCGATGCCCCGACACGGCGTCACTCGTCGTCGAGCCGCCGAAGAACCCGGGTGAGGTCACCGGAGTCGAACAGGCCGGCCAGTACCCGCGTCATGGACCCGATGCCCGGATCCCGGACGATGAGGGCGTCGGAGCACCAGAAGGAGCGGCCGTCCGGCGCCTCGCCCGTTCGGGAGCACCTCTCCAGGAGACGTTCGACCTCGGCGAGCGTGAACACGGTCGCGCTCCAGCGTGAGCCGTCGGCCGCAAGACGGACCTCGACGTCGATGTTGCAGACGCCGTCCAGCGGCTCGCCCGCGCCGGGCAGGAACGACGCCTCGAAGTGGTCTGTTCGCACGCGGTACCAGGGCCCGTCCCATCCCTGCTGAACGGCGCCGGTCCCGGTGGTGGTCGTCATCCACGGAGTATCCCCGGCAGGCCCGGAGTGCTCAACGGGGTGCCGTGCGCCGGGGCCGTTCAGGGGGTGGCGAGGAGGCGGTCGAGGACGTCTCCCGCCGGCTCGTCCTCGTCGGTCTTTGACGTGGTGCAGCGGGTGTCGAAGGCGGTGTCGCGGGCGTGGGCGAGGGTGGGGGCGTCGCGGGCGGGGTCGAGGAAGGCGGAACCGTTGGGGGTGAGGTGCAGCAGGGCGGTTCCGGCGGTCCAGTCGGGGGTGAGTTCGACGAGGCCGGTGTCGTCCGCCGCCATGGCGGCGGCCAGGCCGCGCAGGGCGGTGAGCGCCCAGATCATGCCGGGGAGTTCGAAGTCGACGCGGGTGTCGAAGTCGATCGTGAGGGCGCCGGCGGCCTCGTCGTGGCGCAGGGTCAGGCCGCCGTCCTCGTCGAGGCCGTGGAGGTAGGAGGCGTGGTCGCCCTCGGTCCAGCGGTCGCACTCCGCGAGGGCGGCCGGCAGTTCGGCGCGGTAGCGGCGGCGGACGGCGGGGTCGCGCCAGGGGGCGCAGAGGCCGGTCCACTCCGGCTCGGGCCAGGCGGAGGCCGGGGCGAGCGGCGAGCGGAGATACCTCCGCAGCCGTGCCGGGTCCATGGTGATCGCCGCCGTCACCGTGACATACCTCGCCATGTCCGCCCACCCGTTCATCGGCTCGGCTCCCTGCCGCGCGGGCACGATTCTGCCCGCCCCCGCCGACAACCACGGCGGGGGCGGACCGGGCCGGGTCAGCCGAGGGTGGAGGCGGTGACGGGCTCGCCGACCGGGATGGTCTGCCCGGCGAAACCGGTCTTGACGAACTGCCAGGTCAGGCCGTTGATCACACCCTGGCCCAGCGGAGCGAACCTGGCGAAGGCGGGCTGGCTGAGGTCGATGTGGGTGGCGTCGCAGGACGGGCACTGGTCCTTGACCGGCACGGTGAGGGTCTTTCCCTGGTAGCTCACCTTGACCGAGATGCCCTTGCAGACCGGGTCGTTGTTGGGGTTGGCGGTGGTCCACCAGGTGTGCGAGACGGCGACGAGCAGCTGGGTGGCGGCGTTGATCTGGGTGCCGCAGGCGCCGTAGCCGGCGTCGTTGTAGTAGGTGGCCTTGCCGGTCATGGGCTTGTTGATCGGTATCGCGGCGCTCGCGGTTCCGGCGCTCAGGGCGACCAGCGCGGCGGCGGCCAGCGGGACGCCGGCCAGGATCCGGAGGTTCGGGACAACTCGCATGTGGGCCCTCCCAGTTGGGTCGTTGGCATGGACCCTAGGCAGGCATCACTTGCATGGTACAGACATGTGACATGTTGTCATGAACACAAGTCAGGAAGCTTTACCAAACCGGCCGAAGGAGGGACGATACGTGACCGCACGAATCCCCCGCGCGTTCAGCAGGGCGCCCGTTCCCACGTCCTCGGAGGCCCCGTGCGCACCCTCGCCCAGCTCGCCGCCCGCACCGTCGCCCTCACGGCCGCCCTCACCGCCGTACTCACCGCCGCCCTCGCCGGACCGCCCGCCGCCGCCGCGCCCGCCGTCGGGGCGGAGCCCCGGGAGGTCAACCAGGGCTACAGCATCCCGGTCGGGGCCATCACCGACCTCGGCGCGCTCCCCGCGCTCAGCGGCCTCGGCCTGGAGTTCGCCCGGCTGATGGGGGTCTGACCGGCCCGCGCCCAACCCCCGAGGGGCCCGCCCGGACGCGCTCCGGGCGGGCCCCTCCGCTGCCCTCGGGGTTTCTTCCGCTGCGAAAGTTAGTCCTCCCGACACGCCCACGACAGGCGGGAACACGCCGCCGCAGCCTTCCCGTCACCGCCCGACCATCCCCCGCAACGCGGCGCCACACTCCCGCAACACCCCTTCCCACCAGGCAGGACGGGTGATTGACAGGGAGGCACGGGCTTCAGCACGATGAGCGCCGAGCCCACTCGCAGCACCCCGGACCCGGAAGGAGGGCCGATGAGCACCGTTCACCGCACCGCCCCGGCCCGCCCCCGCTGTCGCTGCCGTCGCTGTTGTCGCGGGGCCTTCGCCCGCTGATCCCGGATCCCGGCCGCCCGGCCGACCGCTCCGCACGGCACCCGTGTGCCGTCCTCCGCCGCTCCGCCGCCCTGCCCGCGCCCACCGCACCGCCGGGGCGTTCTCGCGCATCCCCATGTCCGCTCCACCAGAGTCGAGGAATCGCCATGCCCACCGCCACCTCCCTCCGCCTCACCCCCGCCGCCGGCCGGATCGGCGCCATCGTGCACGACATCCGCCTCGGCGGCGACCTGCCGGCCGAGACCGTCGCCGCCCTCGAAGCCGCGCTCCACGAGCACAAGGTGCTGTTCTTCCGCGGCCAGCAGCACCTCGACGACGCCGAACACGAGGCGTTCGCCCGCCTGTTGGGCCAGCCGGTCGGCCACCCCACCGTCCCGAGCGCCGACGGCCGGTACATCTTCGAGCTGGACGCCACCAAGGGCGTGCGCGCCAACAACTGGCACACCGACGTCACCTTCGTCCCCTCCTACCCCAAGGCCTCGATCCTGCGCGCCCTGGAGCTGCCGCCGGCCGGCGGCTCCACCGTGTGGGCCAACACCGCGGCCGCCTACCAGGACCTGCCGCAGCCGCTGAAGGTGCTGGCCGAGTCGCTGCGCGCCGTGCACACCAACGACTACGACTACGCGGCGAGCCTCGCGCTGCGCCCCGAGCTGGCCGACAACGCCGAGGTGGCCGACCTGTTCCGCAGGGTGTTCGTCTCCACCGCGTTCAAGACCGAGCACCCGGTGGTCCGCGTCCACCCGGTGACCGGCGAGAAGAGCCTCCTGCTCGGCGCCTTCGCCCAGCGGATCCAGGGCGTCTCGGGCTCCGACAGCAAGGCGCTGATCGCGCTGTTCCAGCGGTACGTGGAGCGCCTGGAGAACACCGTGCGCTGGGACTGGCAGGTCGGCGACGTCGCGATCTGGGACAACCGCGCCACCCAGCACTACGCCGTCAACGACTACGGCGACGAGCCGCGCCTGGTCCGCCGGATCACCCTGGACGGCGACCTGCCGGCGGGCGTGCACGGCGCGCCGAGCCGGCTGCTGGAGCCCGCCGAGCCGCCGCGAGTGGCCGGGCTGGTGCCGGCCGCGCAGCTGGAGGCCGAGGCCGCCGAGCGCGCCTGACCACCCCGCGATCCCCGAACTCCTCGGAAGGCACGGCATGTTCACCCAGGATCCGGCCACGGCCGGCACCCGCCCGCGCGCCGGGGACGCGCGGCGGGACGTCAACGCCGCCGCCGTCCTGCGGACCGTCCTGGACCACGGACCGGTGGCCCGCAGCCGGGTCGCCGCGCTCACCGGCCTGAGCCCGGCCGCCGTCTCCCGCCAGGTGGTCGACCTCACCAGCCTCGGGCTGCTGCGCGAGCGGCCCGAGCCGGCCACCCCCGGCGCCCGAGCGGTCGGCCGGCCACAGCTGCCGGTGGACGTCGACACCGACCGGATCGCGGTGGCCGGTCTGCACATCGGACTGCCGTCCACCCACTTCGCCTTCCTCGACGCACGCGGAAACGTGCTGCACCAGCGCGAGTTGAGCCACCGGGGCCGCACCGGCCCGGCCGTGCTGCGGCCGCTGCTGGCGCGGCTGCCCGGGCTGCTGGCCGCCGTCCCGGACGGCCGCACCGTGGTCGGCCTCGGCGCCGTCACCGGCGGCGCGGTGGACCGCGAGCACGGAGTGATCGTCCGCCATGATCCGCTGGGGTGGCGGGATGTGCCGCTCCGCGGGCTGCTGACGGAGGCCTCCGGGCTGCCGGTCCACGTGGACAACCACGCCCGGGCACTGACCCAGGCGGAGATCCTGTTCGGGCACCCGGCGGCCCGCCGCTCGGTCGTCCACCTGTTCGTCGCCCATGTGGTGGACGCGGCCCTGGCCGTGGCGGGCACCGTGCACATCGGTCCGGCCTCGCCCACCGGGGACGTCGCCCACCTGCCGGTGCCGGAGAGCGACGCGCTCTGCCCCTGCGGCCGGACCGGCTGCCTGGCGGTCGCCGCCTCGGACACCACGCTGTTCGAGGCGGCGGCGGCCGAGGGGATCACCGAACGGCCGGACCGCGCCGCGCTGGTGGCCGCCGTCCAGGCCGGCGACCCCCGGGCCGACCGGCTGGTACGGCGGCGCGCGGAGATCATCGGCCGGGCGCTCGCGCTGCTGGCCGACGTCGTCAACCCCGACCTGCTGGTGCTGACCGAGCACTTCTCCTGCCTCGACCCGGCCTATCTCGACGTGGTGCGCACCGAGTTCGCCCGCCGCTCGCGGCTACGGCGCGACGCCGGGCTGGTGGTCGCCCAGCGGCTCGGCGCCGATGTGCTCGCCGTGGCCGCCGGGACACCCGCACTCGGCGCCCTGTACGCCCGCCCGGTGCACGCCCTGACCTCCTGAACCGCCCCGACCGCCGACAAGACCCCGCACGCCCCTTCCCGCAGAGGACCCCACTCGTGACCAGCCTCCCCTCCGCCTCCCCGCTCTCCCGCCGGACGCTGCTCCGCGGCGGCCTGGCCGGCGCCGGCCTGCTGACCCTGGCCGCCTGCCGCTCGGCCGCCGACACCGCCGCCGGCCGGACCGCCGGTGACGCGGCGGGCCCGCGCCGCGGCGGCGTCCTCACGGTCGGCACCGGCGTCGACTTCACCCCGGCCCTGCTGTTCGCCCAGAGCGCCAACACCCTCGTCCAGCGCCTGGTCTTCAACACCCTGACCCGCTACGACGACCAGCTGAAGCCGCAGCCCGAGCTGGCCACCTCCTGGGAGGTCGCCCCGGACGGCGGCAGCGTGACCCTGAAGCTGCGCGAGGACGTCACCTTCCACAGCGGCCGCCGGTTCACCGCCGACGACGTGGTGTTCGCCGTCAAGAACCTCCAGAACCCGGCCCGCTCCGCCCAGTTGCGCTCGACCGCCGCCGCCGTCACGGACTTCCGCAAGAACGGCGACTTCGAGCTCACCCTCGTCCTCGCCCACCCGGTGAGCAATCTCTTCGACCTCTTCGAGTTCATGATCATCCCGGACTCCGCCACCGTCGAGGAGGCGTTCGCCGGGACCAGGCTGGTCGGCACCGGCCCCTACACCTTCACCGAGCGCAAGCCCGGCAGCTCGCTCACCTTCGCCCGCAACGCCTCCTACTGGAACCCGGGCCGCCCCTACCTGGACGGCGTCGAGATCCGGGTCATCCCCCAGTCCGAGTCGCTGCTCTCCTCCCTCAAGACCGGGCAGACCCACCTGTCCTACAACGTCCGCGGCAAGGACGTCGCCACCCTCCGGAGCGACCCGCAGTTCCGCATCACGCCCTACGACACCGGCTCCGGCGCCCACTACATCGGCGTCAACCTCGCCGCCGAGCACGTCGGCGACAAGCGGGTCCGCCAGGCCATCGCCTGGGCCGTCGACCGCGAGCGCCTCGTCCAGCAGGCGCTCGGCGGCTACGGCACCGTCTCCGCCACGCCCTGGCCCAAGTCCTCCCCCGCGTACAGCGCGGACGCCTCCGCCCACTACCGACACGACCCTGACCGGGCACGGCAGTTGCTCAAGGACGCCGGACTCTCCGGCATCAGCCTGCCGTTCGCGCACAGCAACGACCCCGGCAACACCGCCGTCGCGCAGATCCTCCAGTACGACCTCCAGCAGGTCGGCATCGAGACCGTGCTGCAGCCCACCGACTCGCCCACCATGCAGAAGCAGCTCATCGCCCAGACCATGCCCGCGCTGTGGACGCTGAGCCACGGCTTCGCCCAACTCCACCCCGCCACCCTGGCGGTGAGCGCCTACCCGTTCAACGAGGCCAAGAACAGCTCGCACTTCACCTCGCCCGCCTACACCGACATCGTCCAGCAGGCCTGGAAGCGGCCGGACAGCGACAGCGAGGAGGCCAAGGCGCTCTACCGGCGGATCACCGACGTCCTGCTGGACGAGCAGTTCGTGATCGACCTCGCCATCGCCGGCCTCACCGAGGTCGCCGGCGGCAAGGTCCGCGGCGCCACCCTCAACAAGTTCGGCTACCTCAACCTCGACGACGCCTACCTCACGGCCTGAGCGGACGGCCCGAACCCATGCGAAGCTTCCTCCTCAAGCGGCTGCCCTCCGGGCTGATCGTCCTCCTCCTCGCCTCCTTCCTGGTCTTCCTCATCCTCCGGCTGATCCCCGGCGACCCGGCCACCACGCTGGCCGGCCCCGACGCCGGACCGCAGGCCGTCGCCGCGATCCGCACCCGGCTCGGCCTCGACGAACCGCTGCCGAGCCAGTACCTGCACTGGCTCGGCAAGGTGCTGACCGGCGACCTCGGGCCCAGCTACGCGATCGGCGGCCAGGTCGCCGACCTGATCGGCGACGGCCTCGGCGCGACCCTCCAACTCACCGCCGCCGCCCTGCTGCTGGTCGTCGCACTGGCCCTGCCGCTCGGCGTGCTCGGCGCCACCGCCCGGCGCCGCCCGGTCGCCGCCGCCGTCCGCGCCTTCACCACCGCCGTCCTCGCGGTACCGCCGTTCGTCACCGGCGTGCTGCTGGTGCTGCTGTTCGCGGTCACCCTCGGGCTGCTGCCGGCCGGCGGCCACGAATCGCTGCTCGACGCCCCCGACCTCGCGCTGCAGTACCTGCTGCTGCCCGCCGTCTGCCTCGCCCTGCCCAGCGCCGCCGTGCTCGCCCGCTACCTCACCGACGGCATCCAGCGGGCGCTCGCCGAGGACTACGTGCGCACCGCCACCGCCGTCGGCGTCTCCCGCCGCCGGATCGTCTGGCGGCACGCCCTGCCCAACGCGCTGCCCTCCGCCGTCACCGTGCTCGGCCTGCAGATCGGCCACCTGGTCGCCGGGGCGGTGCTGGTGGAGCGGATCTTCGCCTGGCCCGGGCTCGGCCAGCTGGTCGAACAGGGGGTGCTGCGCCGCGACTACCCCGTGGTGCAGGCCCTGCTGCTGCTGATCGTCGCCGGCTACGTCGCCGTGCAACTGCTCACCGACCTCGTGTACGCCTGGCTCGACCCCCGGATCCGGTGGGAGTAACCGATGACCGCCCTGACCGCCCCCGCCCCGGCGCGCCCCGCGCGCGCCGCCGTCCGCAACCGGTACCTCGCCGGGCTGCTCACCGCCCGCGGCCTGACCGGGCTCGCCCTGGTCGGCACGATCGCCCTGGCCGGCCTGCTCGCGCCGCTGCTCACCGACCACGACCCCAACGCCCAGGGCCCGCTGGCACTCGCCGGGCCCAGCGCCGATCACCCGCTCGGCACCGACGACCTCGGGCGGGACCTGCTCAGCCGGGTCCTGCACGGCATCACCACCGACCTCGCGCTGACCGTCGGCGCGGTGCCGGTCGGCGCGCTGCTCGGCTGCTCGCTCGCCCTGCTCTCGGCCACCCACCGCTGGGCCGACACCGCCGTCCAGCGGGTCTTCGACCTGGTGCTCGCCTTCCCCGGGATGATCCTGGCGCTGGCCGTCACGGCCGTGCTCGGCCCGGGCCGCTGGCCGGTGTTCATCGTGATCGCGATCGCCGAAGTTCCGCTGTTCGGACGTCAGTTGCGCTCGGGCATCCTGGTCCAGCGGGAGCGCGAGTACGCGCTGGCCGCCCGGGTCGGCGGCGCCTCCCGGGCCCGGGTGCTGCTGCGGCACGTGCTGCCGAATGCCGTCGACCCGCTGATCGTGCAGAGCGCGGTGGCGCTCTCCGTCGGCGTGTTCATCGAGGGCGCGATGAGCTTCCTCGGGCTCGGCGTACGCCCGCCGGAGCCGACCCTGGGCTCGATCCTCAGCCAGTCCGTCGGCTACCTCGCCACCCATCCGACCTTCGCGGCCGCCCCGCTGGCCGCGACCACCGCGCTGGTGCTCGGCTTCACGCTGATCGCCGAGGCCCTGAACCGGGGGATCCGCCGATGACCAGCAGTCCCGACCGCGCCGTGCTGCGGGTCACCGACCTCTCCGTGGCGTTCGACGGCACCACCGCCGTGGACGGCGTCGGCTTCGACCTCGCCGCCGGGGACACCCTCGGCCTGGTCGGCGAGTCCGGCTCCGGCAAGTCCACCACCGCGCTCGCCCTGCTGCACATGCTCCCCGCCGGCGGCCGGATCACCGGCGGCTCGGTGGAACTGGCCGGCCAGGACCTCGCCGCCCTGCCCGAACGCGCCCTGCGGGCCGTCCGCGGCCGGCGGATCGCCATGGTCTTCCAGGACCCGATGTCCTCGCTCAACCCGGTGCTCACCGTCGGCAAGCAGCTCGACGAGGCGCTGCGCGCCCACGGCGGCCGCCCCGACAGGCGCGAACGCGCCGACCGCGCCGTCGAGTTGCTCGACCTGGTCGGCATCCCCGACGCCGCCGGGCGGCTACGCGACCACCCGCACCAGTTCTCCGGCGGCCAGCGCCAGCGCATCATGATCGCCCTCGCGCTCGCCAACGACGCGGAGGTCCTCGTCGCCGACGAACCGACCACCGCCCTCGACCCGACCGTCCAGCAGCAGATCCTGCGCCTGCTCACCCGGATCAACCGGGAGACCGGCACCGCGCTGGTGGTGATCAGCCACGACCTCGGGGTGATCGCGCAGACCTGCCGCCGGCTGCTGGTGATGCGGCACGGGAAGGTGGTCGAGTCCGGCGCCACCGCCGAGGTCCTCACCGCGCCGCAACACCCGTACACCAAGCAGCTGCTGGCCGCCGTCCCACGGCTGGAGGCGCCCTCGGAGGCCGCCGCCAACAGCGTGCCGGGGTCCGAGCCGCTGCTCACCGTCACCGGCCTGCGGAAGACCTACGGCTCGCGGCGGCGCGCGGTCACCGCGCTGGACGGCGTCGACCTGGTGCTGCACCCGGGCGAGACGCTCGGCCTGGTCGGCGAGTCCGGCTCCGGCAAGTCCACGCTGGCCCGCGCACTGGTCCAGGTGCACGCCCCGAGCGGCGGCGAGATCCGCTTCCGGGGGCGGGAGTTCGGACGCGGCGGCGAGCGGGCCGCCCGGCGCGAGGTGCAGCTGGTCTTCCAGGACCCGTACTCCTCGCTCAACCCCCGGATGACCGCCGGCCAGATCATCGCCGAGCCGCTGATCGCCCACGGCCCGGGCGACCGGGCCGCGCGCGACCGGCGGGTCGCCGAACTGCTGGAGCAGGTCGGCCTCGACCCCGACAGCGCCGACCGGCCCCCGCGCGCCTTCTCCGGCGGACAGCGCCAACGGATCGGCATCGCCCGGGCGTTGGCGCCCGAGCCGAGCGTGCTGATCTGCGACGAGCCGGTCTCCGCGCTGGACGTCTCGGTACAGGCGCAGGTGCTCGACCTGCTCGCCCGCCTCCAGCGCGACCTCGGCCTCGCCCTGCTGTTCATCGCCCACGACCTGGCCGTGGTCCGCCAGGTGAGCCACCGGATCGCCGTCATGCACCGCGGCCGGATCGTCGAGACCGGCCCGGCCGACCGGGTCGTCACCGCGCCCGAACACCCCTACACCGCCGAACTCCTGGCCGCCGTACCGCGCCTGGAGACCCGGCCCGCCGTCCTCACCACCCGGAGCACCGCATGACCGACGTCCCGCCCGGCACCGCCCACCGCGACCCGTACGCCGGCTTCCCCGGCACCGTCGGCCGCACCTTCCGCGAGTCCACCCCCGCCTGGCCGCAGCGGGTCCGCCCGCGCGAGGGCGCGCCCAACGTCGTCGTCGTCCTGGTCGACGACCTCGGCTACAGCGACATCGGCCCGTTCGGCGCCGAGATCCCCACGCCGGCCCTGGACGGCCTCGCCGAGCGCGGCGTCAAACTCGCCAACTACCACACCATGCCGCTCTGCTCCCCCGCCCGGGCCGCCCTGCTCACCGGCCTCAACCCGCACCGGGTCGGCTACTCCTTCGTCGCCAACGCCGACCCCGGCTTCCCCGGCTACGGCATGGAGATCGCCGACGACATCCCCACCCTCGCCGAACTGCTGCACGACGCCGGTTACGCCACCTACGCCGTCGGCAAGTGGCACCTCACCCGCGACTCCGCCTCCAACGCCGCCGACGACCGCGCCAACTGGCCGCTGCAGAAGGGCTTCGACCAGTACTACGGCGTCCTGGAAGGTCTCACCAGCCTCTTCCACCCGCACCAACTCGTCCGCGACAACAGCCCGCTGGACATCGACGACCTGCCCGACGGCTACTACTACACCGACGACATCACCGACCGGGCCATCGACATGGTGACGTCGCTGCGCGCCCACGACGCCGACAAGCCGTTCTTCCTCTACCTCGCCCACAACGCCGTGCACGGCCCGCTGCAGGCCAAGCCCGAGGACCTCGCCAGGCACAAGGGCCGCTACGACGGCGGCTGGGACGAACTGCGGGCCGCCCGGTTCGCCCGCCAGCTCGCCGCCGGCCACTTCCCGCCCGACACCGAACTGCCCGACCGCAACGGCGAATCCGGCTACGAGGTCGGCCCCTGGAGCGAGCTCACCCCCGCCCAGCGGCAGCTCTACGCCCGCTACATGGAGGTCTACGCCGCCATGGTCGACAACGTCGACCAGAACCTCGGCCGGCTCCTCGAAACCCTCGCCGCGCTGGGCGAACTCGACAACACCATCGTGGTGTTCACCTCCGACAACGGCGGCACCGGCGAGGGCGGCGCCGAGGGCACCCGCAGCTACTTCAGCCGCTTCGTCCACCACCCCGGCCTCCCCGAGGACTGGAACCCCGACGTCGAACGGGAGGTCGAGCTGATCGGCGGCCCGCGCTCACTGGTGCACTACCCGCGCGGCTGGGGCATGGCCTCCAACACCCCGTTCCGCCTCTACAAGGGCCAGACCCACGCGGGCGGCGTCCGGGTGCCCTTCGTCCTCAGCTGGCCCGCCGGCCTCCCGCGCGCCGAGGGCGACCCCGGCGTCCGCACCCAGTACCAGTACGTCACCGACCTGCTGCCCACCCTGCTCGACCTCGCCGGCGTCGAACGGCCCGCGCAGCGCTCCGGGCAGGCCGTACAGTCCCTGGACGGCTTCACCTTCGCCCCCGTGCTGCGCGATCCGGCCACCGCCTCCACCCACCCCGAGCAGTACTGCGAGATGACCGGCAACCGCAGCTACTACCGCGACGGCTGGAAGCTCGTCACCCTGCACCGCCCCGGCACCCCGTACGACGACGGCGAGTGGGCGCTGTACGACCTGCGCACCGACCCCACCGAGATCCACGACCTCGCCGAGGAACACCCCGACGTGGTCAAGGAGTTGTCCGCCGCCTGGGAGGCCGCCGCCTGGCGCAACGGCGTCTTCCCGCTCACCGACGGCAGCGGCGCCCTCGCCCGCCGCCACCCCGACGACGCCAGGCTGCGCCGCCCGCTGCGGCTGCTCGCCGGCACACCCGAACTGGAGCGTTACCGCTCGTCCCGGCTGATCTCCTTCCGCTCCTTCGCCATCGAGGTCGAACTCGCCCGGCACGGCGCCGAGGACGCGGGCGTGCTGGTCTCGCACGGCGACCAGGGCGGCGGCTACAGCCTCTACGTCGAGGACGGTCGGCTGCGCCTCGCCTACAACCAGTACGGCGAACTCTTCGAGGCCGACGCCGGCCCGCTCGCCCCCGGCGCCCACCTGCTCACCGTCGAGGCGGCGGCGGTGGCCGGCCTGCGCTGGGAGTTCCGCGTCCTGGTCGACGGCGCGGAGACCGGCCGGCTCGGCCCCGTCCACCAGCTCATCGGCATGGCCCCGTTCCAGGGCATCAGTGTCGGCGTCGACCGCAGGTCGCCGGTCTCCTGGCCGGTGTACGAGCGCCACCGCTCGTTCCGCTACAGCGGCGGGCTGCGCGCCGTCACCTACCTGCCCGGCGACCCCGCCCCCGACGACCCGGCCGTCGTCGCCCGCGCGCTGCGGGAGGCCGCCGCCGCCTTCGAATAGCGGATCATCCGTCTGATCATCGCGCTATCCTCCGGATGGCTCGTGTCATCCGTCGTCCGTCCTGTCCGGGGGAACAGTGATCAACGAACTCCTGCCCGCACCCGTCGTGGTCGAGACCGCCTACTCCGACCCGCCCGAGGCCCGTCTAGAGCCCGAGGAGGAGGCGGTCATCGCCCGCGCCGTCGAATCCCGCCGCCGCGAGTTCACCACCGTCCGCCACTGCGCCCGCCGCGCCCTCACCCGCCTCGGCGTCCCCTACCGCCCCCTCCTCCCCGGCCTGCGCGGCGCCCCCGGCTGGCCCGACGGCGTCGTCGGCTCGCTCACCCACTGCGCCGGCTTCCGCGCCGCCGCCGTGGCCCCGGCCGACGCCGTCCGCTCCGTCGGCATCGACGCCGAGCCGGCGCTCCCGCTGCCGGAGGGCGTCCTCGACGCCATCGCCCTCCCGGCCGAGCAGCGGCGCAACGCGGCGCTCAGCGCCGACCGACCCGACATCCCGTGGGACCGCATCCTGTTCAGCGCCAAGGAGTCGGTCTACAAGAGCTGGTTCCCGCTCACCCAGCGCTTCCTCGACTTCTCCGAGGCCGACCTCACCCTCCGCCCCGACGGCACCTTCACCGCCACCCTCCTCGTCCCGTCGCCCCTGCCCACCCTCGACGGCCGGTGGCGCGTCCACGACGGGCATCTGGCCACCGCCATCACCGTCCTGCTCTAGGCTCTCCCCCTGAGCTGCCGCAGGGCAGTTGGGGGTCGACCCGAGGGAGACGGGGATGGGCACGGAGATCGTCGAGCTGGCGCGGCAGGCCGGTCCGTACCTGACGGCGGCGGTGGGCGCGTACGGTGGCGCGGTCCTCGTCCGCGCCGAGGACGCCGCCGCCGACGCCACGGCCAACCTGGGCCGGCGGATCCTCCAGGCGGTGTTCCGGCGCGGCGGCGCGGCCGAGCAGGCCGCGCTGGAGGGCGCGGTGCAGGACGCCGCCGAGGATCCCGAGGACGCGGACGCGGCGGCGGCGTTGCGCCAGCAGCTCAAGCGGGCGCTGCGGGAGGACGCCGAGCTGCGCGAGGAGCTCGCCGCGCTGCTGCCGGCGCGTGCGGCCGGCTCGGTGATCATCACGGCCTCGGGTGAGCGGTCCATCGCGGCGCACACGATCACCACCGCCATCACGGGCGACGGCCACCGCAGCGGCGAGTGAGCGGCGGCAGCTTCGAGGCGGCGGGAGCGGGGTCGATCGCCGCGCAGAGTATCGGGACCGCTCACACGGGCGATGTGATCGGCCTGCCTGCGGAGATCCTGAACGCGGCCCGCGATGTCGAGGCACCGCCGGGCCTCACCAATCTCGCGCCCGTTCCGCTGTGCATCGGGCGGGAGGAGGCCCTCGCCTGGCTGCGCGAAACACTCTCTACGGCGGGCGGAATGACAATCACCCAAGCCTCGACCGTGCACGGCCTCGGCGGGGTAGGGAAGAGCGCGCTTGCCCTCGCCTACGCCCACCGGTACTGCCATGAGTACTCGCTCGTCTGGTGGATCACCGCCGAGAGCCCGGCCCTCATCCAACAGTCCCTCGCAGACCTGGCCCGGCGCCTCCGGCCGGCCTGGTCCGATACCGCGTCCCAACAGCAGCGGGCCGAGTGGGCAATGGCGTGGCTGCAGTGGCACCACGGATGGCTCCTGGTGTTCGACAACGTCGAAAACCCTATAGACCTCAACCGCTACCTCGGCGCGCTCAGCGGGGGCCACCACCTCATCACCAGCCGCCGCGCCATAGGCTGGCCGCGAACGGTTCGCACCTACACGCTCGGCATCCTCGACCCGGGCGAGGCCGCCGAAGTGATCTGCACCTATGCCTTCCCTGAGGACGCGCCGACGGCCCGCGAACGCCAGGATGCGTACAAGCTGGCCGCCGACATGGGCTTCCTGCCACTCGCCCTGGAGCAGGCCGGCGCCTACCTCCAGCAGCACCCCAGCATGACCATCGACGCCTACCGGCGAAGCCTGCCCACCAAACTTGACAAGAGCGCCGACGGCCTCGACGCCGAACGCACCATCGCCCGTATCTGGGCCCAGACCCTCCATGCCCTCACCTCCCGCAACCCGTACGCCGTCGACATCCTGCGGACCCTGGCCTGGCTCGCCCCCGACGACATCCCCATCGCCCTTCTCGGTGCGACAGAGGGCGAGAACGACGGCCTCCACGAAGCACTAGGCCTCCTGAACGCCTACAGCATGGCCACCGTCACTGCGGACACCATCAGCGTCCACCGCCTCGTTCAGACTGTCCTCCGCACCACCGCGCCCGCCCAACCGGATGGATCCCCGGCGGGACGCCGCGCGGCGGAGGACGCCCTGCGGCGAGCCCTCAACCCCGACGGGGACCCGGCACTCGACGCCACCCCGGAGTGGGATCCGCTCCTACCGCATCTGACCGCCCTCGCCGCCACCACAACCGGCGACCTCCAGAACGACCACGCGGCCAGCCTGTATTTCGCCGCAGCCAATCGCCTCCGCGATCAGGGGCACGATGCCCGTGCTATCCCCTTGTTCCGCGCCGCCGTAAGCCTCTGCCGGCAGGTCCTCGGCGATACCGACCCCAGAACCCTGAGCAACCGTAACAATCTCGCCCACGCCTATCAGTCCGCCGGAGACACCAACCGCGCCATCGCCCTCTACGAAACCACCCTCACCCAACGAGAACAGATCCTCGGCCACACCCACCCCCACACCCTCATCAGCCGTAACAACCTCGCCCACGCCTATCAGTCCGCCGGAGACATCAACCGCGCCATCGCCCTTTACGAGACCACCCTCGCCCAATCCGAGCAGGTCCTCGGCCACACC